>CAXEMW010000109.1:0-10756 GCA_963997395.1 uncultured Planctomycetaceae bacterium
TGTCTGCAAGGGATTCAATGCTGACTTTGATGGTGACCAGATGGCAGTCCATCTTCCACTCTCTATAGAAGCTCAGGTGGAAGCACATACTCTGATGCTGGCAACAAATAATATCTTTAGTCCTTCCAATGGTGCACCAATTATCTCGCCGTCACAGGACGTGGTGATGGGATGTTACTACCTGACAATGTCGATGGCCGGCCGTCGCGGCGAGGGTATGGTCTTCCGAAGCTTTGCGGAAGTTGAGATGGCTCACTCTCTTGGCAAGGTCGACACCCATGCAATTATCAAAGTTAAGTTGCCGGAGCACCGCTGTGAAATTGATGAGAAGGGTGCTGTTGGTGAATCTGGAGCGATTACGGAGACGACCGCTGGCCGTGTCCTTTTCAACTCAATACTGCCCGAAAGCATGCTCTTCTACAACCTACCAATGCGTTCAAGTGAATTAGCAAAGGTGATCTCTGATTGCTATCAGTTACTCGGAAGACGTCATACGATTGATCTTTTAGACAATATGAATCGTGTTGGCTTTAGCTGGAGCACGAATAGTGGCCTTTCCTTCGCAACAGATGATCTCATCACGCCTGACAACAAACCTGAAATTCTTAGTAAGGCTGATAAAGAAGTAAGCAAAATTCGTAAGCTCTATTCACGTGGTGTTATCACTGATGGTGAGCGTTACAATCAGGTTCTTGATACATGGACTCATGTTCGTGAGCAGATCACCAAGGAAATGATGGATGACCTCAAACAGGACACTGGTTCTAGTAACCGATATTCTGGTTATGTTAATCCGATCTATCTGATGGCTCATTCGGGTGCTCGCGGTGGTGTTGAACAGATTCGTCAACTTGCCGGCATGCGAGGACTTATGGCGAAACCTTCAGGTAAAATCATCGAGACGCCTATTAAAGCGAACTTCCGAGAAGGTCTAACTGTTCTCGAATACTTCAGTTCCACTCACGGGGCTCGTAAAGGACTGGCTGACACAGCTCTCAAAACCGCTGATTCAGGATATCTCACACGAAAACTAGCCGATGTCGCGCAGAATGTTGTGGTCACGATGCATGATTGTGGCACAACCCAAGGTATTGAGAAAACTGTTATCTATCGTGGCGAAAAAGTGGAAGTTAACCTGGCCGATAGTATTCGCGGTCGAGTCAGTCGAACAAATATTACAAATCCCATTACCGATGAAGTTGTTGTTGAAGAAGATCAACTCATCACGCCCAAATTAGCACGTGAAATCGAAGCCCTCGGACTTGAAAAGATTCAGGTTCGTAGCCCACTTACGTGCGAGGCTCCACTCGGGGTTTGTCGACTTTGCTATGGCATGGATCTGTCGACTGGATCAATGGTTGAAGAAGGCATGGCCGTTGGAATTATTGGCGCCCAGAGTATTGGTGAGCCTGGCACGCAACTCACTATGAGAACATTCCACATTGGTGGAGTTGGACAGCGTGATGTTGAAGAAAATGAATATAAGTCAAAGCATGTAGGTACAGCCAAATTCACTCGCCTCCGAACTGTCAAAAATGAAGAGGGCGAACTGATCGTGCTTGCCCGAAATGGTGAAATTGCAATATTGAATGACAAGGGGCGGGAAATTGACAAATTCGATATTCCTGCCGGTGCAATTCTAAAGGTTGCTGAAAACGACAAAGTAAAACAGGGCACAGTGCTCGTGCAATGGGATCCGCACTCGATCCCTATTCTCTCCGAAGTTGCAGGTAAGGTTCGGTACGAAGACGTTGTTGACGGTGAAACACTACGAGTAGAAAAAGATCCGAGTGGCCATATTCGCCGAATGATTATGGAACATAAGGGCGTGTATCATCCACAAGTAGTTCTTGAAGACGAATCAGGGAAAATCCTTGACTTCTACTACCTTCCTGAAAAAGCCTATATCGAAGTCTCACCCGGAGAGACTGTTCGAGCCGGCCATATCCTTGCAAAGACACCTCGTGAAGCAAGTGGTACGCAGGACATCACGGGTGGCCTGCCACGAGTAACCGAAATTTTTGAGGCCAGAAAGCCAAAAGACCCTGCCATCATGGCTGAAATTGATGGAAAGGTTGAAGTCAGTGGTGAAAAACGACGCGGTAAGCGAACAATCATTGTTCGAAATGAAACAGGTGTAGAGCGAGAGCACTTAATTACTCACGGCAAGCATATGCGAGTGCATGCTGGAGATATCGTTCGCGCAGGAGAGGCTCTTGTTGACGGACCTTTGGTGCCACATGACATCCTTCGAATTTCTGGTGAAGAAGAAGTTCAAAGATACCTTGTTCGTGAAATTCAAAATGTCTACCGCAGCCAGCGTGTTGAAATTGATGACAAGCATATTGAAATTATTGTTTCACAGATGCTTCGGAAGGTGAAGATTGACACTGTTGGAGACACGGAATTATTGCCTGGCAGTATGCTCGATAAACACGAGTTTCGGCAGGCGAATGACCAGATCGCTGACTGCTTGCGAATTACCGACAAAGGCGACAGCGAATTTGAAGTTGGTGCGATAGTTCCGAAAGATGTTCTCGCCCAAAACAATGAATCGATTGAAGCTCTTGGTGGTACTCCTGCAAAGGGGACCAAGCCAAAATCCGCTACGGCAAGCACACAGCTACTCGGCATTACAAAGGCCAGTGTGCAGAGTTCCAGTTTTATTTCGGCAGCTAGCTTCCAGGAAACAACTAAGGTTCTGACCGAAGCTGCGCTCGCTGGACGGGTCGATAATCTAGTCGGTCTTAAGGAAAACGTTATCCTAGGTCACTTGATTCCCGCAGGGACGGGCTTCAATACGTTCCAAACTTCAGAGGTACGGGTTCGCCCCGAGGCTCTTGAGGCCTTGAGAATCGATCGTGAAGATCTTTTGGCGCGTGACTTCCCACTTTTAGAAGCAGCCGAGCAAACTGAAGAGGAACTTGCCGCAGGCTCTGAAGGTCTTGCAAGTAGTGGCAGCACGACTATCGGGGGTCTTCCGGAAAGTCCTAGTCAGACTGATAGCCCAGCAGGTGAAGGTCTCTAAATAGTTCCAGAGAACTTCAGTGTTTTTTCCGATGTAAATAATTTAATCATTGAAGTAAGGGAGTCACGAGGGCCCTGCGGTGATTAATAAACAGACCGAAGAGCACCTTGCAGGTTCCCTAATCAAAAGTGCTGAAGACGAAAAGTCTCCTCGGGATGGAACTCGTTACGATCAGGAAGGGAATTTCCCTTCTCGTAGTCAACCTCCTTCCTACCTGAACCATCTCGCATCTGATGTTGTAACAACAACATTACACACCCTCCTCAACACTGTGTGGAAAGCATGTGCGGAAGCGAGTGAAGCCACGGCTGATCCTGAAACCGTTCGTCGCCTCCGAGTCACATCACGACGAACACTTGTTGCTCTGTCCGTCTTTTCGCCCCTACTGCCGAAAGCAATTGTTTCTTCTTTCAAACAACACCTTCGTGATTTGAGGCAGGCGGCAGGAGCGACACGCGACTATGATGTGCTGTCTGATAGATTACAGCAACTCATTCCCCCGACGAGCGACCTACACATTGCACATGATTTATTCCTGGACCAAATCTTGCACTTAGTAGCAAAGCAACAGAATGAAAATCGTAAGTCTATTCATGCCATGTACTCAGAACTCTCGTCGTGGAACTGGCCATTACGTGTCGCCACAATCAAGAGTCACGTGAAACCAAAAAAAACGGCCTATCTAAAATTTTTACGCAATCAAATAAAGAAATCACGTACAAAGTTTCTGAAAGTTGCTAACTCGACTAAAAAAAAACCGGAACAACTTCATCGGCTGCGAATTGCGGGAAAAAAACTTCGTTATGCCCTTGAGCTCATGCCGGAGGAACATATGACCCCTTCACTTCAGAAGTGCCAAGCAAGTCTCCAGAAAATACAAAAAAAACTTGGCAACTTTACCGACCATATGGCTGCTTCAGAGATTTTGAAGCAATTTTCTAAAGAACCCCTAGCTGACGACATGTTATTTGTGATTCACAAGATGCAGCAGGAGGAGCACGAACTCGCGACTCTTTCATGCAGGCAGTTCTTTGGGTGGTGGACTGGAAAACGGCGACGATCAATGTACAAAAGATTAGAAAAGGGACTTGATAATGACTAATCGAAACACTCAAAATCAAAAACAAGGTGGACCAAGTCCGAAGCTTCTGCACCGGCTCATAAACTCAACTGGTGTTCAAATTGGCATTGGTATTTGTGCAGCACTCCTTCTCTGGACCTGTTGCCGACTCGCAATACCCATGAAAAACACATCGCCACAAGCACCAGGCCCCACTCCCATTGCTTCAGAACAAAAGACACCCCAGGCAAAGATTACTCCAGTCGGCTTTGAGACAACAAAACCAGCGAGTAGCGCATCTCCAGGCAACGCCCCAGAAGGAATGGCTTGGATTCCTGGCGGAACTTTTTCAATGGGATGTCTAGATCCTCGAGGAATACCATACGGGGGAGACAAACCGATGACAGATGCTCGGCCTATTCATTCAGTAACCGTAGGCGGTTTCTGGATCGATACTGCAGAGGTAACCAATGAGCAGTTCAACGACTTTGTCGAGGCTACCGAGTACGTGACTATCGCAGAGATACCACCTCGACCTGAAGATTTCCCAGGAGCACCGCCAGAAAATCTTGTTGCTGGTTCGATTGTATTCACACCACCCGACCGCCCTGTTCCGTTATCGAATCACCTTCAGTGGTGGGCATACGTGCCAGGAGCAAACTGGCGACACCCTCTTGGTCCCGAATCAACAATCGAGGGTAAAGAAAATTTCCCTGTTGTTCATGTCGCGTTTGAAGATGCTGTTGCCTATGCCAAATGGGCCGGAAAGCGACTACCAACTGAGGCTGAGTGGGAGTTTGCATCACGAGGAGGCATGACAGGAAACGTTTATCCATGGGGCAATGAATTCCGTCCAAATGGAAAATGGATGGCAAACACATGGCAGGGGCAGTTTCCTACTCAAAACACTGCCGAGGATGGCTTTGCTGGCATCGCACCGGTTCGTCAGTATCCTCCAAACGAATATGGTTTGCATGACGTATCCGGTAATGTTTGGGAGTGGTGTGCCGACTGGTATCGTCCAGATACCTATCAGAAACAGAAAACCGGTGAGTCCTCTGTAGTCAATCCGACTGGACCAGATACTAGCTTTGACCCTCAGGAACCTGGGGTGGAAAAACGCATCCAGCGAGGTGGCTCCTTCCTTTGCACCGATCAATACTGCTCACGTTATATTCTCGGAACTCGAGGAAAAGGTGAAGTATCGAGTGGATGTAATCACATTGGCTTTCGCTGTGTTCAGGACGCACAATAACCCACTCATTTTCATTCGAGTTTTAGAGACATCTGTATGGCGTCTCGTTACGTTTTTTTTAATGTTTCTTTGAGTAATGGGAGCGGCAGGGTGTTGACTACATCGCCCGCTTCTATACCAGCCCTTCTTGCCTGAAGGATTCCACATCGCATCACATCGAGTCCCGTAGTTGTATGAGCATCTGTTGATATGGCGAGCTTTACTCCTGCCTCTTTTGCTGCAGCAGAAAGACGGTCATCAAGGTCTAGACGCCATGGGTTCGCATTGATCTCGAGGCATGTCGTATGTTCTGCCGCTGCGTCGATGACACGTTGCAAATCGACTTTGTAAGCCGGACGTCGATTAATCAGACGACCAGTTGGATGGCCGATACAGTTGACATATGGATGACAAATTGCATCCAAAATACGACCAGTAATTTGTTCCTCTGACTGCTGCTGACCATAGTGCAGGCTCGCAACAACCCAATCAGCATGTGCAAGTACATCTTCTGGCAAATCAAGCCCTCCTTTCTCCAGGATATCAACTTCGATTCCTTTCAGAACAACGAGGGATGGTGACCCATCTCTTGCCAGGGATTCATTTAAGCAATCTATTTCTTCCCACTGCTTATAGAGTCTTTTTGCATCAAGTCCTCGAGCCATCGTCACTCTTTTACTATGGTCAGTGATAGCTATATACATCAATCCTCGATCAACAGCTGCGGCTGCCATTTCAGTCAAAGTCGCCTCACCATCGGTTGCAGTGGTATGCATATGAAGATCACCACAAATATCTGTCAACGTAATCAGTTTTGGAAGCTCACCGTTTTCAGATAATTCCAATTCACCACGATCTTCACGCATTTCGGGAGGAATCCATTCAAGACCTACGGCTTCATAGACATCTTTCTCACTTTTTCCTGCAAGGATTTTTCCATCATTCTTGTTTAGTTCGGTTACACCATACTCATTGATAGAAAGTCCCAATTTTTTAGCTCGACTCCGTAGCCGGACATTGTGTTCCTTTGATCCTGTGAAATACTGCCATGCAGCACCAAATGATTTCTTTTGTACGACACGCATATCAACCTGAATTCCGTGCGGTCCCCGGATACTTGTTTTGCTGTCTCCTTGCACAATTGCATGATCTGTATGTTCCCACGCAAGAAAATGATCCATTACCTCTTTTGCTTGGCGACTCTCAACTAGAAGGTCTATATCTCCGACAGTCTCTTTGCCCCGTCGCCAGCTTCCTGCTGCCTCAATTCGCTGAACTGATGCACACTCTTTCATCCATTGAATCAAAAGAGAAACAATCTGGTCTGCCTCATCCCAGAGTAGTCTTGAGTTGTCTGGATTCTGAGCAAAGGCAATATTAGAGAGGATTGATTGCTCAGTCTTTTTACCAAAACCTTTGAGAAGACTGACTCTACCCTCTTGGCAGGCTATTTCTAAATCTTTCAGTGACTCGAGATCGAGTGCTGCCATCAACAGTTTCACTTTTTTAGGACCAAGACCTGGTACACGCATAAGATCAAAAACGACTTTGGGCACCTCTTCTTCCAACTTCTTAAGCATTGGTAACTGGCCGCTATCTAACAACGTTTCCAGTTTTTGAGCAAGATCTTTACCAATACCATCAAGCTCTAAAAAAGAGCGATCACTCGCATCTCGGATTGATGTAAGCGGCTCAACTATTCCCTGGACTAATCGGGATGCATTCCTGTAGGCCCGGACGCGGAAGACGTTACTTCCCTGATACTCCAGAAGATCGGCCACATGGTCAAAGATTGACGCAATCTCGGCATTTGTCACGATTGAGGCTACTGAGCGGTTTTTGGAAGAGCTGCAGTCGGATACGTCGACTGCCACCCCTGAGCATACGCGCCAGAAGGTACTTTCGTGAATGCTGGTTGCCAAGAATTTTGATTTTGCACCTTGCGCGGCCGGAATGGCATTTTTTGGCTTGCTGGCTTCCAAGACGTCGTGTGGCCAGTCGGCTCCAGAAGTTTTGGAAACGCTCTGGTAGATGTTGTTGGCCCATTACCTGGAAGTACCGGCATATCACTATTCCCCCTTAATGGAGTACCGTATGAATTTCGAATGTTACTCGTCGAACTGTTTGTTGCTGGCGGAATTGGCCGCAATGAGGGTGAAGGAACAATTGTCTGAGGGATAATTTGTTGCGGCTGATTAGGCTGGCTGGAACCATTGCTAGAAGGATCATAATTCCCTGATGTATTTGGGGTAGCCGGGGCAGTTGCACCAAAATTGGGTGACTGAGAGGCACTAGAGTCTCGAGATAACTCTGGAATTGGCTTCAATGAGGGTGCCGGCGTTAATGCTGGCGGACTCGTTGGTTGCGGCTGAAGAGGATTTTGTTGCGTGGGTGCATAGTTTCCGCTCTGTGGAACTATTTGTTGCTGGTATGTACTGCTCGGAGCCGCTGGTGGCAAAACTGGTTGCTGTGTTGGCACTGATGGCGACGCCGCCGATCCGGCAGCACCCCAAGCTTGAGGAGTTGTTTGAGACGGAGTTGCGAAGGGACTTGCAGCCACACCCGCAGGGCCTGAAACAGTTCCCACCGCAGCTGTGGCACCTGCGCCCGGCTGTACTTGAACGTATTTCGTAGTGTAAACAGCCCGATATTGAGTGACTGGAACACTTACGGCCTTTTGAACGTAGTTTGTCACCTGTTCCATGCATTCAACTGGACAACCTGTGCACGGATCAATTTCACATGAGGGCCGGTAACAGGTTACAGGTACGCATTGATACTGAGTCTGGTACGTCGTTTCTGGAACGTAACTAACTTGTTGCGTAGGAACCATAACCGGCTGAGGTGGAGGTGTAGGTGCAGCCACGACAGCTGGTGCTACGACAGGCACTACTGGTGGAGGTGCTGGAACTGGTGCAACAGCGTAAGCCGGAACGGCCGTCTTGAAGCAACCACAGCCTGAAAAAAGTCCGGAAAGGCAACATTGTGCCCGAACGGAAGTTTGATCACCAATCAAGATTCCGGTGAAGAAAAACACTACTATCAAAACACGCGGCAAACGCATCACACTCTCCTTAGGACTGGTGTGACAGGATGGACAAATAACCTTTTAATCCTGTCAACACTCTTACCCTAGGTTGCAATCGTGAACTACCGCTCCATAAAAATATCGTTTTGTTTGCTAAATTTTCTCATCTGCCATGGCATATTTGATACGGCCGTTTTTATCGATACAAACAGACAACTTCGCCTCTCTTTAACTTCAATCACGAAATATTGCAGGCTCTATTTCCCAGAAAATGTTATCCGGGACTGTCGTTCATAATGGTCATAAAGTTCAAAAAAACCTTCTCTTAAATTACCAGAATGGCGCTGAAAGACATCTCTGAGCATTGCACCGCTAAATTCGATGGTCTTAGATCCAGCGTACTTGGTCATGAGTTCATCAACTAGCAGGCGAAATGTTTTGTCATCTGCTTTCATATGAAGAAGCACAGGCCAGTTATTCCACCACGGTCTCTTGTGGACCGTCACAACCACACAAAGGCCACGAAAGTCTGCAAACTGGCACAGAAACCACCCAAAAAAACCGAGTCGCTCCCAACTATCTACAGAAACAAGGCTTTGTTTCGGATTAATTGTGGCGAACACTCTCATAACGCGTATCGCATCAATCCAAGAACGAATCCGAAGACAATGAACTTTAAGTCCTTTTCTTTGAGCGACAGAAGCAAGATGACTGAGTATTGTCGATTTACCACTGCCATGTGGTCCACAAATAATGGCACGATTGCCTACGTCATAAAGCCTAAAAAGCAGCGAATCGATGGATGTGTCTGTCGCTAACCAGGGTATTGCACCAGGCTGTACAAAACGTGTGGAAAATGGATTCTGGAATACTAACGTGCTCATTTATTTCTCGACTTTGGCTGGAAGTCGAACTACCGGAACACTTCCTAGAAAAAAAATATGCTCAGAGACAAAGTCCCGGCCGCTCCGAAAAAAAACACGTACACGAACACACCATCTAATTTTTACAATAATTCCCTCATACGATAAGGGGCTTTGAGGGAGGTCTGTTGCAAGAGCTCCTGTCAAATGATCTGTGCTCAATGACACTGACGAGGTTTGAATACCGTCTTTTCGCCGCTCAAGTTGTATTCGTTCAAAGAAAATAACGCCCAGATCTTCTTCACCTTTTCCTTCTGTGTACCAGACAACTGACCGCTCAACAGCAGAAATGCCCTGCGACTCTACACCCTCTACGATGTAGTGCGCCTGAAGCTGATCTCCACCACTGTATTGAATATTTTCATGATTGAACGTCACACTAATCCGGGGATTCGGTTGAATGCGATACGATCCTAACGTGTTCTGGTCCATTCGTTTTGATACTGTCATAATTACGCTTTTCCTTATGTCCGTGTCAGGACAATGGTTTTTCACCGTGGGTCGAGGCAATCTCAGCCGGGAATACCACTACTGGAAAAACTCTTACGAGTGCTGGCCAATGCTCCGGCACGCCACGCAACACGAGTCGCCAGCTCACCGTATTGTGAGTTGAAGAAAAAGAATGCATGGCTTTACTTGGTAATTCCAACTGTACTTCTGCTTCAAACGGTGTGCCTGACAGCGGCTCGATATTGTTCCAGCGACGAATAAGTGATTGCCATACAACCTGCCGCTCTGTTCTGACGTCGGTCCCTTGACGGAACGTCGCCTGCTCTTCCAACTCAAGAAAAAGCTCCAATCTACGAAAGGAAACTGAGCCGGCCTGTGACAAAAGAACCTGGTATTGATTTCCAGGGCGCAAGGGATGGCCCGAAATCTCGACATGGGTTGGGCCGATAGCCGTAACGAAAAAAAGCTGCCTAAAAAAAAGGACTATTGAAGCCAAACCAACAATCGTAAAAGGTGCGAGGAGTCCCAGAAGCCATACGTCTGCCCGACCTCCGGCTATATCAATCCCAACATTTACTGCTAACAGAATGACAACGACATTCCATAATCCTGAAAAAAGTCCTGTCCCTATTAAAGACCATGCCTCAGGGCTCTCTGTCGGCAAGCGAAACCGCAACATTGTGCCTGGAGAATTAATCAGATTGTCACATGCAGGAATTGTTGGAAAACCTACCGTTTCTGGAATTGGGCTGGCTAACGTTTCTAAAATTCGGCCAAACTGTGCAGCCTGACGCTCCTCCGAACGGCCCCAGGCTTTTAATGAATGAAGCAGGCCCGTTATGCCAAAGGCAACAAGAGCACCCGGCAGCAAAAGAGCTAAGAGCCAAAGCCACCAACTATAACCCTGCTTGAGCACAACTGTTTCAATGTCATCTGGGTCGTACCAGCAACGAAGTTGACCACCAAGCTCCCAGCCGTCTAACTCATGAATCGCGAATGCTCTCGTTTCGCTCGTTTCCGAAGAATGAACTGT
>CAXEMW010000110.1:0-10731 GCA_963997395.1 uncultured Planctomycetaceae bacterium
CGAAAACGTCCCTGCTTTCCTTTGATCATGTCTGTAAGACTTTTCAAAGGGCGATTACTCGAAGCAAGAACAGGTCGCTTGCAACGGTTGTTGTCAAACAATGCATCAACAGACTGCTGAAGCATTCGTTTTTCATTGCGGATAATGACCTCAGGGGCATTGAGGTCAACAAGTTTTTTCAAACGATTATTTCGGTTGATTATTCGGCGATAGAGGTCATTGAGATCACTCGTGGCAAAGTTGCCACTATCAAGCATGACAAGCGGACGAAGATCTGGGGGAATAACAGGGATGACATCAAGAACCAGCCATTCGGGTTTGTTTTCACTATCACGAATCGCTTCAACAATTTTTAATCGATTGACGAGGTCTTTGGCTTTCTGCTTTGAACCTGTTTGTTCGAGTTCTATACGGAGCTCTTTTGAAAGTTCAACAAGGTCAAGACCGAGAAGCAGTTTCCGAACTGCTTCAGCGCCCATTTCTGCCTCAAAAGCCGTCTCGCCATACTCATCACGAGCAGCACGACACTCTTCTTCAGAGAGTAACTGTTGTTTCTTGAAGGGCGTATCCTTGGGATCAAGGACAACGTAGTCTTGGAAATAGATTACCTTTTCGAGACTGGTGGTCTTCATGTCAAGCAAGGCACCAAGGCGGCTTGGCATGGCCTTAAAAAACCAGATATGAACAATTGGAGCAGCGAGTTCGATATGGCCCATTCGCTTGCGACGGACGCGACTATGGGTCACTTTTACTCCACACCTGTCACAGATCATGCCCTTGTATTTCATGCCCCGGTATTTGCCACAGGAGCATTCCCAGTCTTTTTCAGGGCCAAATATCTTTTCGCACATGAGTCCATCCTTTTCAGGACGATACGTACGATAATTAATCGTCTCAGGTTTTTTCACCTCACCGAACGACCAGCTGCGGATGTCGTGCGGTCTGGCCAGACTGATTTTTACGGCTGAGTAGTCATTGACGCGATCGTAGGTTGCTTCGCCGATGCTCACGGAGATTTCTCCAAGGGATAGTCAACTAGTGGTGTTTAAAACTTATTGTGGGACAGTAACGTTTGAATAAAAAGCATTTTCAAATGCCTGCTATTCACTTTTAATATCAGATACGACGTTTCTCTAATTGCATGTTCAGGGCGAGTCCACGAATTTCATTCGTGAGAACGTCGAAGCTGGCCGGGGTTCCGGCTTCAAGGGTGTTTTCACCTTTGACCATACTTTCATAGATTTTGGTTCTTCCCTCAACATCATCACTTTTGACAGTGAGGAGTTCTTGCAAGATGTAGGCGGCACCATACGCTTCTAGAGCCCAGACCTCCATCTCACCAAACCTCTGTCCACCAAACCGTGCTTTGCCACCAAGTGGTTGCTGAGTAATGAGAGAGTATGGGCCTGTTGATCGAGCGTGAACTTTATCATCTACAAGATGGTGTAACTTCAGCATGTAGATGTAACCTACAGTTGTTTCCTGCTCGAGTGGTTCACCCGTGCGTCCATCAAACAACTTGGCTTTTCCATGCTTCGGAAGGCCAGCATCATTCAGAACGTCGTTAATCTCTTCTTCACTTGCACCATCAAAGACAGGAGTGACAGCTTGGAATCCAAGCAATTTCCCTGCCCAACCAAGGTGCGTTTCAAGAATTTGGCCAACATTCATTCGGCTCGGAACCCCAAGAGGGTTCAGCATAATCTGGACAGGCGTGCCATCGGCGAGAAACGGCATGTCTTCCTTCGGTAAGATCTTGGCGATGACACCCTTGTTTCCATGTCGTCCAGCCATCTTGTCGCCAACAGAGATAACGCGCTTCGCAGCGACATAAACCTTGACCATCTGAAGGACACCAGGCCGTAGTTCATCACCGCGTTTCATGCTGTTCAGGCGACGTTCTTTTGTATCGAGTGCTTCCTCTACAGAAGGCCACAAGGTTTTATAGAGTCTTTCTATATCAGCTTTTCTTTGTGGAGAGCGAATATCGAGAGTTTCCAGAGAGAACTCAGCAGCCCGTTCCGCAACAATCTTATGATCTTGATTTCGAACAAGAGGGCTGCCATCAGCAGCAGCAAGGGGCTTCTGCAAAACCTTCTCAATCTCAGCAACAAGTGAGCCGAATGCTTCAGCAACCATAAGATTACCTTCGCTTTCAGCTTCTTTGACCTGCTTCTGAAAATCACGACGCTCTTCTTCTGACAGACTCATCTGTCGAGCAAATTTTTCCGTGGCGATAACGATGCCCTCTACCCCGGACGGAACCTCAAGCGAGTCATTTTTTACATCTTCGCCAGCTCGCCCGAAAATTGCATGAAGAAGTTTTTCTTCCGGAGTGAGTTCTGTCTTGCTCTTTGGAGAAACTTTTCCAACAAGAATATCTCCAGGACGAACGTATGTGCCTATGCGTACGATGCCGCCATCATCCAGATTATGCAGTGCTCGCTCACCAACATTGGGGATGTCACGAGTGAACTCTTCTCGGCCGAGTTTTGTGTCACGAATTTCAATGTCGTATTCTTCGATATGAATCGATGTATACACATCGTCTTCAACAAGCTCCTCACTGATAATGATGGCATCTTCGAAGTTGAAACCATCCCACGACATGAAGCCAACGAGGACATTGCGGCCGAGGGCCAGTTCACCTTTGAACGTGGCAGCACCATCAGCAATGACTTCATTCTTCTCAACCTTTTGGCCAAGCTGAACAATAGGCTTTTGATTTTGGCAGGTTCTTTCATTCAGTCCGACATATTTTCGTAGTTTGTAAACGTCGGTTTCGTTTATTTCAATCGAATCTGCATCAACATAGGTGACCGTTCCCTTACGGTCGGCCCGAATAAGTAGGCCAGAGTTGGCTGCAACATCTCGCTCCATACCTGTTGCCACGATCGGCGGCTCGGTCACAAGCAGTGGGACTGCCTGTCGTTGCATATTTGAACCCATTAATGCACGATTCGCATCATCATGCTCTAGGAACGGAATGAGCCCGGCTGACACGCCAACCATTTGGCTCGGCGCGACATCAATATACTGAACTTTTTCAGCTGGAACGAGCACGAAGTCCCCACGGTATCGTGCAACGATAGTCTCTCCGCGGACTTTGCCATCAACAACAGGTGCATCGGCAGGCGCCAGATAGGCTTCATGTTCTTCATCAGCCCGTAACCACACAACATCATCGAGCAGTTTGCTCTTCGAAACCTTGCGGTACGGTGTGACGAGAAAACCGTACGAGTCGACACCAGAGTAAATGGCTAAACTCGAAATAAGCCCAATATTGGTGCCTTCGGGAGTTTCAATCGGACAGATGCGTCCGTAGTGGGAAATGTGAACGTCACGAACCTCAAAGCCAGCTCGCTTTCTATTGAGGCCACCAGGGCCAAGAGCCGAAAGCCGTCGTTCATGTGTAAGCATTGAAAGAGGGTTTGTCTGGTCAACAACCTGCGAGAGCTCCCCTCGACCAAAAAAGTACTCGATAGCTGCAGAGATGCTTTTTGGATTAATAAGTGAACGTGGAGTCATCTCAGAGATGTCTTTGAGGCTCATTCGCTCTTGAACGGTCCTTCGGAGCTTCAGGAAGCCCTTGCGGAGCTCATCACTCGCCAGTTCATCAATCGTTCGCAGCCGTCGATTTCCCAAGTGATCAATGTCATCAACCTCGACTGCTTCGTTCTCGCTATTCATCAACTCCAGCATGTAGCGAATTGCTTCAATCAAGTCATCAGCACGAAGGGTCATCTCAGTTTCGGGAACAGAAAGCCCAAGCTTTCGATTAATTCGAAATCTACCGACTCGACCCAGACGGTAGCGATTTGTATCACGGAACTTTTCATCAAAAAGCGTAATTGCCTTTTCTAATGCTGCGGGATTACCTGGTCGCAGTCGTTGGTAAATACGAATAAGAGCGTCCTGATGGCTTGGAGCAACCGACGTCCTTTTTTTGGCTTCATCAGCATCCTCTCGAAGGCTATTTTCAATGAGGGGCATTTTGTTGGAAGGCATTAACTCAACGGCTTTGAGACCAGATGAGCAGATCAGTTCAGACTGGTCCCGAGTGATCGTGCAGCCAGCTTCCACGATAATCTCACCAGCTCGGTCGCTACTCTTCGGATACACAATGTCGTCTGCAGCAGTCTTGCCTTCAAGCTTTGAAACACTTCGACTTCCTGCAACTTTTTCGACCTTGGTCTTGTTGAACAGCTTTAAAATATCGGTATCGCTGCTTAGCTTGGGGTCCATTGCTCGAAGCAAAGTCAGCGCCGAAAATTTTCCACTTTGATCAATTCGAACCTGGAGAGTGTCTTTCTTTGACACGTTGAGTTCGATCCAGCTGCCACGTTCAGGGATGATTCGGCAGTTGTATGTTTTACGATCTGTTGATTCCGTATCAGCGACAAAGTCGATGCCCGGAGAACGATGAAGTTGGCTGACAACAACTCGTTCAGCCCCATTGATAATAAACTCTCCGCCACCCATCATGATCGGTACATCACCGAGGTAGACCTCCTCTTCGATCGGCTGCTCTCGTGTCAGGCGAAGCCAGACACGAAGTGGGCGACCGTATGTCAGACGCAGCTGGCGGCATTCATCTGGATCGTATCGAGGTTTTCCAAGATCGTATCGAACGTATTCCAAACGAACGGTTTTGTCGTAGCTCTCGATCGGAAAAATTTCTCGAAGGACACCTTCAATGCCCTGATCTTTTCTTTTACTTGGAGGAACATCGTATTGAAGAAAGGACTCAAAGAATCGAGTCTGAATTTCCGTCAAATTGGGCATCTCGTGACTGCTTCGATTGCTACCAAAGTGACGAATTTCTGTGGGCTGGAGTCGGCGAACAGCACGAGTTGCCATTGACAAATCACTCCTTGCAGAGGGAAAACATTAAATGGATTGAGCTACGGATACTATGGGGGCACTATGAGTTTCGATTACCACTCAGTAAAAACACTGACGAGGTGAATCGAAAGGAACGAACGGTGCTGGGCAAACACCGACAAATGATCAGGTGTGATCAAAATATTGGACACAGGAATTCCGCAGTGAGCGGGTTCGGAACAGAAGGAATGCACGCAAATACTATACCGTTTACTAGCCAAACTGCCAATGGCCTAGCTAGGAAACAGAAAAACAGCCAAAAAACTACTTAACAGATACCTTGGCTCCAGCTTCTTCAAGCTCTTTCTGGAGTTTTTCGGCGTCTTCTTTCGAAATCCCTTCTTTGACCTTGCCAGGAGCACCTTCAACAAGATCCTTTGCTTCCTTCAGGCCAAGTCCGGTTGCTGAGCGAACCACTTTGATCACACTAATTTTGTTGTCACCAAAAGATTCCAGAACAACGTCAAACTCTGTCTTTTCAGCAGCAGCTTCGCCACCACCTTCTCCACCGGCAGCAGCACCACCTGCTACCATGACAGCACCACCTGAAGCAGGCTTAATGCCGTGCACTTCGTCAAGGTAATCAGAGAGTTCCTTCGCGGCTTTCAACGTGAGGCCAACGATGCGATCACCGAGTTCCTGCGTATCTGTCGAAAATTCCCGGGTTGACTCTGTTGCTTCAGCCGTTGCCATTGATCGCGATCCTTTCACTCAAGTTTAGCCGTAAAGGCTTTCAAATGTGTAGTTCTAACTTGTTTTTCCCGTCACGTTGTCGCCGGGAATCGTTTTTATGTCTGATTCCGAACTCTCGATTCGTTGGAACGTAGGAACGACCTCTTTCAACCGAATCTTGAGTCTTGTTTCTTACCACGAAATTTCCCTGTGACTAGTCCCAAAATTTTGGGCTTGACTATTTTTCTTGGAAATCTCTGGTTATCCACTCCTTTTTCTTTACTCTATGCCGCAGTGACCTCGTCACCAGACTTTTCTAACTCTTCCATTCTGCTCTTGATTTGGCTTGCCAGTGAGCTTCCGCCGCCCAAGAGTTGCCCGGATAATGTCGCGCCCGCCGACAGCATTTGGCCAGACAAAATAGAGAGTTGCTCTGTTCGCGTCGGCCATTTTGCGACCTTTTTCAGATCGTCAGGCTCAAGTTTCGAGCCGTCCATCGCACCGCCACGACACTCGATCTGCTCAAAACCATCGAGTTCGGCGAGGCGATTGAGTTCCTTTGCCAAGTCCACAACGTCTTCGCCACCCCAGCAAAGAGCTAGCATGCCGCTGAGGTTTTCAAGAGCAGGTGCGAGTGGCGTTTCGGCGAGAACACGCTTCGCCAGTGCATTCTTGATGAGCTGAAGACTTATATTCTTTTTTCGCAGGGTGAGTCTTAGGTCGGTCGTTTTTTGAGCGTCTAGCTGACCAAGAGACACAACGAAAACATCCCCAACGCCTTGAAGACGAGACTGGAGATCATCCATCATGAGTTGTTTGACAAGTTTGCTCATGGTTTTCTTTTAAGTGTTTGTGTTGTTTGTTTTCTGAATTAAAAATTAAGGGCTTTTGGATTGCCGGACTAAGCGGCCACCATCACTCCGGGCGACATGGTGGCAGAGATAGCAACTGTTTTTATGTACTGCCCTCGAATTGCATTTGGCTGCATGCTTCGGATCTGCTCAAGAAATGCATGAATGTTTTCAATAAGTTTATCATTCTCAAAACTCGCTTTTCCAACCGCGGCGTGAATAATACCAGTGGGATCATTGCGAAATTCGACTTTGCCAGCCTTGTACTCTTTGACAGTTTTGGAAATATCAGCCGTGACAGTTCCAGCGCGTGGGCTTGGCATCAATCCTCGTGGGCCCAAAACCTTTCCAAGAGGGCCAACAAGGCCCATCATGTCTGGTGCTGCAATGCACACATCAAAATCGGTCCAACCACCTTTGATTTTTTTTGCGAGGTCATCGCCACCAACTTCCTCTGCACCAGCGGCAGTTGCATCATCAGCAAGATTTCCTTTGGCAAAAACGACAACACGTTTTGATTTGCCAATGCCATGTGGAAGGACAATCGAACCTCGCACGATCTGATCAGCTTGTTTGGGATCGATGCCCAGACGAATGTGAATTTCAACTGTCTGATCGAATTTTGTCGGTGGAAATTTCTTGAGCGTTTCGACAGCTTCTGAGAGTGGAAGTGGTGCTTCATCAGCCGGTTTGGCGGCAAGAGCAGATTTCATGCGTTTGGTGAGTCGCACTTTAGGTTTCCTCTGTACTGGAGACGTTTTGAAATTAAATTTTGCTTTTGATGAAAGCCCCAAGCCGGAGTTGTTGGTCTCTCTTGTATGGTGCTGCATTTCTGTTCCGAAGGAACCGGAATGGCACGGTGCCATGACAGCGGAGCTTTTCACCCTTGAAAAGTAGATTATTACAGGTTTTTTCCGGTATTCAACCTTCGACGGTAATCCCCATACTACGGGCTGTTCCGGCAATCATTCGGCGTGCATGTTCATCGTCACGTGCATTCAGGTCAGCAGACTTCATTTTGACAATTTCGTCTAATTGATTTACCGAGACTTTCCCAACTTTGTCCTTGTTTGGAACGCCAGATCCCTTGGCAAGGCCAGCAGCCTTTTTCAACAAAGCGGCTGCTGGTGGGCTTTTCGTGACAAAATCAAATGATCGATCGTTGTAGACAGTAACGACCACAGGAATAGGCATGCCGCCAGCTTCTTTGGTCTTGTCGTTAAATTGTTGGACAAACTGGCCCAGATTAATCCCAAATCGACCGAGTGAAGTTCCTACCGGAGGTGCAGGGGTCGCTTGACCACCTGGGACTTGAAATTTTGCTTGACCCGTTACCTGTTTTGCCATCAGCCCAAATCCTTATAAGTTTCCGTCACAACGAGAATCAACCATCATGCCGGTAAATTTGCTCCTGTCAAAGCCCCTATAGTGGTTTTCGCTCAAAAGTGGCTACAGAAGTGTTTTACTGGTCTTGTTTAGCAGCGGATTGTCCCTGCCTCGACCAACTCTTAGTCCTCACTCACGAGTGACGAGTCAACCAATGGGGGGGAAGTCTTGTTCGGACGCTAGACCGTTTCAATCTGCCAGTATTCAATATCAACCGGTGTTGAGCGACCAAAAATGCTTAACATGACCGTGACGCGACCATTTGCTTCGTCAATCTGCTCAACTTCGCCCTCAAAGTTTTCGAAGGTACCTTCATTGATTTTGACACGATCACCTTTCTTAAAGTTGATCTTCAGTTTTGGTGTCTCTTCGGCCTTTTCCTCACCCTTGTTGAGCAGTTTTTTGACGTCTTGAGGCAACATTGGGCTTGGCTTTCCACCAGAGCCCGTGAAATCACCAATACCGCCTGTTTCGCGTACAAGAAACCAGGTTTCATCATTCAAAATCATATTTACAAGAATGTAGCCAGGGTAGAGTTTTCGCCAGACAACCCGTTTTTTCCCACTCTTGAATTCAGTAACTTGTTCCTTCGGGACCACGACTTCACCGAACCACGAATCCATGCCCTGCATTGCAATGCGTCGCTGCAGGGTTTCACGGATTGAATCTTCTCGGTTGCTTTGAACCTTGAGGATGTACCAGTCCATATCCCCTTCTGCGGGTGCTGGTTCTTCAGCCTCGTCTTCTTCACCATCGAGCATGACAGGTTTTGCATTTTCACTGCCAGAAAACGGATCATCCAGTTCGACAGGACCATCGTCTTCATCTTCTTCTACCAGCTCGGTTGATTCGATCGAAGCCGTTTCGTCGCGGGAAGCGTCTTCTTGGCTGCGGTGTAGATCAGCAGTTTCGTGATGTCCTGCGGCTTTTGATTCAGGGCCAACACCAGCCGTTTCATCGGTTGCTGTGGGCTCAGTTTCTGAAAGGTTCTCGTTTTCTTGCATTGCTATCCATGAAGTGGTCTTGAGGATGTTTGAATCTTGTTCAGTTGATTCCTAGCCTTGGAGGGCACGAAGGACGAACCACCAGAAAAGATCGTACACGGCTAAAATTCCAGCGAGTGTAAAGATCAGGAAAATGATCACGATCGAACTACGGATGACCTCATCCCGCGTTGGCCAAGAAACCTTTGTCATTTCTGTTTCAACAGCGATAAGGAAATCCGCAATGCTCGGTGTATTGACCATTCGGAAACTCACCCAAATGCCAACAGCGAGTAAAACACCAGGGACGAGAAACCGCATGATTCCCAGTTCATCGCCACTTAGTGAGCTTGTGGCATCACCGCCCAACCAAAGAGGTAGCAGTTGGGCAAGCCTCCAGACACCAATTGCTATGGCGATTGCGACTGCAGCAAACGTGACTTGGCGAGCAACTCGACCCTGCTGACGCTTATAGAGCGAAAAACTAAGGAGGCTTCCAAAGAAGGTTGCGGCTGGTTGTTGTGTTCCTGCCATGTCGGTTCAATCTGCCTTTAGACAAAGGTTTACGGTTTCAAATGTTCCTAAATCTTCTACCAATACTGCCCGTCCGAATACAGCCGGTTCTCATAAGTCCCCTGAGTTTTGGCTTTTCCAAGCCTCGTGGTGATCTCGTTTAAATTATCCGGACGATTAGCAGGGGCGGCGGGAATCGAACTCGCAACCTCTGGTTTTGGAGACCAGCGCTCTGCCAATTGAGCTACGCCCCTGTGTAAGTACGGGGCCCGGTCACCCGAACCCCGCACAAGTAACTTTTCTGACGATGCCAACAGGTCTGGCCACCGAACACATCAAGAGTCAAGAAAATCAGTCAAGAATCTTCGTGACAACCCCCGATCCGACGGTTCGGCCGCCTTCACGAATTGCGAAGCGAACGCCATCATCCATTGCAATTGGTACCATTAACTCAACTTCCATTTTGACGTTGTCGCCAGGTGAAACCATTTCGACTCCACCCATCAGTTGTGTTGCACCAGTCACGTCAGTTGTTCTGAAGTAAAACTGCGGACGGTAACCTGCAAAAAATGGGGTGTGACGACCACCTTCTTCTTTTGAAAGAACGTAGACCTCGCACTCAAACTTTTTATGCGGCTTAATTGTTCCTGGTTTGGCGAGCACCTGACCTCGTTCAATTGCTTCACGATTAATTCCACGGAGAAGGCAACCAACGTTGTCACCAGCTTGTCCACTGTCGAGAACTTTTTTGAACATTTCGACACCGGTGACAGTTGTCTTGTCAGCCTTTTCCTTTAAGCCAACGATTTCAACTTCATCGCCGACGTTGACCACGCCCCGTTCAATTCTACCGGTCGCGACGGTGCCTCGACCTTCAATTGAAAAGACATCTTCGATTGCCATAAGAAAGGGCTTGTCGAGTTCTCGTTCTGGCTCTGGAATATAGGAGTCAACAGCATCAAGAAGGTCTGCGATGCACTTGTTTGCCTCAGGATCAGCAGGACTGTCATAGGCAGGCTTGCTGGCGCCTCGGATAATCGGGATATCGTCGCCAGGGAAACCGTACTTGCTAAGTAGTTCCCGAATTTCCATTTCAACGAGTTCAAGAAGTTCATCATCATCCACTTGATCAATTTTGTTCATAAAGACAACCATCGCTGGGATACCAACCTGTCGGCCCAATAAGATGTGCTCACGTGTTTGAGGCATAGGACCATCCGCTGCATTCACAACCAAGATTGCTCCATCCATCTGAGCCGCACCAGTAATCATATTCTTAACATAGTCAGCGTGCCCTGGGCAGTCCACGTGTGCATAGTGACGCGCGTCTGTTTCATACTCAACGTGTGCTGTTGAAATTGTGATACCCCGTGCTTTCTCTTCAGGCGCACCATCAATTTGATCATATGCCTTGAATTCACCAAAAAATTTAGTGATCGCCG
>CAXEMW010000111.1:0-10683 GCA_963997395.1 uncultured Planctomycetaceae bacterium
TGCCGCATGGACTCAAGTACACCTTTGCAATCAGGGTTGCTTGCCAGGTTGATTAATTCGTCTGGGTCATTCTTTAGGTCATGAAGGAATTCATGATTCTCATGATCAACATAGCGAACGTACTTGTAGTTCTCATTTCGTAGGCCTTCAAAAGCTGGGATCCGATTACGAACTGCGAAGTGCTCATGAAATGTTTCCTTTCTCCAGTTCTCAAGGTTTTCACCGCTCACAATTGGCTGCAAACTATGACCTTGATAGCGTTCTGGGATTTCAATTCCTGCCCAGTCCAGAAACGTGGCTGGCAAATCAAGGTTCAGGGCGGTTGCATTTGTCACCTGCCCACGCTGGGACGGTTGGACTCGTGGATCGTATATGATCAGGGGAACACGAAGTGACTCTTCAAAATGAGACCATTTTCCTGCCAATCCACGGTTGCCCATGTAATAACCGTTGTCGGCTGAATACACGATGATCGTATTGTCGGCCAGCCCTGCCGCTTCGAGAGCTTGCATGAAGCGACCAATCGCACCATCAATTCCACTTACCATGCGGTAGTAGGCTCGAACGTTGGTCTGATATTTTTCATCAGTGTTCCACCGCCAAAAGAAACGTTCCCGATTGATCGTGGTCTTCAGGAAATCTGGGAGGCCATCAAAAATTTCCGGGGCATTCAACCGTGGTGCAGCAATCAGGATGTCATCGTACATTCCATCAACAGCCCGTGGCCACGGAAAATGACCGATTCCAGGCCTGCGATCACTATCCTCTGCATGGCACGCATTGAACCACATGTTCAAGGCAAATGGCTTATTTTTAGGTTGAGACTGAATGAACTTGATTCCACGATCAACAATCACTTCCGTCTCGTGACGCAAACTCCCATCGGGCTGCTTTTTGTAGAAAGGGTTGCGTCCAATTGCCTCAAATTCATCGAAGTGATCCTCTCGTTTGTATTTGCGCGGCATCTTGGCGTGCCACTTGCCGAAGTAGCCAGTGCGATAACCATTTTCTCGTAAAAGGTCACTGTAAAGGGTGCTGACAGCTGCAGGAGTGGCAACGTCCGGATTGCTCGAGGTTCCAAAGCTGCGGCCAGTCAATCCACAAAGAATACTGGTGCGACTGACCCAGCAAATTGAATGGCTCACACAAGCGTTATCAAACCGTGTACCTTCTCGTGCCAACGCATCGATGTTGGGTGTCTGAATAACGGGATTTCCGTAACAGCCCAGCGTACTTGTGGTTTGGTCATCCGCGAAGAAAAACACAATGTTTGGTGGTTCTGTCGCTTGTGTTTCTACAGCAAACGTATCACCTGAATACAACTGAGTACTGAAGAGCAGAAGCGTCAAAAAGGAAATGGAAAGGTCCAGATGCATGATTTTTTTTAGGATGGAAGACTTTAAAGCAGATGTGGTAACGCAAATGATCCCTGGAACGTCACAGAGTCACACGGCTCATTCTACTGCATCTCAAGAAAGAAAGCCCATTGACACTTGAGCCCATCGTCAGTTTTTACAGAAGGATTCACACCGACTGCGCTCGATCGCCCAATATGACCGTTGGGGGCTTTGTATAAAGCCGCTGGTTAGCCTTGTTACAAGTCGCGTACGAATCAGCTTTTTACTTCTGCAGTGGTGTCGCCCATTATCAGCCACAATCACTACCATTCTGGGTCTTATGATGTCGGCGAGAATAGAACGTACTATCATGTGAGCCGTCACTACAACTCTTCCCGCGACGATTTCTGTGACTCCGACATTTTAGTCATAGCAGGGCAGAGGTCTTTATCACGACCCGACCCTACCTACACATCGAAATCGCTACCCTCAATGATAGTACCGAGGCGTGATAAGTGGCGTAGGAGATGGCAATCTGCCGGTATGCCGCCAGTTCTCGAATTTAGGAAATGCCGGTGGCAGTTTTACACATTGAGATCTTGCCTCGTCTTTTGCTCTCAGTTGACCACATGCATCAGCATGGAAAAGTGTCGGCGGTGGACAGCAGGGACGGTTGCAGCAACGATTTCCAACACTCCCATGCCAAGGTGGCTGGCGATCTCCTTCGCAATTGCATGATGCACCTGGCATGCTCGGTTGGGCAAAGGTGATCGTATCAGTATGCATCACAACTTCACCAGCGTGAACAGGTATGCCAAAAACTGTCACAACAATGAAGAGAAAACCTGCTGGCACGAGGTAGAGTTGTGCTTTCTTAGATGGTACATGGTGCAAACTGTTCATCGGTCCAACTCCATATCTCACGAAATAGCCTACAAAAATAATCCCAGACAAAGTTTGTGATTCTCAGTACTTTGCTCACAGAAATCAGCAATGCTGCCATATGAGAATTCTCTGAACTCCGCCTTTAATAATCGACGGTAGAACAGGGAAAGATGAGCGGTGCCGCAAGTAAGTCCGTCAGTACCACTTACAACGAATGCAACAGCAGGCAAACCGATGCCGATCGAATAGGTCACACTCAATAACAAATCTATTATTCCATCAGGGGCTGTTTTTGCTGATTGATGGACCTGTCCACTGTCCTTTGGTCCTGAAACTGTCCAAGAGCGTTTCCTCGGCAACCGCTTTTGTTCCCACAAAATGCCAATGATCTAGAATTTAATGCCGAATCGGCTTACGTTTTGCCATACATATCCACTGAATCGACTCTGAAATTCGAGAATGCTTTGAAAGTTCAACTGAACTACGGTAGAGATAACCCGCTTTTCATTGATTGCGAACCATCCACTCAACTCGTAGAAATGCGAGGCCCGGAAGGCGTCGACGTTGATGCATCAGCTGCTCTTGTACGAGATGCTTTGTTGCAGCCTGTTGCTGGCCCACCCTTACCTGATCATGTCGTTCCAGGTGATAAAGTCGTCATTGCTCAAGCCGGAAATCTACCTGGTGGCCAACTCCTTTCAGATGCCATTTATCTTGCCATTCTTGAAAGCCTGCAAGCTGGTGGGGTGAGCGTTGATGATGTTCAACTTGTCACCGCACCACCGACTATTCAATTGGATGATCAATATCCCACTATTTCTTCCATACCAAACCATCCTTTTCCTACAACTATCTTTGACCCTCTCAACGATAGTGAAACAGCCTATCTACTTGCTGATGAAAGCGGTGAACCGCTCCACCTTGCCCGTAGTCTTGTTGACGCTGATGTTGTACTTACCGTTGGATGCTTCGGCTATGATGCGAGCCTGAGTGGCCGTTCTCCTGGGGGTGAAATTTGGCCTGATTTTGCACGACAGAATCGTCGCGAAGCGCTAGTCACATCGCTTCTGAAGAACCGGCGACAGGCTCTTCGAGAATGGCGAGATGAAGCAGAGCAAATCACCGCACAGCTTGGTGTCCTTGCATCATTGCATCTTGTGGCTGGAAACAATCAAACATTAGCGGGTGCAGCGTTTGGTTTTCCTGCTGCCTCAGTCACGCAGTCCCGATTCCTTGCAAGAGAATGGCGGCCCTCTCCTTGTTCCCGTTCAACGCTTACAATTGCCGGCATAGCAGATCAACTGTGTAGCTTTGCTGATCTCACTCGGGCACTTGCCGCTGCTGCTCGTGTAACCAGCCATGATGGGACCGTCTGTGTGGCATGTAATATGGATCAAGAGCCAGGGCTTATTTTTACTCGCTGGCGACAAGGAATCGAATTACGGATGCTCCTCCATGAGGCCGCTGATTCCGATGACATCCGATTACACATGGATGCTCTCCAGACGTCTCTTTTTGCTCGGGCTCTTGGTGATCGACGTCTCGTACTCTTGTCTCAGCTCAACCAAGAATTGGTCGAAGACCTTGATATCGGGCATGCTGAAACTCCTGATGCGGTCAATCGTCTTATTCGACAAAATGAGTCTGTATGCGTACTTCACGAAGCCAACCAGCTATGCCCTCAGAAAAGCTGACAGCTTTCTGCATAAGCCCACGTTTCCCATGCTCAAAACTACTTTAGTTTTGATGCAACCAGAACGGAAGTGGTTCACCGGATGATGGCTGCACAACCTTTCCTTGAATTGAATCAATGGGAAGTGAACCCCAATGCCTGCTATCTCTACTTGCCGGCGGGCAATCACCTAGTACAAAAACATGTCCCGCTGGAACAGACCACTTACTCCTGCTTGGCGTTGCTAGCCACCGTATGTCTCGCCAGACAAGTAATTCCTCCGCTTTTACTGAACAGATTTCCTCCGAAGGCACCTCGCCTCTCTTTGCAAGAAGTTTGATACCAAGAAGAAGTGAAGACTTCGCTTGGGGCTGAGTTTTCTCATGTACCACTTTTACTTCAGCAGACCACTCTTCCGGTATCTCACGGACCAAAGGTGTTCTGATGCCGTCGAAGCCTTCATGAAATTCTCGATGCTGCCTAAGGATTGGCCAAGCCATAACAACGAATTGGCCATCGAGCCTTCCTGCAATGAGTGCAAGTCGTCCTTGTCTCCTAACAACAAGTCGTGCCATGTGTTGGTTTATCCCAACCAGTATTTCAAGACCGCACTCTTCCTGAAGAGCAATATCGAGTACGGCTGAAATCCCCACATCTTTAACAACCTCCAGCCGCCGTGTTTCTTTTGGCAACCATGACACATCATCGTAGACAAGCACGCCACTGCCATCTGGAATCAGGCCAGATGATATTTTCGGATGAAAGTGTAACCATGAAACATGTTTTGAACTCACATGCTCACACACCCAGTTATTGCTTGAATGTTCCCATGACTGTGTTGCATCTCGCCACGATTCAGACTGACAATCAACGATCAGACCAAAGTGCTGCAAAAGCCGTGGACTCTTTCGAAGCATCTTACCATTGATAATAAGCTCTCCATCCGCAATCCGAATGGACTCTCCGGGAAGCCCCATGATTCGTTTGGTGATCAATTCATCTTTATATTTGCATACGACTCGTCCATATCGTTGATACGTATCCGTCTGAGCAGGCAACCATGAGATAACCTCACCGTCTCCTAACCCTGGAGCCATTGACAGGCCTTCGATTTGACCCGGAAGTGGAACCGCGTGAAAGTTATTACAGCCTGCCAGCGATATGCAGAGACAAATCGTGATGACAAAGCAGATAATCACGCTAGCGTTATTCAAAAGAGTTTTTCACGCACAAAAATCATCTACAGCCATCGATTATTGGGCTGCTTAAACTTACTCAGTCCAAAACACCTTTTACAGCTTTTGGTTTTCGGGCACTTGGAGGACCTGGAGTTCTAGGTGGTGGTTTTGCACCGACATTATATCCAACGTTAAACTGCTGAGTTCTATTGTTACCAGGATTGATTATCGTCCATCCAGCAAAATAACCGTATCTATCCGTAACCTTGCGCATTGCCATGTACGTCTCAAATGAATCTGGCTCTACAAGGTAAGAAAGGTACCATTGCCGCGTCAGCAATTTGTCACCAAAAATTTTATTGAAAATACCTTTGACCGCTTGCTCTGGATCTTCGCCACAGTTCTCCTTAGGAATCATTTCCACGTTTATACTAGCACCATTGCGGACAAGTTTGAGTTCAAAGAATTCATTCTGCAGCGGATCTTTATTGAAATCCTCGATCAACTTGATTGCTTTTTTTTCATCTGTAATATACCGGCCCTCTTCAGCCTCAATTTTACTTTGACTGACGATGTTATTAACGTAATTCTTCACTTGGTTTTTAAACACTTCTGGAATAACTTTGGGGATAACTTTCCCACCACTGATAAGTATTTCTTTCTTAGACAGCAAAGGATTACCATCATTCTTTCTTGGAATATCTTTCGGTGTCGGTGGCCGAACTTCTTTCGGCGGCGGTGCATTTAAGGTTGGCATATTTTCCAGTTTTATTAATAAGTCTTCTTTTTCGACTGTGAACTTTTTCTCTTTTGCTTCAAGCTCTGCAAGCTGTGCCATCAGGCTTCTCCTGAGCTTTTCAGCTGCAAGTTTTTTTTCTTCTGCTGCCTTCTCTGCAGCCTCAGCTGCAAGCAAATCCTTTTTTGCCTTCAACTCCGCCGCAGCGATATCCTCCTGGAGCATGGCTAGCAATTTTGCTGGATCAATTTTATCTTTGTCGGACTCTGCCTGAAGGGCCAGCTTCATTTCTTTCAGCTTTGCCTCTGAATCTTCCGCTTCCTGCTTTATACGCTCCTGCTCTGCTGGATCGATCTGCGCAATCATTTCTTCCATGCGTCGCGCCGCTTCTTGGCTCGATAACTGGACCGCGACAAGAACAATCACGAGGATACCAACAACATTCGTGAGGGCATCTAGCAAAGAGTCCATGTTGGCCCCCGTTGCTGATGTCTGGCTTTTGCGTCGGGCCATCAGATTATTCCTTTCTCAGTCTGCTATTTTCTAAAACCTTACCACACGACCTTAGTCAATAAGAATTTCGCCTTCACCCGGAAGTGGTGCCTTACCGCTAAGCGATTCTACGATGTAGTCGCCATTATTTAACGGGATAACAGCCAATTCTTTTTCATATTTTTTTTCAAACTGATCGACAACATTTTTCGCCGTATTGTATGTATTAACTGCATCGGGACGAATTAAAAAAGTGATGATTGTATCTCGCCGCCTTCTAAGGGGCCCTCTTATTGCTTTTTGATCCTTTACATAGTTCATCAATTTTTCAAATGATTTATCATTCACAATTTTCCCTGCAGGTATTTTAATTGGCTTCTCATCCTTAAAAAGATTTTTAAAATCTAAGTCATTTGGTATTAAAACGATTTCATTTTTTTTAACTTCAACGAAGAATGGTCGCCGCACGCCGCTTCCACCCTTATTTGCATAAAGAATGGAAATAGATTGATCAGGCTTCTTTTTTTTATCTGCAATCTTTGCTTCAATTCTCTTCATTTCAGCAATAATTTCTTGAATCTCAAGATTTCGCTTCTTGAGTTCTGCAGTATCTTCCTCATCTGGCGGTGGTGGTGGTGGTGGTACATTCAATAACCGCCCTTTCGCCTCGCGCTGTGCTCGTTCCGCTTCTACCAGTTGCTGCTGAGCTTTTTGCACACGACTATCACTTGAGGCACTCTCCTGTTTGAGCTTTTCAAGACTCTCTTCAAGCTTCCTAATAGTCTCGAGATTTTCTTCAGTTTGTTTTTGAATCGCTTCGTTTTGAAATAAATCAGCGAGCTTATCGGTATCAACGGATTCAAGCACAACAGCCGTAATTATCAGGATCAGGTTCCCAATAACGCATGCCAGAATATCGAGAAACGGAAAAAGTGAGATTTCCTGTTTCTTTTTTTGCCTACGGGCCATGACATTGATTCCATGTGGCTACGCAGCCTGCCACCTTGCACGAACACATGAACAGACACAATCGACCAGCACTTCAGTTTCGATATTTTATCTTACTATTCTCTTCAGGCTTCTTTTTCTTCTCACCACTGAACCCAAACCAGCCTCGTTGTTTCATTTCAACATTAATAGTTTGACCATTCAGACGTTCCATTGTTTCCGCAAGTTCCGACAAACTTTTTTGTAACGACTGAGTGTACTCTTGCACACTACTAGCAGCCTCTGACATAAGGTCTGCGGATCGTCCCTTCGCGTCCTGTGCAGTGGATGCCATGGCTGCAATTTCATCACGTGTTGATTCAACCATTTTTCCTAACTGCTCAACCTGTCCCGCATTTTTTTCATACAGCCGATCGTGGGCGTTACTCCAACCTTCTTCGACTTTTGCCGCAAGCTTCTCACCCATTCCATCAAGACGTCCAACAAAATTTGTTAATGACTGTTCCGTCTGCGTAATTCGCTCAGTCTGCTTGTCATCGATTTTTTTCCATGAGTCGAACAGATCCGCGGCAACACCCTTCCCAAGAGTCTTGAGCTGTCCTATCCAGCCCTCAAGCTCTGCCCGATGCACCTTCAGAGCAGCTTGCACAACATCTTGCATGTCATTACGACTTGCAGAAGGCGTGCGATGCTCCTCAGTATTCCTGCCATCTTCAAGTCGACGCAAAAGATATTCATTGGTGTATTCATCGACTTCACCAATAACATCACCTTCACGCTTCTGAAGCGCACTCACAGGAAATGTAAGGATCATCGCCATCGCAAGAGCAACCAGTGTGGTATCAAATGATGTACCAAGACCACCTGTAATGCTTTTTAGACCGACCTTCAGTGACTCCATATCGCTCGAACTACTCAGCGTATCGGTAAATCCACCAACAGCGGAACTCACACCGATAACAGTTCCAAGAAACCCGAGAATCGGAATTGCCCAGATGAACACATGGAACATCGTGTAACTTGAGTCAACACTACCTGCATCAAGATCTGATTGACTCGAAAGCATCGTAGCCGTATCGGCCGCACTCTTTCGGACACGAAAGTGCTCAAGACCTCGCACGCAACGGGTCACGAGAAAACTACCAACTGCATTTTTGGGAAGTTCACTAATGTATTCAAGAAACTTGTCGAGGTTGTTTTCTGTGATCTTCTCTCCAATATCACTTGGCAGCACATCAAACAGCAGGGCTCGCTGCTGGCGACGAATCTTGCGAAGCTTGCCAACAAGCATGGTTGCTGCCCAGAAAAACAAGAATACTTCTGTATACGGAACCCACTGACCGGTCGCCATAGTCGAACCTTCTCCACCCATAAAGAGACGCCCCAGGTATGAGCGATCATCTTTGGGTCCAGCAAAAGGCAACAGTAGAAGATAGAAGACAACCGTAGCTGCCAGACCAAACAGGGCATAGAGTCCTACATTTACATTCGTATTTGCTGTGACAGACAGTACTCGAGCCCTTGCGACTGACTCTGCCGATTGCGCGGCTCCACCATCTTTTGCTGACTGACCCGCTTTTGTATCCGCTGCTAATTTTTCAGGACGTTTGACAGTTATCGAACTGCGACAATGAGGACAGCGTGCGGTCTTACCAACAAGTTCGTCACGAACTTTGAGGCTTTTATCACAGTCTGGGCAGGACATTGTGAAGTACATTGAAATATTCTCACAAAATTACGGCGTACTGAAGAAAGTGTGCTCATAAACAGTACGACTCGGAAACAAAATCACACGAGCAACGGCACCCCAACAAGTCGTTCCAAATCTACCTAATCAGCCTATCGCGACCCGTACAGCAAAGCAACTCATCTGAAAACGACTGCTACCCATTTACTTTTGACCATGCGTGGCTTTTTGCACTTGCAAGCACAGCATCACACACTCGTTGCGTTTCGAGTGCATCACGAAAGGTTGGGTGACACGGTTCACCCTTTGCGTAGCAGGTCAAAAAATCAGCAACCTGATGGACAAATGAATGCTCATATCCAATCGCCAACCCTGGCACCCACCAGTTGCCCATATACGGGTGCTCCCCGTCTGTAACATGGACACTCTTCCAGCCACGTTCTGGACCTTCGTCACTATAGTCGAAGACTTCTAAACGATGGAGGTCATGAAGATCCCACTTCAAACTCATGTTTTCACCGTTGATCTCAAATGTATAGAGCGCCTTGTGACCACGTGCATATCGCGTGCTCTCAAAAAGACCAAGTGAACCATTTTCAAAATGACAAAGAAATGAGCAGGCGTCATCAATTTCAACTGGCTCTTTCTTGCCAGTCAGTTGATGCGTTCGTTCCTTGACAAATGTTTCGGTCATGGCAGTTACATCAGAAACTGATCCATTCAGCCAGAGAGCAGTATCGATACAATGGGCAAGCAGATCACCCGTGACACCACTACCTGCAGATTTTGCATCAAGTCTCCACAGTGCTGCACCACCCTGAGGCAGATCAGCATTGATTGTCCAGTCCTGCAGAAAATTAGCTCGGTAGTGAAAAACTCGGCCCAGCCGGCCGTCATCAATTAATTGTTTTGCAAATGTCACCGCTGGCATTCTTCGATAGTTGTACCAAACCGTATTTGGTACACCTGCCTGCTCAACAGCAGCGCACATTGTCTCGCCTTCAGCGGTATCCATTGACAGAGGCTTTTCACATAAAATTGCTTTCCCATGTTTGGCTGCTTCGATCGCGATATCGGCATGAAGATTATTCGGCGTACAAATATCAATTGCATCAATATCATCAGAGGCAACAAGCTTCCGCCAATCATTTTCAACACGCTGATACCCCCACTTCGTGGCGAAGGCTTGAGCTTTCTCGGTGTCTCGTGCAGCAACAGCCTGAAGAACTGGTTCATACTCAAGGTCAAAGAAATTCTTCACTCGGTTATAGCCATTGGAGTGTGCACGACCCATAAAGCCGTAGCCAATCATGCCAATACGAAGTGGTTTTGCCATCAATATCGTCCTTTCAAAATCTATTTAATTCCAACCATGTGCATCACGCACGGCAATCATTGTCTTCAAAATTGTGTTCCATGTTGCTGGATCTTCGAGCGTTTCATTCGGAAACATACAGCCGTCCCAGCAGATGTGTTCAATGCACCGAGACGAAGCATCTTCAAGCCAGTACCCAGAACATTTCACAATGTCGAGTTTTCCGTTGGGGTCGTCTGCTGGGCAGTGTTTCCCAGTTTTATCGTGTGAACCTGCCCCATGAATTTCGCCATCATTCTGTGCAACATGAAAATCAATAGTCCACGGCCGCAATTTGTCAGTCATCTGCTTATACGCAGCGTAGAACTCTTCAGTTCCACAATCTGAGTTGACCAAGGCATGCTCGGGAGCGTTACAGCCGAGCATATAAAGA
>CAXEMW010000112.1:0-10640 GCA_963997395.1 uncultured Planctomycetaceae bacterium
GCGAGATACAAAAGCAACATCAAACCCTGTGTAACTATCACGACCATCAACATGATAGGACTGAAAATCACCGATGCCTTTTTCACGAAGAAGTGCCGCCAAGGCAACACAAGCCTCAGGAGAAGACACCTCTGACAGGACGAGGACATCTGGATTCACAACCTCTACAACTGACGCAACACCCTCGAGATGCCGCATACGTCCCGGCGGGAAACGATATCGAGCAAAACGACTCCACTCACCAGGCACAGTGAGTGACTCAACATTGAAGCATGCAATACGAACAGATGAAGACCCGTCATCGCTCTGTACCCTCGGATGGTCAGCGACCAGACTCTTCGGTGTTGCGAGCAGGGCACACCAAAAAATTATCCGCATAATAATGCTGCTGCCTGATTGACGGGTGCCCACCTGCATCGTTACATTCTCTTTCATCTATTGGGGCTATGGACCGGGCAACCGGTGCATAGCCTTTTTTTATTACTTCGGTCTCTTCAGCAGCATAAGAAATTTCATTCAACCCATGCCAACAATTCCAATCGACAGCGATACTCCCCACCACTCATACGATTTAAACGCCTACGGTCCTGCCACCAGTAAGCCATTTCATAGCACTTCGACCACTAGTCTTATCCGTATAGGCGAAACTTCCGTTGGCAAAGGTGTCTTCGCACGACGCCACATTCATGAAGGCTTACTCCTGAGTGAAATCCATGGAAAAGTGCTCGAAGACTACCCGGAAGACTCCAGCTACTGCATGGCTCTTCCGAGCGGAAAACTCCTGGAACCCACCGCTCCCCTACGTTTCCTGAACCACAGTTGCGATCCGAACTGCGAACTTTTCTACTGGGAGGACGAAGAAACCAACCTGCAGGAAGACCGGCTGTGGCTGCAAACAATCCGACCAATCGTTCCGGGCGAACAATTGCTTATCGATTACTGCTGGCCAGCGGACGCAGCAATCCCATGCCAGTGCGGCGCACCAACATGTCGCGGGTGGATAGTGGACCCGGACGAGTTCCACCTCCTACCAATACCGGAAACTGGCGACGATGGAGCCTCCTTGCAGTCATATTGATCTCCTGCCTGGCAGGGTACGGACTCAGTCGCATTCGGATTGACGATGACCTGCGGTCACTCCTTCGTAGCGTTCGTCCAACAAGTTTGTTTCGTGCCTCTGACGCAACCCTTGTTGATGAAGAATTTGCTCTTATCGATGCTATTGGCAATCGCTTCGGTGCACCCGATCGTGATTGCATCATTCGTGCCAATCGACCCGAGGGTGACATCTTTCACGAGCCAGGACTCTCTCAGCTCAGAGGCCTTGTGAAAGATCTCGAGGAGCTTCCTGACGTAAGTCAGGTTCGCTCAATGTTTGACGTTCGTCGGCAGGGTGTTGCTGGTGCGATACTGCCAGTCATTCCCAAGTCAGCCGGCCATCTCGACCCACAGTCAATCAATGAGGCGCGTGCTCGCGCCCATGAACATCCATTGATAAGTGGTCAGCTCCTTTCGGCAGATGGTTCGACGGCATTATGTATCGTTCGCCTGAACGCGGGCGCCGACCGACCTCCACACCTTGGACGTGCTGTTGACGCCATTGAATCGACGCTTTCCTCCTTTGATGCAGACGACATCAGCGTGCAACTCACGGGCCTTCCGGCATTGCGACACCAAGCGGCTCTTGCACTTAGACATGACATGCTTATCTTCAACTCACTCGGATTCACGCTTGCTTTTATTCTGTCTGCCACGCTTGCTCGCAGTCTTCGTTCGACACTTGTCGCATGCCTTCCACCGGCTGTTGGTGCCGTCTGGGCCATGGGAATTCTCGGGCTTTTTGGCGCACCGATTAACATTCTTACCAGCGTCGTACCGTCTCTGGCACTCGTTGTTGGTACATGTGACTCCATTCATTTCATCGAGGACATGCGACGAAGTGTTCGCCGTGGCACGCATCAACTCATTGCATCGAGTAACGCCATCCGACGAGTTGGTACAGCCTGTGGTCTCACTAGCATTGTCACTGCCGTTGGATTTGCATCGCTTGCCGCCGCTCGTATTGAGGCGGTCCGCACGTTTGGTATCGCCGCAGCTGCCGGTGCACTTGCAAGTTTTGCAGCCGTCACACTGCTGACCCCACTGCTGGCATCGACGCAATTCTGCCAAGGGCTTCGACTCGGTCGATCATGGCGACTGGCCAGCCGCATTGCCGGAACACTTACGTCCTTTTCGATTCGTCATGCTCGTCCGATTGCCGCTATCGGTTTTGTCGGAACTCTTGTGCTTACCGCAATCGGCATGCAGGTTGATGCAGACAATCGTGTCGTTGACTCGCTTCCGCGACAGGCCGACTCCTCACAGGCACTTATTGCCGTTGATGAAGAGTTTGGTGGTGTCATGGGTATTGACGTTGTCGTTCGCTGGCCAGAGCACGTGAGCTGGCGAAGTGACGAACTTCTGGAAACGCTCAATGAGGTTCATGCCATCCTGGACACCGCCGAGGCAACAAGTCGTCCGCTGTCACTCGCGTCGGTCACCAATTCAATGCCACCTCGAGTACGTCGCAGGATCTCAGCTGATACTGTCGACGAAATGGTTGATCCAGACACAAGAATGGCCATCGTTCGTGCTCGCGTCCGTGATGCTGGGTCTCGCCAGCTCGAAACGGTCTACGCCGACATTCGTACAGAGCTCGATGCCTTGGCTACAGCACACAACGGCTGGCAGTTTGACCTTTCGGGCATGTCTGTTATTTCGGCCCGTAACATCCGACAACTGATCACTGATCTCGGCGGCAGCCTGCTTCTGGAAGTAGCCGTCATTGCCATCATTCTTGCCCTCGCCTTCCGATCACCAGTTGCAGGTATCGTGAGCCTGATTCCGAACGTCTTTCCACTGGCTGTCATTGCGGCTGTTCTTGTGCTGACTGGTCGATCGCTCGACCCTGCGACTGTGATTGTGTTTAACGTCTGTCTTGGCCTCGCAGTAGATGACACTGTTCACGTCATGGCGGCACTGGCTAGAAACCGTCGAGAAGGTGTTTCGATCGCCAGTGCGATGCGGCGTGCGATAGTTGAGACGGGAAATCCAGTTGTACTTGGTGGACTTGTTCTTGGCGTTGGCTTTGCAGCCGTAACTGTCAGCAGCGTACCGTCACTTGCAGGTTTTGGGCGACTGGCATGTGCTGCCATTGCTGCTGCAACAGTCGCTGAGCTTATTCTTCTACCTGCTGTTCTCGTCGTAACAGATGATCTTCTTCGCCGCTCTGCCCGTCTCGGCAGAGCGTGGAAGCATGACCCTATTTTTGGTCCGGCACCAACCATTCCTCCTGTTGCCGGTATACCAGCGCCATCTGCGTAGGCAGTCTGAATCGACTCACTCGTGGGGTCTTGTCTGGACGGTTGCCCAAAAGCTGATTCCACAAACTATCAGACGTGCAACCATCCAGATTCTCAGATCGTCAAGTGTCGTGTGCAAAAAAACACAATATTTCTAACTACTGAAAAATGACCTGAATTCAGAGCTGATGAATAAATACAAGAATTGGCGTCATCATCGAGCGTAGAAAAATAAGGGGCTTCTGATCACTCTTTTCTTCGAGACCATGAGGCACACACCATGGCACGCAAAGCTCGACTGTCGACTCATCAAAGACACGTCCATCTTCTTCACGAGTCGCTTGAAAACCGCTACCTGATGACAGCCGATCTTTCGAACGGAGATTTTTCTGAAGGACTCGCTGGCTGGATTGTACAGGCAACAGAAACGGCTCATGTGGAAGTCGTTAACGTGGGAGACCCTGGCATCCTCCTCACGCCCACTGACACTGGTACGGCTGAAATCATACAGCGGGTATCAGTTACCCCAGGAACTGCCTATCGACTTTCTTTCACCTTGAATAGCAGCAGCGACAGCTATGCCTATGCAGGTGTGCGTGGCCATGCCGGAAAATGGTCCGAACTCTCTACGGGTGAAAATAAAGCAGGTCGGTACACACTTGAATTTGAAACAAGTTCAGATGTATCCGAAGTCACAATTTTTGCTCAGGCATATCGCCAGCAAACCGCACCTGTCAGTATCGATGACATTCAACTTGCTCTGGCTGATTCTCCTCCAGTCTCACCAGAACCACCTCAAGACCAACCCATTGAGCCACCTCAGGAATTACCAACGGAACCACCAACTGAAACACCTCCTCCAGGCACGGGTGATTCCCTTTTAGAAAACGGTGACTTTGAATCTGATCTCAGTGGCTGGAGCGACATCAGTACCGCTGGTGGAAAAGCTGAGACACTTCCAGGTGCTGCCGGGCGCATATTGCAACTTTCACCAAGTGCGGAAGGAACAGCAGCTCTTCTTCAACAGGTCGCCGTTGATCCATCCACCAGCTACCGATTGTCTTTTTCACTGACGAGTGCTGGTGGGAGCTACGGATACGCCGGCGTTCGTGGCCATGCCGGGAAATGGTCTGAAATCTCAGTTGGCGACAACGCATCAGGGCGGCAGACGCTCGATTTTGTGACGGATGCGGATGTGTCTGAAGTTACTGTCTTTCTTCAGGCGTATCGTCAACAAACAGCACCGGTCGTCATCGACGACATTCGTCTGGAGTCTACCAACGGCACACCGGCACCAGAACCAACAAATCCACCACCAACAGACACAACTCCGCCAGATGTGTCGCCGCCAGATACAACCCCTCCAGAAGATCTTCCTCCTCGTGTTGATGGCAATTTCGTCCGCAATGCCGACTTCTCAACTGGCGACCTTTCTGGCTGGCAGTCTTCAGGCCCTGCAGGTGCAGCAACACTCAGTGAAGGCGTTCTGAAACTGGCTGCCACGCAGGAAGATACAGTCCGCGTCGAACAGCGTATTACAGGACTCAAACCACAGACTCGGTACAGCTTTACGGTGAAGCTCCGCTCCCTCGAAGGCGCATGGGCATCGTTTGGCGTCGACTCAGGCACACAGTACGCCAAGACAAACTCTGCTGCAGGAGATGCCTGGCAAGAAAAACGCTTCACGTTCTACACCGCTGATGACAGCACTGAGGTCAGACTGTTCCTCGAAAGTTACATGGGACAACCAGGCCCTGTGTTTTTTGACGATGTGAAAATTGTTGAAGGCAAACTCACACCAGTAACCCCTCCAGATGAAGGTTGGTATACGCTGCCGAAGCCACGCGCATTAGTCACTGCTGGCGAAGAGATGCTGCTCAACAACACGTTTGAAGACGGGCTTACTGGCTGGGTACGCGATCACGCTGAAATAGCAAACAACATGGTCACACTTACACCAACCACTGATGAATCTGCGAGGCTCGTACAAGACATTCCTTTTGCACTACCACCTGACACAACGTACAGCCTTGAAGCAGTCGTGCGTGGAGGCGGCCCCGGTGCGACTCTTTCGGTTGCCGGACGAGACGGACTTACCGCCTCACTTCAAATTGAAGAGGGAGCATCACGAAGAGTTATCCTGCCGTTCACAACATCATCTGGCTACGAGACCGTTCGCGTTATGCTTGAACAGTACAAGGCAAGTCCGGGAATCCTGACTATTGAATCCGTTTCACTTCTTGCACAAGGAAATGAATGGATCGACACGCCAAACCCGATACCCACGCCAACCACTGACGTTCTCTTTGATGATTTCAGTGGGCCACTTGACCCAGAACGATGGCTGATTGTTGACAAGGCCTGGGGCGGCGATAACGGTGGACTTGTTCCTGAAAATGTGGAGCTTGCAGACGGCAAACTGTTACTTCGTGCAAACGGGGACGACTACACCGGAGACGTTGTCGGCCACGGAGACCGGACAACCCGCGTCGGTGCAGGCATTGCCACCCGTGACTACTATGCTTCTGGCCGTTACGAAGTTCGGGCCCGCGTTCCACAGGTTCTCGGTGCGGCCTCTGCATTCTGGACATTCCATTACATCGAATATGGACCAAACGACGAGGGATTTTGGGAAGAGCCAAGCAAAATCCGAAACTCAGAAATCGACTGGGAATTTCCCACTGCCCTGCAAACAGGTAGTGACGATGATCCGATTTCATATGACTTCGCTCGCGTCAACAGCTGGGGTGGAAAACTCGGAGGCGAAGGAGCACATCATCCCGGTCGAGTAGAAATTATTAATGATGGCGAGTACCACACCTACACGATTGACTGGCATGCAGGCGGTGACGGTGAACTACCTCGAGTTATCTGGCTGATTGACGGTGAAGAAGTCTATCGACACGAAGGGAATGAATTTGGTCAAGACAACATTCCCTATCGAGCATCTCGCTTCTGGCTGGGAATCTGGTTCCCTGCTGCGGGCTTCAAGGAACGCATTGATGGAGAGACCGTCTCCCGAGTCGGCTGGGCTGGAGATCCTAATTTTGATCAGGCAACGCTCGAAATCGACTGGGTTCGCGTGACGCCTTTCAACGAAGCGAACGATCGCTACGAACCAGAGACATGGCCGAATGGCTTTTATGCAACTCCAGACGAATACCCTGAGCTGTAGCATCGAGCCATTTATTTTGCATGAGATGATGCATCAATCCCAAGCACCAACTCCCCTCCACGTGCACCTCATTATGAGGTGCGGTTCAGACCTGCTATCGTGATCAGGCTGGGGAAAGAATCTTCAAAAAGCGCACACGTGATTCGCACGAACGCTGAGTAGATAGTTGATTCTTTTGCAAGAGCATCCGACAGAGGACATCCTGTTTCTTCTAAATACCGTTTCTGCACTCATTTTTATTGAAAAGAACAGCTATGAAGCGACGTCTCGCAACAATACCTTTTTGCATAACACTGCTTACAAGTCTTTGCACCGACACACTCAGCCACGCAGCAGTGAGACTCCCGGGTTTTTTTGGCGACCACATGGTTCTACAGCAAGAGAGTGAGATACCGGTATGGGGCTGGTGCGACCCGGGCGAAGAAATCCGTGTGACGCTCGACGGCAACGAAGCGACAACCAGTGGCGACAGTAGTGGAACATGGCGGATCACGTTACCAGCCATGATGGCACAAACAGCACCTCTGACCCTCCGTGTTGAAGGAACAAACACACTCGAAGTCAATGACGTTCTGATTGGTGAGGTCTGGCTGTGCAGCGGCCAGTCGAATATGGAGTGGACGGTTGATCGATCAACGAACCACGACGCTGAAATCGCTGCCGCAGACTATCCTCTCATTCGTCACATGAAAGTTGCGAGACGTTCTTCGACAACACCACTCGACAACATCGAGGCCGACTGGACGATCTGCTCGCCGCAAGTTGCTGGCAGCTACACCGCAGCCGGTTATTTCATGGCCAGAACGCTTCACAAAGAACTTGGCGTGCCTATTGGTTTAATCAATTCATCGTGGGGTGGAACGCGTGTCGAACCCTGGACACCTCCGGTCGGTTTTGAAAACGTTCCGAAACTACAAAGTATTTATCAGTCGGTGATCGGACGCACTCCTGGCACCGAGCAGTACCAAAACAGACTTCAGCAATTTATTCATTCCAACAAAACATGGAACCAGCAGGCTGAAAGCTCACTCACACAAAAGCAAGCAGTCAAACCAAGCCCGAATTTTCCTCAAGAATTAAAAGCATTCACCAGCCATCAAGACCCAACGATGCTCTACAACGGCATGATTCATGCCCTTGTCGGGTTCCCGATTCGCGGTGCCATCTGGTACCAGGGTGAATCGAACCACGCCGAGGGAATGCTCTACTTTGAAAAGAAAAAAGCCCTTATCGAAGGATGGCGAACCCTGTGGGGGCAAGGTGATTTCCCGTTTTATTATGTTCAGATTGCACCATTTCAATATGGCAATGAAGACGGAACAGTTCTGGCACGTTTCTGGGAAGCGCAAGCAGCTGTGCAGCAACTTCCAAATACGGGCATGGTTGTGATCAATGACATTGCAACGCTGAACGACATCCACCCACCCAACAAGCAAGACGTTGGCAATCGACTTGCAATGCTTGCGCTCAAAAACAATTACGGCAGAATCGATATCGTTGCAGACAGCCCAGAAATCGACTCGTTCCAGCTGGACGGCAACAAGCTTATTGTCACATTCAAGAACACCGGTGGCGGCCTGACGACACGAGACAAACAGGCCCCTACCCACTTTGAACTTGTTGGCCCCGGCGCTGGTGAATTTGTACCAGCAACGGCTTCCATTGAGGGCGACACCGTTGTTCTTTCGGCTGACGGCGTTCCAAAACCGACGGCGTTTCAATTTGCGTGGGATAAACTCGCTGAACCGAATCTGATGGGAGGAACGGGGCTCCCTGTTGGGGCCTGTCGAGCCGGTGAGGTGCCAGACTACCTGAGCCTTAATTCACTTGGTCAGGACTATGAACTTGTGTACGAACTCGACCTAAACACCCTCAACAACATAATTGACTACTCGATCGACCGCAGTGAGGACATCGCTAACTTTGATCGAATTGGATACCTCGTAGAACTTGAATCCAGTGCATATGGCAATCAATCACTTTTTGTTTCGATGGATGCGTTTACGGATGACATCAAAAAAATTGCCGTCCCGCAATTCAGCGCTGACGCATTCTTCCAACAAACCGTTGAAAACGTCGAATCCTACTCAACGGTTCCATCGCTCAATCACAAAAACGTTGAGGGCAATATCGAGTTTTGGTCAAACAACTATGCTCCGAATAACACCTCAAAGGTGCCCGGCGGCTCAGATTCGCTTTACGATATTGGGGACAGTATTGCAGAGCCACTCAATGGCTACGGTTCGATGCAGGTTCACAATACGAAAGACAAACAAACTCTTTTTGCGTTGAATCACTGGGGAATGGGAGAGAATGCCGACCTCGGCATTGGAAACAGTGAGGGTTCGACTCGTGACTGGACCTTCACGAAAAATGCTGGAAACTACTCAAGCAAGCGTCTGCGGATTTATGTGCGGCCAACAACCCGGCCACAATAACGACACCGCTTCGAATCGGCCCAAATTTTCACAACCGATTAAGACATTCCCCCAGGCATGCCATCCACATTTTACCTACGGTGCTCGAAGAACATCGATTAATCGAAATGTTTTCATCCGGACAGACCAGTCTGGCAGCAGGCTTGGATCAGCACCTGATTCATTGAATGAACGCTCATCCATGTAGAGTACTTTGACAAAAAGGCTCCCAAGCTACTGCTCTGGCAATGTAATTGTGAGTGTCGGATTCTCGGTGACTGCAGTTATTTCTTTCTGATCTGCATCACGAAGTGAAATCTGGTCAACCTCAAACCGAAGGCTCCCATCTTGAATTGTGGGCAGGGTACATATCACGACAACGTTACCACCTTCTTTTTCAATACTCGCTTCCACATAGTTCTCATAGGGATCGTCTTCCGACTCCCACCGCCAGACACGTCGTGGCTCACCCTGTTCATGAATTGCGTTTGCATGACAGCCAGTGACTATCAATGCCATTGCCGCAGCTACGACGAGGCTATCACTGAAAACACCTTTGCACCGATGCGGTCATTCCACACCCCAAGCTAAAAGAACATTTGTCACCCACCACACCAAGGAGCCTTCGCTTTGGAGCGTACGCCCCCAGCCACAGAGGCCCGGCACACAAAACCAGGAGGCAGAAAAAGTTATACCATTGGCAAATTTTTACAGTATTGTTTTTAGTTCCACCTTTGTCTCTAGCAAAGCCTCATGTTTTTCAAGCATTTATGCTGCGATGGTGCTACGATAGAGTCCTCGATCATATCCCGCCTTTCCGCCTTCCCGCCTTGCGATCGACCTCATGAACAACGACCAATTGTTCGACGAAATGTGGGGCAACGATGCCACACTGCGAGACGCCTACGCCGCGTTCAATGGCTGGCTTGAAAATGAAGAACCAACTCGACTACGGAAGAAACAGACGCAAGCAGAGGGTCTTTTTCGATTAACCGGCATCACGTTCAACGTCTACGGAGAGAGCGACAAGGAAACAAGCACAGAGAGACTCATTCCCTTTGATATCATTCCGCGGATTATTTCTGCGCGAGAATGGTCACGTCTTACTACTGGCATAACACAGCGAGTCCAGGCACTGAATGCCTTTCTTCATGACATCTATCACCGGCAAGAAATCATTCGATCCGGTCGACTTCCAGCCGACCTTGTTACACACAATGAAGCATTCCTCCCAAAAATGCTCGGTGTAACTCCACCAGGAAACGTCTACACGCACGTTGTCGGCATTGATCTTATTCGCACGGGCCCGAATGAATTTTTTGTGCTCGAAGACAACGCTCGAACCCCATCGGGCGTGAGTTATATGCTTGAAAACCGAGCAACGATGCTGCACATGTTCCCAGAACTGTTTTCTCAGAATCGAGTTCGGTCTGTCGAGAACTACCCACGGCAACTCTACCGATCGTTGGCAGCATGCGCCCCAGCCACATCCAACAGTCCGCCAACAATTGCGGTGCTCACACCGGGAATCTACAACTCTGCCTATTACGAGCACAGCTTTCTTGCCGACAAGATGGGTGTTGAACTCGTTGAAGGGCACGACCTAAGAGTTCTCGACGGACGAGTCGCCATGCGTACAACGCGTGGGTACAAACCGATTGATGTTCTGTACCGCCGGGTTGATGACGACTTTCTTGATCCGTTGAA
>CAXEMW010000113.1:0-10544 GCA_963997395.1 uncultured Planctomycetaceae bacterium
AGATTTTGACCGCCATAAGCAGATTAACGGGTATGGTACCCCGCCTGCCATCTGGGTCGATTGGATTGAACTCGAGGGTCCTCTCACAGAATCAGCGGTGACAGATTCAGCAATCACTCGTGTCGAGCCGGAGACGACAATTAACCCAGCGAACGAAGACGTTATTACGCGGATCGAAGAACAGCAATCCCGGTTCGAGCAGTGGAAAAAAGGCGTTGATGAAGCAGCCAAGAGCCCAGAGAACCAGGCAATCATTGCCGAGATTCGTAAGGCAGATCGGCTGATCGATCACCCCAATCGGTTTTACACGTTTGCAGACCGGTTTGAGGGCGCGCCCGATCCACGAGACTTTGGGTTTAGTGATGTGAAAAAAGCTGCGGCAGCCGATCCTTCACGCAGCAGAAGTTTAGCTCTTCACAAACACTACGTCGGTTTGCCGCATCGTGATCGCGGCACGTACCTAAAGTTGACGCACGGAACTGGACGGGTAATTGTGAAGCCCAAGGAAATGCCTCCTGGTAACTATGTCATGCGGGTTCGTGTTGGTGTGGTTGAAGGAACACCCGCATCTCGGCGGTTTATCCAAGTTGGTCATCCCCAGCGTGAAATTGAGAGTCGGGACTGGGGTTTGGAAGGTCGGGCTATCAGCAGCCATCAGGTTGCAGGAACAATCGATAATCCAGAAGTTATAGAAATCCCCCTCGAAGTTGGAACGAATACACCCAAAGAGTTCGCCGTTCAGGAGAAACAAACCAATAACGGAAACCTCAAGGTGCAGTGGGATGAGCACAACACACTCAAGGCAGAAAACGGTTACGGCCACCCGCCAGCTATCTGGATTGATTGGGTAGAACTCGAAGGCCCTCTTAGCAGTTCTCGTAAACAATGGAAGCAACGACGCGAAGTTGAATTGCATGCAAACGCGAAGGTCGGTGGTACGTACAACGGCTATTTCAAAGGTGGGTATGAAAAGGGCAAAGCATTCTTGGGTACCGGTAAGCCTCAGAAGGGTATCGTTGATGAGCAGGAAGCAAAATTTCGAATCCGTCAATTCGAGGAGAACGATCCAGTCTATCGGCGCTACCTTGATGATCCACTCACTCAGGTGGGTTCGTTTCTGACTATTTCGAATGTCAATAAGGAAGAGTACATCGCACTGCCTCCAGAGCAGCTATCTAACTGGAAAAATGAGCATGTTGTTGAGTCGTTGCCGCCTGGTACCTACAAACTTCGATGCCGAATTGGTGCTGTAGAAGGTACTCCGGCCGAACGACACTTTGTGGACCTTGGTGCCGTTCCTGATAAAGAACATTTTGATCGCCTGGCAACATTTCAGATTACTGGTTCAACGGACGAGCCGGAGATCATTGAACTTCCAGTCCAACTCACCAAAAACAGTCCTCGCAAATTTGCTCTCCGTGAAAAACGCGATGTGAAGGCAGATGCTGGTCGAGACCGCGACGCGAGGAAGGAAAATGGCGTCGGCATTGAGCCGGCTCTGTGGATTGACTGGGTTGAGTGGGAAGGCCCACTGGATGTGTCCAAGGAATCTCCCAGGAGGGATTGGTGGATCACCGAAGCCGACGAACCAGATGAATCTTTGCGGGCACGAAAGATGATCGAACGGTTCGCGCTGGAGGCCTTTCGGGGTGTCGAACCCGAGGCTGAATATATTCAACAGCTTTCAGATCTCTTTGCCCTTCGTCGTGAGGCTGGTGACTCTTTTGATACTGCGATACGATTGCCCCTGAGCATTGTTCTTGCTTCACCAGGATTTCTCTACTTGAGTGAGCCTAACAATGCGGATGACAGACGACAGCTCACTGATCGTGAGCTTGCCGTGCGTTTGGCGTATTTCCTTTGGAGTGCTCCTCCCGATCAAGAACTCCTTGAATTGGCACAACAACAGCAACTGAGTCAGCCTGAAACACTCCGCCAGCAAGTCGATCGTATGATCGCTGATGAACGTTCGAACGAGTTTGTGGCAGGCTTTGTGCACCAATGGCTGGATATGGAACGCCTCGATTTTTTTCAGTTTGATACCAGACTCTATCGTGACTTCGACGAAAGTACTCGCTCTGCTGCTCGCGAAGAAGTCTATCAATCATTTGCTCACCTTTTTCGTGGTGGTGAGGATGGCCGTATCAGTCAATTGCTGAAGAGTGATACTGTCTTTATTAATGGCCTGCTTGCAAACTACTACGGCATAGAAGGTGTCACTGGGGACGAATTTCAAGAAGTCAGTCTTCCTGAAGGCTCTCCTCGGGGTGGCCTGCTTGGTATGGCTGCTATTCATGCGATGGGAAGTGATGGCGTGGTAAGTAGCCCGGTTGAGCGCGGTGCCTGGGTGTTACGTCACCTTCTTCACGACCCACCACCGCCAGCACCACCAAACGTGCCGCAGATTTCTCGTCTGCAAGGAGAGATTCTCACAACCCGTGAACGACTGCGTATGCATCAGGAAGAAGCCCAGTGCGCGAGTTGCCACCGGAAGATCGATCCGATCGGGCTTGGCCTAGAAAACTTTAATGCTGCGGGCAAGTGGCGAACAACAGATAGCTTTCAGGCACGTGACAAGCGAGGTCGTGGCGTTGGCAAGAAAAAGACATGGGATATTGATCCGTCAGGTGCGATATACAACGGCCCATCTTTCGCCGACTATTTTGAATTACGAGATATTGTTGTCAGTCGTCAGGATGATTTTGCTCGCGGCTTTACAGAGCACTTAATTGAGTATGCTCTTGGCCGACCATTCGGCTTTACTGATGAAGACTTTGCAGCGGAAGTGGTTCAGTCTGCAAAAATCAAAGATTATGCAGTGAGTGAGTTCGTTCATGCTGTTGTTCAGAGCAAGGCATTTCAGTCCAAATGATAAAAAGGGGTATGTCGTGAAGGGGATCCAAAAGTTTTTGTTTGCAGTGGTGGCTGTCATCGTGCTTGCCTCGAGTCTTCATGCTGTTGATCCACCCCCGATTGATTCGCATCTGTTCCAGTCTGGTGAACTTGTCTACACAGATGGGTTTGACGGTCCACTGAACAAAAAATGGTGGCAGACACGAACCAAGAACTGGGAAGTTGTCGACGGCCTACTGATTGGGGCTCCGGACTACAAGGATACGGCGGAGGCTGAGAAGGCGCTGAAGCGTGATCACCATCTTGGGTTGTCACCTGTTATTCGGCTCGATAACCTGTCGCCAAAATTTGTTGTTCGCATGCGGGTGAAGTTTGAAGGAAAAGAATTTAAAACGGGCCGACCAAAGTTTGATATTGGCCACCACATTAATACGGTGACTTTTCGAGACAATGGTTATGCCGTAAAGCTGCATGGTGGAAAACAGTTTCTGGGAAAAGCACCGAACGTCAAATTGAACGAATGGCTTGACGTTTCACTCGAGTTCCAGGAGGGCGCACTCTGGATTGAAGTCAACGGAAAAGGCCAGCTCATCAAGCACGAGCAGGTTTCTCTCGAAGGACGGAGCGAATTGACTTTCAAGACCTTCGAGGATTCACCAAACAGAATCATGTTTGATTCTGTAAGCCTGTGGAAAGCCAACTAGTCTTTGCTACGAGGCTTAATTCTGCTTCACGTCGTAACAGAGCAGGATGTCCTGGTCGCGAAGGTAGAGCTTTCCGTTGGCGATAACCGGATGAGGCCATGCTTTTTCTTCACTCCGGTCTGGCTGGTCAAACCGACCTGTTTCGACAAGTTCTGTTGGAGTTGCCTTAATAAGAGCAACTGGGCCAGCTTCACTTCGTAGGTAGAGGTGACCATCGGCATACACGGTGGCACCTTTTCCAGCACTTCGTCCAGCGTAGGCAAGTTCTCCACTGTCGAGATTAAGACAGCGGAATGTTCCGCCGCTTGATCCGTAGATATGGCCATCAAGAAACACGACTCCACCATGATGATTCATGATTTCTTTGTTAGCGTAAAGCTGCTCTGCCTGCCAGTTCGTGCCATCTTTTGTGACTCGGAAAGCATTGCACCCGATGCCATAGCCTGATGTCACAAATACGGTGTTCTCTTGAACAATCGGTGTTGAGATAACAGCCGTCTTGCCTTCCCGGTCTGCTTGCCAAAGAACGGTCCCAGAGTTGGGGTCGATGCCGGCGACACTCTTTCCGGTTAGTTGCACGTATTGTCGAGTGCCATCAATCGTTGCGATGATTACAGATGAATAGCCAGCAGGATCAGTCCAGCCCTTTGTCTGCCAGAGTTTCTCTCCTGTCTTTCTGTTTAAGGCGAGCAGGGTGCCATCAGTACCTCCAGGAGTACAGATCACCCGATCACCATCCACAAGCGGAGACTCACTGTACTTCCATCCAGACATCATCTTTCCACCATATTCATCAACAAGATTGACCGACCATTTTGTGGTGCCACTCTTTGCATCCAGGCAAACAACGTCTGCGTACTGGTTTAAAACAAAAACGTCACCCTTATCTATGGATGGTGTGCCACGGGGGCCTGGGTACCGCTTGTGGCCACCGGCTTCACCAATGCGAGTTTTCCAGATAGGCGAACCGTCAGTTTCATCAAGAACAATCACGTAACTCCCATCATCAAGATCGCCCATCGTAAAGATGCGGCCGTTGGTTAGAGCAATACTCGAGTACCCTCCGCCAAGACCTGTTGCTTTCCAGGCGAGTGGGGGCCCATCCTCTGGCCAATTTTCAAGAAGGCCAGTCTCGTTTGATTTTGCATCACGGTTTGGACCTCGCCATTGGGCCCAGTCTTCACCATGAGAAGTTGAACCAAAAGAGCAGATCGAAAGTGTTGAGATCGAAAGTAGCAGAACGAAACGCGGTAGCATGTTGTGTTTCCTGTAAGTTGGAACAGCATTGTGTTGGCACAGTAGCGATTCAGTTTCTTGAGTTTGGATTGGAGCAGTGGAAGAGTACAACCCCATCCCCAGTTTTACTCAATTTGACTAATTCTGTTCATTATTTTTTCTTCGAAACAAAATAGTCTACGAGCAGTTCAATACATCGGTATCGTTTTTCAAGTAGTTAGCAAGTAGTTGGGTGTCTGATGAAGAAGCAGTTTTTTTTTGTTGCGTTTCTTGCAGTGTCGTGTCTTTCTTGTGCCATGTATTTTGTTAAGGCAGAAACATTTGCTGAAAAGATACTTCGATCATTTCCTCAGGCTGATAGGAATAACGACGGGGTGCTTTCAGAGGAGGAAGAGACTTTTGTGAGCCAGCGGGTGATGCAACGGTATCCGCAGGCTGATCAGGATGGTGACGGCGTGCTTTCAGAAACTGAAAAACAGGACATGGTCCAAAAGGCTTCCCAAAGAGGTAGGAAGCAACGGCCCAGTTCGGCAAGCCGCTCAGGAACGAATAGCCAAAATGCAGAAGTAGTTCTCCAGCAGCTTGGCCTCAAAGGTGATTTGAATATTGAATACAGAAAAAATACCAATCAACAGAGGAACCGCCTTGATTTCATTTACCCAAAAACCAAGGTGTACGAACGAGCCCCACTTTTCATCTATATCCACGGTGGCGGCAACACAGGTGGTACGAAAAACGCCCTCTACAATAAGAGTTCTTTGATATTAAAAGAACTGACGGAATCGGGGATTGCAGTGGCAACTATCGACTACCGAGTCTTTGGTGCAGGGGAAGAGTTGGGATTCCATCAACTATTTGAGGACTGCAAAGACGCATTGCGATTCCTGGCAAAAAATTCTGACCGATATGGGATCGACCCGCATAAGTTCATCACATGGGGGACTTCTGCCGGGGGTTCCAAAGCACTGGTCGCGGCATTAACGGACAGCGAATTTCTGCCCGGTGAGAACGCTGGACCGGAAACCGAACACACGGTGATCGGTGCAATCTCCTTCTATGGTGCGACCACCTATCTCGTTCCGGAACTTTGGAAAAAGCGGCTTGAGAGATTTCCGGGCCGGAGCGAATCAAAAGGTGCGATGATGTTCAAACCATCCCATGGCATGAGTGTTGAGGAAATCAAGAAACTGGTCAGCGCTGATCAGCATTTGAAGGCGGATAGTCCACCTATCCTGTTAGTGCATGGTGACACCGACCCTGTCGTACCGATCGACTTGTCTACGCACTTGTACACGATGGCGAAGGAAAAGGGTCTCGACATAGAGTTAGTTGAAGTAAAAAATGCAGGTCATGGTTTTAAGCAGGTTCAGGGGAATGACGTGACCCCGTCCATGACATGGGACGAAACGCAACAACTTGTGGTAAGGCACGTGCTGGAATGGATTCAATGACCTGGCGTGTCTTCAAAACCAGTGAGTCGATTTGCTTCAATGATTGTTGGTTAGAGATTGAGGTTTAGTTCTTCTTGGCTTTGGTCTTCTTTGCTCTTCTCGGTAGGTCTGCCGAAATTGATCCCTCAGGTCGGATCATAGTTGCGGTTGGGCGCTTATTCGCCTGGATGTTAGCAATATGTTTCTCGTAGGCCGTTGCAAGCTGGGCTGCAATTTGGGGGTGCTCCTCAGCAAGATTCCTGGTTTCGCCAATGTCGGCGTCGGTATCGTAAAGCTGAGTTGGTAGCGGAGAGGGTTCGCGTCCGGCAGGAACTGGGTCCCGGCGGCTGCCGCTCGTGCCTTCTTGCCACGGATAGAATTTCCATTTGCCAGAGCGGACGGTACCCGGTCCGTGCATGAGGACGTATTCTTTGTGGGGGCTTCTTGCATCCTTCTTTCCACTCATGAGGGGCCAGATGTCATGGCCGTCAATTTTGTTTTGTGGAAGTTCACCACCGCAGAGTTTCGCAAAGGTGGGGAGAAGGTCGATGGTGGCTGCGACCTCAGTGCATCTTTCTCCGGCAGGAATCTGACCGGGCCATCGCATGACGGTCGGCTCACGAATACCACCGTCGTAGACGCTCCCTTTTTTAGAGCGAAAGGGCAGGGATGATCCAACTGCTGCACCGTTGTCGCTTGTGAATATGACAAGAGTATTCTCAACAATACCAGCTTTCTTGACTGCCTTGAGTACCTCGCCCACCGACCAGTCGATTTCTTCAATGGCATCATGGATGAGGGCATCTCCAGTTCCCTCTGTCTTGGCAAAAGCTTCAGAGACGTGGAGAGGTCGGTGGACCATGGTATGTGGCAAGTAAAGAAAAAATGGTTCGTCTTTGCATGTCTTGATGAATGCGATGGCTTCTTCGGTATATTTTTTTGTGATGGTGTTCTGATCAACAGGGTACTCGATGATTTCTTCATCTCGCATCAGTGGAACCTTGTTTTTTTCTCGATGCCCTGATGTAACTTCTTTGAGGGTGAGCCCTTCGCGAAGAACAATGTCTTTGGCGAGTGTGTTGGCAGGATCTCTCCACATATCGTTGCTATAGGGAATCCCGTAGTAATGATCAAATCCTTGGTATGTCGGAAGGCAGGGTGGAAGATGCCCCAGATGCCATTTGCCAACACAGGCGGTGCGGTACCCGGCGTCTTTCAACATGTCCGCGATGGTGACTTCGTCAGGATGGAGGCCCTCGTCACTGCGTGGGAAGAGGACAGGGCTCATGGAAACTCGCTGGTAGTGAGTCCCAGTCAAAAGCGCTGTACGCGATCCAGAGCAGACCGCACAGCCAACGTAGAAGTCATCAAAGACCATTCCCTCGGCAGCCATCTGGTCAAGGTTGGGAGTTTTCGGGATCGTCGCGCCGTTGAAGCCAACATCGCCATATCCCATATCATCGATAAAGATGAGAATAACGTTGGGTTGTGGTGAAGCTGATTGAGACTCATGCAACGGTATAAAAACAAAAGATAGGGCGCAGAGTAAGGTGACGCGGAGTCGAAATGTCATAGTGGAACCTAGTCTGTTTGGTGCTTTCGAACAGTGTAGATGAAGAAGTGATACCAGATTTATTTCAATTTTTCAGAAATAGTTTCGATAGTCGAAGTCCTTGTAGCACATCTCGTACGATCGTATTCATTCACATTTCGTGTACTTCATGCTCTTTCGGTTTCGGAATCCGTGGAATCAATTTCTTGTTTTCTATCCAAAGCTTTGTCCGTTGCTTGCTGTACTTGGGGTGAGTGTGTGTCTACCGATGGTCTGCGTTTTACCCAACAAAGCCTCGCAGCTGTGATGGTAGACCACAGTACGAATACGCCATAACCCAGACGCCACCCCCAGTGAACGCCCGGCTCGAAGCTTGCAAGAAATCCAAAAAGCAAAAAGGGGACGGGTGCGAGCACAAGAAAGACCAGAAGTGCTCGAGTGATCATTGATAACGGTTGTTTTCGTATTGCTACGAACAGCAGGATCGGGAATGAACCGAGTATCCCGAGAACTGCCGCAAGGAAGAGGTACTGCATAATAAGTTGGTATCTTCTGACGAGTTGATCTTCTGGAATACGGTTGAGAGTACCTGTTTCCACAGTTTAGTAGTCAATGGAAAACATTGCTTCCGTTCACTGCTGACGTCGCATCAGTTATCACGATTTGGCGTATGAAGATACTCCCGATAAATCATGAGGATGAGCAGAAGTCCAAACGCCAGAAGGAGCACACCTATCTGCTGCAAGATATGTTCCTGCACAGCATAGCTCGTGTCTGATCGTGGCGCAGGATACCCTTTGACGCCCATAAAAGCGATCGATTGAGCATTCAATGCAAGCACAATTCCACTTATTGATGCAAAAATGCCATTCAAAAATCCCTGTCTGATTTTTTTCATCACGTCTTGTCTAAGCTTTCACGCATGAAGAATTAATTGACACCCAAGAAAAGGGTACATGACAAGTAATGATGTGCACAGTGATAGTTAGACAGGTGTTGGTACGTCCCGAAAGCGTGAGATTGAAGCAGAAGCATTCGTGGCTCGACTTGACGCGATAATACAAAAGGCTGAGTCGATAGTACTAGTTGGTTCTACGGAAGAACACCTTGGGTCGCATTTGCGGCATCGTTTTTACGTCAATGGTTTATCACCGATCGGAGTGCCTGCGCTGAAAAATTCCTCTTCAATTCATTTTGGAAAGATGATTCGAAACAAAGTGAGGGGAATGGGGTTAAATAGAAGAGCGTCCAAGAAGATTACTGACTCACGGAGACTGAGAGTACCTCATGAAGAAGATTGTCTTGACCGTTTCGTTTGTCTTTTTTGTCTTCCTGGTGTATGGGGCGACTTTCTCACAAGCGGACAATACATTTGCAGCGAAAATTCTTGAGTACTTTCCTCAGGCTGACACCAATAAAGACGGGGTGCTTTCGGATGACGAAGAGGCTGCCGTAAGCAGGCGTGCGATTCAGCGGTACCCCAAAGCCGATGTTGATGGAGATGGCTCACTTTCAGATAAGGAAAAAGAGCAGTTGTTGAAGCGAGTCGTTGCGCTGCGAAAACGGATGAATGACACAAGCCCGCCGAGCGGTGGGTTTTTTGGTAGTGGAAAGTCAGAGGCTGGGCGAAAGCCAAGCTTTGACAATGTGAAGTATGGAGAAAACGAGCGGAATGTGTTTGATATCTGGCTCGCCGATTCGGAGACACCAACACCGCTGGCCGTCTACATTCATGGTGGTGGCTTCAAGGGTGGTAGCAAGGAAAAGCTGAAGTCCGAAAAGTTGAATGCGTTACTCGACGCAGGAATTTCTGTCGCAGCTATCAACTATCGTCTTGTCACAACAGACCCTTTGCCAACCGCTCATCATGATGCAAGGCGAGCCATTCAATTTATGCGGTCAAAGGCAGATGAATGGAATATTGATACGAAGCGGGTTGCGGCTTTTGGTGGTTCTGCCGGGGCCCAAATCTGTATGTGGCTTGCCTATAGCGATGATATGGCCGACGCCACCAGTGATGATCCCGTTGAACGAGAGTCAACGCGACTGCTGTGCGTAGCCACGGCAGGTGGCCAGACGTCAGCAGAGCGGGAATTTTACATCGAGAACATTCTGCCACTCTTGGGTGAAAATGTTCCTGTTGAGGTGCTTGTGAAGTCTTTCAATGGTGAGAATGATCCAGAGAAGATTCGCATGAAAATGTGGGGTGCAGATACCCTTGAAGAAGTGGATGAAACAACCAGGCAATGTTCGGCACTCCGCCTCATATCGTCTGATGATCCACCGATTTTTATGAGCTACGGGATGGCGCCAGATACGAAGAAGCCCAGCGGTGATAAGGACCGTGTGAGAGGGTGGCTCATTCATCACGTGGTCTTTGGAACAAAGCTCAAGGAAAAGGCTGACGAACTTGGTGTTGAGGCTGATCTGTCCTACCCAGGTTCAGGTTCAAAGTATTCGTCGGACGTTGCCTTTTTTCGTGACAAGTTGCTTGAGGGGAACTGAGTCATACGAGCGTCCTGGCGATGTGAATAAAAATTAGAAAAAGAGGGGGGGTGGTATGCCCGGTTCTGATACGAGCGGACGTAGAATACATCGACGAGATCTCAATAAAGGTGCAGCCACAGCAGGCCTTGCCTTGACTGCGGGAGCACTCGGAATTCCAAAGACCTTTGGCCAGTCAAGTTTCAGCAATGATCTGATTCAAGCTGAAAATGCAAAGCCGGGCACCCGTGATTGGTTGTTAACCAAAACGCATACTGTTCCCGG
>CAXEMW010000114.1:0-10490 GCA_963997395.1 uncultured Planctomycetaceae bacterium
TCTGTTGGAACAATGGCTGCCGTGCTCGTTCTCCTGCCGGCTGTTCGTGAGACGTGGGTGCAACGGATGCTGTTGTTGAGTGACACTTCCTGGCCACGTCAGGTTACTCTTTCGATAGCTGGCTTTCCAAATGGTGTTCGAAGAGTTGCCCGTGGAGCAGATGTTGAAATTCTTGTGACGGCTCAATCCACTGGACAATTACCCAAATTTGTCGAACTGCAACACCGAGGAAAAGAAGGCTGGACGACTCACCGCATGGGAACTCGCGGTGCTTCTGAGGAGAAAACCCAACTGTTTACGTACATCCTTAAAAAACCAAAAGAGGATCTGGCCATTGAGGTTCGCGGAGGTGACGGCAGACGTCGAGGCTTACGCCTCGAAGTAGTAGAGCCTCCATCATTAGCCACAATCAATCTACAAATCACTCCGCCTAAGTACATCGGTGGTAAGCCAAGACCCCTTGCTGCAACTCGTCTTGTCGAAGTACCAGCAGGATCCACTCTCTCAATCACCGCCGAATCATCAAAGCCGCTATCCAGAGCGACCATCCGTTCAATTCCCATACCATCGGCACGACAGAATCTCACAACGGGCACACAAGCCTCCGACGCCCAAACCATGAAAAAAGAATCTCTTGTCGCACAACTCACAACGAAGCCATCAGAAACATCAAGCCAGAACATTTCTCCCGATAAACAACCGCGGCGTCTCTCCGGAACACTTGGCCCGGTGCTCGACGATTGCATCTTGGACATTGAGTTCACAGATACTACTGGCATTACGAATCAAAAGCCCATTCGCTTTCAACTACTCTCTCGGGCGGACCTGCCTCCAGAAATTGAAGTCACTCCTGATGGCATTTCATCAGTGATCACAACTTCTGCAGCCATTCCGATTACAGGCAGGATTCAAGATGATCATGGGCTCGCTGAGGCAACAGTCTCTCTTCGACGCACCACAAACAGTGCTGCTGACTCAACTGATACCGAACTCCAGCAGACATCGATTTCACTCGCCACCCATTCATCCACCGTACTTGATCTCGTCAAAGAAGCATCACCCCGCATTGAATCTGCATCACTCCCGGCCAAGGTTGATGATGAACTGGAATTGATTGTCTCTGCAAAAGACCGGTGTGGTCTTGCGGGTGGCCCTCAAACAAGCACCACAGAGCCTTGGCGACTCCGTGTTGTTTCACCAGAAGTTCTTCTCGCGATGCTCGAGGCCAGAGAGGTCATTCTTCGTCGCCGATTCGAGAGCCTGATTGCAGATTTCCAGCAGAAACGGGACCGGGTAGTAACCGATGTCACAGCAAAGGAAGAAGTCAACGAGACAACAACATCCCAACTTGCTGAAGCGACTTCCAGGGCGAATGGAGAAACCAGTGAGATCGCAGCATCATTCCGAGATATCTCGGATGAATTATTCAACAACCGGCTTCTTACTGCACCACTCGAGGAACGTCTGCTGAATCAGATAGCAACGCCGCTTGAAAAAATTGTAAGTGGACCAATCGAGCAATTACGCCTGGCGGTCTACGATTCGGACCAGCCGACAGACGCAAATCGCCTTATTCAGATGGCTGACACCTGCCTTGATCGCATGCGGTCGGTGCTTGATAAAATGATTGAGTTGGAGACGTATAATGAAGTTATTGACTCCCTCCGTACCCTTATCGAGCAACAGCAGTCGATCCGTGGAGAAACAAGCAAGCAACAAAAGCAGCGTGCCCGTGACCTACTGAAGGGCCTATAAGGCGATTTTCAAAAATGCTGATACAAAGCCAACAAAACAACGGCCAGCCATTCTTCATAACTTTTGCCTGCACGAGGCGATTCCTTCTAGGCATTGCTATCTCGATTACCGGAGTGTCACAAGGATGGGCACAATCTGTCTCACCGGCACCACCTGTCTCACCACCAACACACTCGCAACTTGCAGCAAGGGAACGTGCACTCAGTAACCGAATGCGTGAACTGGAGGCAACCTTCCTTCGCCTCGCAGACCTTCTTGACACAACCGATCCACGTAGAGCGACTACTCTTCGTTCGGCATTCGAGCAAGCAAGAGAACTTGAGGTGACTGACCGTCTCGATACGATTGTTGAACTGCTGGAAAAGGGTCAGCTATTGAAAGCAGGCACTGGCCAAGATGCTGCCATCGACCGCCTGCGCGAATTGCTTGCCGTGCTTGAGTCTGGAGAAAACAGAAAAACAGTCACTGACTCAAAGAAAAAAGTGAAGGAGTTCCTCGGACGAATAAACAATCTTATTGCTCGACAAATGGGCCTTGAGGGAACAACGGAAGCCGGCGGCAACCCTGAGGAAATAGCAAAGAAACAAGATACTCTTGAGGACGACACTCAGTCGCTGGCTGAAGATGTCGACGCTTTTCGTCGAGAGTCCGCCAACGCTGCGGGCATAAAATCCAAAAGTGATTCGGACGACAATCCACAATCAGAACCAGCGAAGGATGGTTCTTCAAATGAATCACCCGAAGGGCAGGGGGGCGAGAATAGCAGCTCACCGGATCAAGGCAGTGACTCAGGTGAGAAAAAAAGCGACCAGCAGGAACCCCAAGGAAATGATGAAGTTTCTCGGGCAGACCGAACAAACCGACGGCTTGAGGCAGCCCGTTCACGGATGCAGGAAGCGAAAGAGAAACTTGATGCTGTTGAGCCAGACGCCGCCCGGAAAGAGCAGGAAAGAGCTTTAGCCGAATTAGAGGCCGCTCGGGCGGAACTTGAAGAAATTCTTCGACAACTCCGTGAAGAAGAGATTGAGCGTCTCTTAGTCAAGCTCGAGGCACGAATCCGAGACATGCTACGGGCAGAACGAATGGTTCTCCGGGGTGTCGAGCAACTCTCGAATGAGGCGGCCACGACAAGTAAACGAGAACGAGAACTTGAATCCACTCGGCTTGGATCTGAACAAAATGTGATTACTGCAAACATCACGCGGGCATTGACACTTGTCCGCGATGATGGCTCGGCAGTAGCAATACCAGAAGCCCTTCAGCAGATCAGAGAAGACTCATCTTTGGCAGCAGACCGGCTCAAGAGAAGTGACTACGGTTCATTTACACAAGGCATTGTTGAAGGCTTGGTGGCCAGTCTAGAAGAACTCCTCTCAGCACTCGAGCGAGCAGAACGCGAGCAACAGGACAGGCAGGAGCAGGGACAGGCTCGTGGTCGACCAGCAAAACCTGGCGAGCAGCCACTCGTAGACAAAATCGCTGAACTCAAGATGCTGCGGATTCTCCAAACACGTGTAAATGGAAGAACATCTCGGTTTTCCGCTCTGCTCAACGAGGGAACCGAACAGGCTTCAGAGACCGAATTAATCGAGGCACTTGGAAGGCTGGCACATCGACAGGAGCGGGTCGAACGTGCTGCCCATGATATCGCAACCGGCCGCACTGAGTAATCGAAAACATGTCTCGGAGTATACTCTGACGATGGCTTTTCTCTTCTCGAACAATACCATGAAAATACTCCACTCCCTGAGTCCCTCAGGAGGCAAAACTTTGCAACAAATGAACGCAGATCCACTCTCTGTAGCGATTGCCTGTCTTTGCACCTGTCTCACCTTGACGGCTCCAGCACATTTGCGTGCAGAGGGAACACCGACTTCCAGAGAGTCCTCCAAAAACCTCTCCCCACAGGATGAGTTCGCACGAAGAGCCAGTTGGAGCCAACCAAGCGAGATAGAAAATACCAAGCGACTAGAACAATGGCTTTCGGACCAAACGGAAACCAACCAGAAGAGAGCGAATCCGGCAACGACTACACCACGCAACGGCGTGGACACTCTTGACTATCTCATGCGGATTATTTGCGATATTGAGAAACAATACCAAGGGTTGCTTACTGACCTCTCGTCCATGCCTCCCATTGAAATCATCCGTCTGGAAGAGAAACTCACTCAGACCGAAAACGATACATTTGCTACCGAGACGATCCGTTTGTGGACTGCCCGGAAGTTAATCAGGCTCGGCCGTTACGATGAGGCGGCACTGCTCCTCGAAAATCTACCCCTCGACTCTAGCGTCGACCCCACAACGTTACTTTTCTGCAAGGCTGCCTGTGAATATTGGCTCCTGAGAATAGAGGAGGCTGCACAGAGTGTCGCCAAACTACTTGAAAGAGAAAACGAGCTACCCGTCCGATACCGACAACTTGCCTTGCTCTTGGAAACCGACATAACCTCACTCAAAGAAGATTCTCTCGACCACATTTCCCGACGAATGAGAGACGTAACACGACGACTTGAACTCGGGCATGCTGGGCCTGGAGTACAGGCCGTACAGAGCGGAGTCATTGATTCACTCGATAAACTAATCAAAAAACTCGAAGAGCAAAAAAAACAGCAGGCTTCCGGAGGTGCAGGCAGTTCCGGTGGCAGCATGTCCGACGGCCGGCCGATGGAAGACAGCCAACTTGCTGGTGGGAAAGGCCGAGGTGAAGTAAAAAAACGGGAACTCGGTGAAACTGATGAATGGGGCGATCTCCCACCTCGTGAGAGGGAAGACGCCTTGCAGCAAATTGGCAGAGACTACCCAGCGCACTACCGAGAGGCGATAGAACAATACTTCAAGCGACTTGCAACGGGCAAGCCATAAGACGAACGGAAGAAATGAAGTGGCAGTCCTTGTTCCCCAAAAACACGAGTCGATCAAACAACGACAATCCGGCAGCCACATCTGCGGCAAAGCTTGGACCGCTCACCCCTACCTCCTGACAGGTGTCGTTGTCTTCTTCGCACTCTGGGGACCTCATCTGACACCTGCCCAAGAAAACGTCCAGAAACAAGACGTCACCGTCACCCTCTCAAACGGAGACAGCGTTCGTGGAAAACTTGTGCATCTAGATGACGAAAGTGTCACTGTTTCCGACACGTCAAAAACTCCTATTACGACAAGCACGTTGAAGATACCCTCTGTCCGTACATTAACTACACCGGCACGCTCTACCAACTCGAGCGAACTCATGATTGGGCTTGTTAATGGCTCTTATGTACGAACTGACACCATTTCAACAGATGACTCAACGGCTTTTCTATCAATTGGAGGCCATACTCTTGAAGTACCACGAGACACTGTCCATTGGATTGCTTTTAAAGAATCTCAGCAAGGTTCACCGAACACATACAAATGGCTGGAAGAAATCCCTGAAAACCCAGCAGCTGACATCATTGCTATCAAGCGTGATGCCACTTGGCAATTCATTGAATGTGCAATTACTCAAATCACACCAGAAAATGTTGTGGTTCTTCTCGATGGTGAAAGCATTCCAGTCAAGCGAAGCAAAATTTTTGGCATCTGTTGGTTGCGGCCTGGAGAGACACCCGGCAAAGCTATAGAGCCCAATGCGCTCGACATTCTATTGCGTTCACCGCACGTTGAAATGAGGTGCCGCAAAATAACATGGGATGAAGACCTACTTTGTTGGGAAGTAACGATGACATCAATAAAAGATGACTTCGTCGTTACCCTGCCAGAAGATGCCCTATCATTGATCGATTACACCTTTGGACGACACATTGACCTTACCCGAAGGCCTCCAGCAAATTCGAGAACTGATCCTTACTTTGGTGGACTTGCAGACGACGCAACTCTTTTACAGTACTATTCACCAAGAGTCATCATGACATCCGATGGTGAAGATCAAGACGCATCAGCTCCGGCACTACTTATTCATCCTCGGACCGAAATAACATGGACTGTGCCCGACGACTCACGCCGTTTTCAAGCAAGTTTTTCGCTAGCCAAAAATTCTGTCTCACCAACGGCAGTCGTGATTCAGATTGACAATTCTGAAGTTTTCCAAACCGTGCTCGGAAACTCGGAAGAAGGAGACATGAGCAATCAGCCTCTCTCTGTCGACATCGCTCTCAATGGCGGCAAACAGCTAAAAATCATTGTCGACTTTTTAAAAAAACCTCTTAACGGCACAGATGAAAAAACTGCGGTTTCTCTGATCAGTGGCCCGATTCAAGTCAAGAACCCAAGAATCGAGCGGTAAAGCAATATGCAAACAATTCATAATCAAACCATTACCAAAGAAACAGGTCGTCATATCATCACAGTGATACTGACATCACTTCTGGCAACTGCATGCCCGGATGTATTTTCTGCCGGCACCAACGACGTGCTCCCAGAAGTTCTTGCGGCTCAGCAAGAACGCATCCGCGTAATTGAAACCGCTGCAAAAACTTCGGTATCTGTTTTTGCTGGCAGTTCCGGCGGAGGCTCTGGCGTGCTCATTAGTCCTGACGGATACGCCCTCACAAACTTTCATGTCGTCCAGCCAGCTGGAATTGCCATGCGGTGTGGACTCAACGATGGGCAACTCTACGAGGCCGTCCTCGTAGGCCTGGATCCGACCGGTGATCTTGCAGTTATTAAATTGATCGGAAAAGAGGCCTTTCCCTACGCCCCTATCGGTAACAGCGACACCGTTTCTGTCGGCGATGCCTGCTACACCATCGGAAACCCTTTTTTACTAGCAACCAACCTCCAGCCGTCTGTAAGTGCAGGCATCGTTTCGGGGGTGCATCGCTACCAATTTCCGGCCGGCACTCTTCTCGAATACGCCGATTGTCTTCAGGTCGATGCCGCTATTAATCCAGGCAATTCAGGCGGAGGGCTCTTTAATGCACGTGGAGAACTAATTGGTATTAACGGCCGTGCTTCATTTGAAAAACGTGGAAGAATTAACGTCGGAGCCGGCTATGCCATTTCTTCTAATCAGGTTCAAAATTTCCTAGGGATACTTAAGAGCGGCCATCTCGCAGACCATGCAACCCTTGGGGCAACCGTTGCGACAAGTGCTGATGGACGAGTTGTTGTCTCCGATATCCTTGAATCTTCAGATACCTGGCGGAAAGGGCTGCGAATCGATGATGAGATTATTGAATTGGCGGGAAGAAGTGTCCGCAGTGTCAATGCTTTCAAGAACATTCTCGGGACCCTGCCAGCTGGCTGGCGGATTCCTGTGGTCTTCCGGAGAGCTGGAAGACCAAGTGAAATTTTTGTTGAGCTAGCCGGAGTTCACACACCTGCAATGCTCAATGAACTCATGGCTGGACGCCGAACTCCCCTGTCAGAAAACAAACCTGGCGACAGACCAAAACCCAAGCCAAACCCTTTGGCCCCCGATCCGGCAGACCTTCCAGAGTCAATTCGAAAATTCTATGAACCTCGTTTTGGCTACGCCAACTTTTATTTCAACAGAATCGAACTTGAACGGGTCCGTGAGGTTCTCCAACGCAGAAAATCAGCCTCTGAAAAACAAGATACATCGTGGCGATACCACGGACAGCTTGAGACCGGCGGCTCTTTTGAGATTGAACTGAGTGACCAGTCGGCAACAATTTCTCTTCCAACCGGAATATCTCGTTGGGAACAGGCTGCTGCCGATGCAGGCCTCTCTGCTGAAGCTGGGTTTGACTCAAGCCCTCCAGGATCAGGCGGCATGCTAGCAGCATTAACAATGTGGCGACGTCTACTTACAGAAGGTGCACAGAATATTGACGGACGTATCACCTACTGGGGGCAGCAGCCACTTTATTCAACATCCACAAACCAATTGGCTGATGTTCTTGAACTGACAACAAGCAGCTGTCGGTCTCGATTTTTTATTGATGAATTTGGAAATGTTTCACACGTAACATTTTTTCTTGGATCCTCCTCTACTTCGTGCGACCTGCATTTCACTGGACTAAGTAAACGCGGGCCATACTGGCAGCCAACGCATCTGACTGTCGACTATGACGGCGACCGATTTGCTACATTCCACTTTGAGAAGGGTGAGCAACAAAAGTAGATGAATTTGAGAACCCAACACCAAACTGCCGTGTGCTCAAGAACACTCCAAGTAGCCATAGTACTGGGGGTTACTTCTCTCGCTCTCTGCCCCACTCGAGTGATGGGTGGTGACGTCACAGCAGTAAGCGTGGATGCTGCAAGCCGTGTCGTGAAACTCTACGGAGCAGGTGGTATTCGTGGCCTGGAGTCATACCAAACAGGGATACTCGTCTCTCCATCGGGCCATATCCTGACCGTACTGAGTACAGCAATCGACTCAGAAGTGATTGATTGCGTTCTCGATGATGGCCGCCGTTATACCGCGAGCCTCGTTGGTGCGGACCTTCGCCGAGAATTAGCAGTCTTAAAAATAGATGGCACTAATTTGCCTTTTTTTAAGCTTTCGGCAGACTCACCTCGACAAGTTGTTGGAACCCGTGTGCTGGCTTTGTCAAATCTTTTCGGGGTAGCAGTTGGTGACGAGCGGGTAAGCATTCAACAGGGCGTTATTGCGGCCCACGTACCGCTTCGAGCCCGCCGAGGGTCTCACGAGGCTGCATATCGTGGAGATGTCTATATTCTGGATTGCACAACCAACAACCCAGGCTCTCCTGGTGGATGTCTCATTACTTGGCAGGGGAATTGCATTGGCATGCTTGGTAAGGAATTACGATCTGCCGAAAATGCGACATGGTTGAGTTACGCAATCCCAACGAACGAGTTGGCTCTTGGACTTGAAGCTATCTTAAGCGGAAGAAACAACGAATCACTTGCAGGTGAGAAAGAGGCTTCGGATTTTGACATCCGGTCACTTGGCCTGGAGTTAGTTCCCGATTTACTTAATTTGACACCACCTTTCGTGGAGGCGATTGTGCCAAACACGCAGGCTGCCGAAACTGACTTGCAGGCCGATGATCTTATTGTCGCGGTTGGAAATCGCACCGTCACATCACAGCGAGGCCTTCGCCAAGAACTCTCTTATCTTATTCCTGGTGATCCCATTCAATTGAATATCATACGTAATGGGAGAATCGTCCTGGTAGATTTGGGCGTCGTCCCCTCTCTTACCGAATCCAGAGGGAAAAGGTGAAAAATGAATGGTGTCTTCAGACGAATTACTTCAATTCATTTGATGCTGGGTGTATGGTTTCTTTGTGCCGTGTCTGTGAACCCGTGCTACCCGGCTCAAGCCACACAACAGACACCACCCGAGCGAGTCCTCGCCGAACAAACAGCTTTCCAAAAGGCTCTGAACGGAATCGCTGATTCCGTTGTCCGAATTGAACCAACTGGTTTATCTATAGCCACCCTACAAGGTGCGCGTGAAGCAACACCGACTGCAGGTCCATCGAGCGGTCTTGTTGTTGGAGCCGATGGCTGGATTCTTACTACTGAATTTGCCGTCCCCTCTGATATTGAAGAAGTAGTTATCACGCTACCACCAAAGAAAAAAATAACTGAAAGCTCAAAGCAGTCGCCTAAACGACTGGTGGGGCGAGTCACTGGACGAGACCTCAATCGCCGCCTTGTTCTTCTCAAGTGTGATCCCAAAGAGCCACTCACTGAAGCTGAATTTGTTCCTCGAAAAAACGTGCGACCCGGTGAATGGGCACTTGCTGTTGGCCGAGTATGGGATCTCTATGAGCCGAGCATCGCTATAGGTATTGTTTCTGCGGTAGGACGATGCTGGGGCAGAGCCATTCAAACCGATGCGGCAATATCGCCCGTGAATTACGGCGGGCCTCTACTCAACATTGAGGGGAAGGTTTTTGGCATCATTGCACCACTTCCTGCAGAGACTGCAGGCATGTCTACAGGAACCGAGTTGTATGACTCGGGTGTCGGGTTCGCCATACCTATGCACGACATTATTCCGCTCATTCCTCGACTCAAGAAAGGGGAGACACTCAAGCCTGGGCTGTTGGGAATTGGCTACTCAACAACGGACCCTATTAATGGACGCCCGATTATAGAAATAGTCCGAACTGGCTCACCAGCCGCCAAATCGGGCCTCAAAAGTGGCGATCTCATTACTCAAATAAATGGTCAGTCGATACAACGCATTGCAGATGTACGACATGCACTCACACCTAAATTGGCAGGCGACACTCTCGAAATCACCGTTCAACGTCCGGAGAAAAAAGCACCACTATCAATCCGTGCTGTTCTCACTGGCAAACTACCACCGTGGAAGCGGTCAATGCTTGGCATTGCCCCAGTGCGTCAGCCGTCGAAGAGTAATGCAAAAAGCATGGAGGAGGGCGTTGCTGTCAAGTGGACATGGCCGAACGGTCCGGCAGAGAAAGCTGGCATCCAGCCTCAAGACGTGATCACTGACGCTGCAATAGTTTCACAAACCGATGAAGACGATCTTCCAAATAGAATGGAATTTTATTTTAAACAAATTGAGGAAGTTTATTGGACAGATATTGACCCTGTAGCAAACAGAGTTAAACAAAAGTTGTATAAATTCGATTTAGGGAGTTTAACTGCATTTAAAAAAGAATATAGCACTGCACTGTTTAAAATAAAACCATCTAAAAAAGATGATGGAGAATTTATAATGTGGTTAAACGATGAAAAAGTAATCGAATTTTATGGACCGAACATGATTTTAGACAAAACTGGGGGTATAGCTTTTAAAATTGGATTATATAGATATTGGAACACAAAAGATGCTGAGA
>CAXEMW010000115.1:0-10476 GCA_963997395.1 uncultured Planctomycetaceae bacterium
CTGGGTTGGGTATCTCTCAGTCTTCAACGCCTATGAACCACAGAGACTTGTTGGGGGGGCCTGGTCTGACTGGCAACTCCTTCTCCAATATAATGGAATTCTTTTAGGAATTGGCATTACCGCCTACGTCATTGGGGGTTATATCTTTAGCCGTCGTGACCTTCCTGCCCCGCTTTAATAGAACAATAGTTCTGACACTAAAAATTAGCCTTCGGGTGAAACGAGAGAATCAGCTACATTTTTTAATCCTGAACAATTCATTTCCCACTTACCACACGCTTCGTGACAAACACTTTGTTTCCAAGGAAAACCTGTATGCAAACGCCTCGTCGCCCAATTGCCTGTTCATCTACTTTTGTAAATCGACAAGCAGCTTGTTTGATTTGGCTAATATCTCTTTCATGCTGTATCGCGGGCCTCTTTCCTGCTATGTCTCCAGTTTGCATCGCAGCAGAAGCCAAGGCTGAAAGTACTGAAAAGGAAAACTCGAATAGTAATGATGGGCAACCTGATCTCGATGCAGCGATCGAACAAAAATTATCAGCCCAAAGTCTAGATGACTTTGAGAAGGTGATTGACCTCTGTCGTCGTGCGATACGTAAAGGTCTCCCGGAAGGTTCAAAAGACTTCGCCAACAACCTTATTGTAGGCACGCTTATTGACCGCTCTGTGATGCTCGTCGATGCGATATTTGATGCTCCACGTCCAACTCCAGATTGGCCGCGAATGCGATCATTCGCAATGCGTGATCTCAACGAATTAGTTAAACGTGATCCTAACCTTGGTCTCGCGCATCTCATGATTGCTCGACTCCAAGCCCTCCCCGGAGGAAATTCGGATAAAGCAAAAAAGTCTGCCGACATAGCAATAAAATTTCTTTCCCCGGATCAAAATCCAGTTGAATTAGCAGAAGCACACATTGTTCAAGGCAACTTATTAGAAAATGGTCCGGAGCGTGCCGCTCATTATGACAAGGCTGTTGCACTCGCACCCACCGACACCCGATTCCGTCGTACGCGAGGGCTCTTCAGACTACTTCGAAATGAGTTTGGACAGGCGCGTGAAGATTTTATTGCTGCCTTGAAACTAGATCCAAATGAGTCCGGCGTGCACGAAGCTCTGGGCATGTCTTACATGATGGACAATGAGCTCGATGATAATGAACGACTAGAGGAAGCCAAGAAAGCATTTGATAAAGCAATCGAGATCACTCCCGATTCGGCCGCCCCACGGCTTCAAAGGGCCCGCGTACTGGCGATGCTTGGAGAAGAACCGGGGGCTCTTGCTGACCTCGATAAGGCTATTGAAATCTCACCTCAAAAGGCTGTGCCACTTGTTCTGCGAGCTCGGATCCAACAGCAATCCGGAAACCTTGAAGCGGCTGCAACTGACTTGGCAAAAGTGCTTAAAGATCAGCCCGGAAATCCGGCTGCACTAGAACTTCGTGGCCTCATGGCTGCTGATGCTGGAAAGTACTCGGCAGCGATTCGTGACTTCACAACGATTGCGAAGCAAGACCCGCCTGATCCACTTGTTCTAGGGCAACTAGGTATGTTGCATCTTGCTGCAAAACAGCCCCGGGCTGCCATAGCCTGGTTTGGAAAGTCACTCACTATCGACAAAACGCTGTTCTTGAGTTTGCGAGGAAGGAGCGATGCTCTGATCTCCATCGGTGAGCACAAAAAGGCTGCTCGAGATCTTAAGGCAGCATTAAAATTACACCCCGAAGACTCTGGAGTACTTAATAATCTTGCATGGCTCTTCGCAACATCACCGGATAATGAACTTCGCGACGCAACACAAGCAATCGAACTTGCTACCAAAGCATGCGAAGAAACAGAGTGGAAAGCTGCACACATAATTAGCACGCTAGCAGCCGGATATGCCGAAAGCGGTGATTTCAAAAAAGCTTGCGAATTTAGCAGAAAAGCGATTGCTGCCGATGCTGGAAATGGAGGCATCGATGAACAACTCAAAAAAGAATTAAACAGTTACAAAGAACAAAAGCCTTGGCGAGAAAAACAAAGTATGGCTGAAGCAGAGCTGTCGGATGATGAAATAGCAACGGATGACTCAGAAGAGAGTTCCACAAAAGAAAACATTGCAGACCGAAAGAAACAGCCAATGGGCCAAGAGAAACCGCGCAGGCCCTTTGACTAGTTTTTGGCTTTTGATGAATGGTTACAAAATCGCTCCACAAAGGCCGAATAATCTGCAGCAGTATCAATGCCTCTAGCTGCCTGATCAATGGCCACTGCAATCATTGAAGTTCCTGCCTCAATGAGCCGTAATTGCTCAAGACTCTCAAGTTCAGCCAAGGGTGATTCTGGGAGGCTATTCCAATTTTCGAGCACTGACCTTCTGTATGCATACACACCAACATGCTGCCAAAATAGGGGTGGTATTTTTGTAAGTAAACTATCATGCCATTCCCTTGTTGCCGGTACTGCTGCTCGACTAAAAGTAATTGCTCGCCAAGCCTTCGGGTGCGATCCATTCTCCTGCGGAGTGGATTCACTTACCCAAGGCGTCAATTCCGCCTTGACGACAGACGGATCATGAAGAGCAGCCTTTTCGCGAATTGGCGTCACAAGTGTTGCCACATGCGCCTTGGGGTGTTCTTCCAAGCACGTAAGGGCAGCGTCAATTGCAGAGGGAACCAACTCGGGTTCATCACCTTGCAGATTCACAACAACATCCGCATCTGGCAGGGACGGAAGTGCTTCAACTATTCTCGCTGTACCACTCGTTGCATCAGGAGATGTCAAAATTGGCTTACCACCAAACCTCTGCACCTCTTGCCGAATCATGTCACTGTCAGTGATGACAAAGACGTCAATCGCTTTTGATACTTGTGATGCATTTCTCCACGTATGCTCAATAAGCGTGCGACCCGTCTCGGCTAGAAGCATTTTGTTCGGCAGTCGCTGGCTCGCTAGCCGTGCTGGAATAGTGATGACTGCGGAACACTTCATTTTAAAAATCTTTAGCTACTAAGCGGTGCAAGTTCTATTTCAGTTGGTAGGCAGGGCATCTTAGCGAAATTGCGCAGGCTTATTCCGAACTCATAGTGAATAGCAATACGCATATTCTCCCGAGTTGAAAAGACGTATTTCATTGAGCCCCAAATCGACTTTAAAGTCCGAGGGCATTAATCAGCTCGGAGAATGTAAATATGTGTGGAATTGTTGGCTACATTGGTTTTCGACGCGCTTGTGAACGCATTCTCGAAGGCTTACAACGACTCGAATATCGTGGCTATGATTCCTCCGGAGTTGCCGTACTAGACCACGAGGGGCATCTCTCTGTTCGGAAATCTGCTGGCCGACTTGCCAATTTAGAAGCGCTCATTGCAGAAGATCTACCAGATAGTTCTATCGGTATTGGCCATACTCGATGGGCAACGCATGGGCCTCCGACAGATGGCAATGCACATCCCCATCTTGGGGGTGGCTGCGCAAAGGGACAGGGACATTCGGTGGCAGTAGTTCACAACGGAGTCGTTGAAAACTACGACAGCATTAAAGCGAGACTCGAAGTAGAGGGTTATGTCTTTCAGTCCGAGACTGATTCAGAAGTAATAGCTCATTTGATCGACAGTTGTCTAAAGCAGACCTTCTCAGAGGGACCACGACTGACTGATGACGTCACAGACTCTCCTTATGTGGTGGCAGTTCGTGAAGCCATCGGTCATCTGCGCGGCACACATGGACTACTGGTACTTTTCCGGGACCAACCCGATCTCTTAGTTGCCGCAAGATTAGGGAGCCCACTCGTTATCGGAGTAGGCGATGACGAATTCTTTATTGCAAGTGACGCAAGCCCTCTCGCTGGCCATACCGACAGGATCGTCTATCTAGCTGATCATGAAATTGCTGTCATCAAACGTCAACAGCTTCGAGTTATTCACCGAGACGCTGGAAGAATTGAACCGACTGTACAGCCTCTTTCACTCGACGTAAATGATGTTGGCATGGGTGATTATGCCCACTTCATGCTTAAGGAAATCTACGAACAGCCAGAGACTGTCACTGCAGCAATGAGAGGCCGAATTGATAGAGATGATGCAACCTCAATCTTCGGCGGCCTTAATCTCATCCCTTCTCAGCTACAGAACATAAATCGAATTGTCCTAACAGGATGCGGCACAAGCTGGCACTCGGCACTTGTCGGAGAATACATGATCGAAGAATTCGCACGCCTTCCTGTTGAAGTCGAATACGCGAGTGAACTTCGATATCGTAATCCGCCACTTGATAAGGGGACATTGCTTTTCGCTATTACGCAATCTGGTGAAACAGCAGACACACTGGCTGCGCTGCGAGAAATGAAACGAAAGGGACATCAAACTCTTTCAATTTGTAACGCAATAGGCAGCACGATTGCTACAGAAGCTGACGGCGGAATCTATTTGCATGCAGGGCCAGAAATCGGTGTGGCCAGCACAAAAGCTTTTACGAGCCAGTGTGTTGTTCTTGCAATGCTAGCCTTGTACTTCGGGCGACTGCGTCACATGAGTTACGAACAAGGCATAGCGTTTATTAATGCGCTCGAACAACTTCCAGAACTCATTAGAAAAGCATTAGCAGTTGAATCGACTGTTCGTGGTATCGCTGAACGCTATAGAAATGCCAATACGTTTCTTTACTTGGGCCGTCAGTATAATTTTCCACTAGCTCTTGAAGGTGCGCTAAAACTCAAGGAAATTAGTTATATACACGCCGAGGGTTACCCAGCAGCGGAGATGAAGCATGGCCCCATTGCACTTGTTGATCCGCTTACACCAAGCGTTTTCCTAATTCCTAAAGACGCTATCTATGAAAAAGTTCTCCTTAACCTTGAAGAGACCAAGGCACGAAAAGGACCGATTATTGCTTTAGTCAGCGAGGGAGATGATCGTGTCCAAAACCTTGCTGATGAAATTATTGAGTTACCCGAATGCCCAGACTTTCTCAATCCGATTGTTGCCTCGATCCCCCTTCAACTCCTCGCCTATCACATTGCCGTATTTCGAGGATGCGATGTTGATAAACCCAGAAATCTTGCCAAAAGCGTCACCGTAGAATGAATCGTGATGCAAACATGTATCAACCTCCTCTAGAGAAGTGTTTTTCTGCCAGTACTACAATTCGGCGCCCTGGCGAAGTCATTGGCAATTTTTGAATTTCCTGTGGTGACAGCCATCGTTGATGCCGGCGAGCCGCCGGGCGTTGTGATACAAGTGTTGATAAAATCTGGCAGGTCACCTTGTGGTTTGTAACGCTATAGTCAATGGCACCGAGATCGCGCTGACGACCATGTGCTGCCACTTGATTAGGGATACCACGGGGAAAATCCCAAAGCCCTGCCCACCATTCCCCTGGCTGCCGACGCACCACAAGGAGTTTGCCTTTGTGGATGAATACGTAGGCTTTCTCCTTGATTTTTTTTGATGATTTTCGAGCGGGCATGTTCGGTATCCGATCAACGCTACCAATCTGATACGCCTCACAATGATCCGCCAATGGACATTCCTCACAGCGAGGGCTCACCGGCGTACAAATGATTGAACCTAAGTCCATCAGTGCCTGATTAAATGCCCCTGCTCCCCCATCACGAGGCACAATAGCCGCTGCAACATCCCAGAGCGGCTGGTCATCTTTATTTCCTGATAACGGTGTGTCGTAATGAATGAATCGTGCCAAAACGCGACGAGAGTTTGCTTCGAGAATTGGCTCAGGCAAATCGAATGATATTGATGCAATGGCTCCGGCTGTGTATCGGCCGACACCAGGGAGTGTACGTAGAGCACGTGCATCTTGAGGAAAAATACCTTTGTAATCAGACACAATGAGCTTTGCAGCCGCATGTAATTGGCGAGCCCTTCTGTAATACCCAAGACCCTCCCAATATCTCAAGACAACCGCCTCATCTGCTCCAGCAAGATCAAATACAGTAGGGAATTTTGTGACAAACCGATGAAAATAATCCTTTACTCTCTCCACCTGCGTTTGTTGGAGCATAATTTCACTCACCCAGACACGGTATGGCTCCGGAGAACGCCGCCAAGGAAGATCTCTTGCGGTACTGTGGTACCACTTAAGCAGCGAGCGGGAAATCACCTTTCTACGCGATGCCCACTGATCCGAATCAAAGCATGCCGGGTGTTGCTTATGTTTTTTGTTCATAGATCCCACCTGTACTTTTTTTACATGCTCAAATTACATTACAAAACAAGTACGAAGCAGAAAACATCCGCTACGAACAACACACGACTGATACGTATGAGTGTGAACAATCAGAATTTTTCCACAATGTCTTAACGATATTGCCGACCCCAAAGCAATGTCCGATCCCATCACAATAGAATTCTCACGCAAAAAAAGTCTAAGAGTTGTTCAAACACTTCTTTTAGTCTGGAGGGTGACCTTGTGTGCTGTACTCCCTGCAGAGAAAAGCCGTTACAAAAGCAGTATTTGGCTATCCTGAAAGAGCCGTTGACCTTGGCACGCACACATCAAAAAAGGCTATTATCCCAATCGCGATCGAATGTGTACCCCTTTGGAAAAAAGTTTTTCATCAAACCACGGAATGGCTCGTACACTATGCCATTCGTCCGAACTGCAACCGAATGGCTTTTTGTGTAATTCAAAAGAAATTTTTCGTAATTCGAGTAATCTTTTGGGCTTGCCCCGACGTGCTGGAGAAACTGTATGAAATCAGGAAAATTCGTTGTGCTTGAGGGAGTTGATGGATCTGGAAAGTCCTCACAGGCAACGGCTCTTGCCGAATGGTTGGAACACGCGGGGTGCCGGGTTGTCTGTTGCCATGACCCAGGTTCAACACCGTTGGGGGATGCCGTTCGAGACGTTTTACTCCACCGAAAAGAACTTCGTCTGGATCCTGAGGCTGAGATGTTTCTCTACATGGCATCTCGGGCTCAACTAGTTCGAGAAGTGATCCAGCCTGCCTTGCGAAACGGCGACTGGGTCGTATCCGATCGTTTCCTCATGAGTAACATTGTCTATCAGGGACATGCTGGAGGCCTTGATATTGAAGCCGTTCGAGAGGCTGGGGAAATCGCGACATGTGGCATTCAGCCTGATCTCACACTCGTTCTTGATATTGATCTCGATACGGCATCAGTCAGGATGAATCGTCCTTTGGATCGTCTCGAAAGCCGAGGGGAGGAGTACCATAAAAAAGTACGAAGTGGGTACCACATTGAAGCCCAATCGGAGGACGCAGTTCTTATTGATGCAACAGCGGATACTGACAAAGTACGAACAGAAATCATTGCTGTGACCCAATCTACATTTCCTGACGTCCTCAACTGCTCATTGAATTCGTAACACCCTTACTGCACAACAGGAAACTAGGAAGAGAGACTCATTCAATGTCTTGGGAAGGAATTGAGGGGCACGATCAAATAGCCAATCGTTTTTCATCGGCGGAGGCAGCGGGGCGCATCGCAGGAAGCTATTTATTCATAGGGCAAGAGGGTATCGGTAAAGCTACATTTGCAAAATCGCTCACCATGGCTCTAGCGTGTGACGATTCCGAGAATAATCTTACCGCTTGCCGTAAGTGCAACTCCTGCATTCAAGCACTTGCCGGAACGCATCCAGATATTGACATCGTACAGAAACCTGCCGAACGAACCACGATTCCTCTCGAATCTTTGATTGGTTCTCCTGACCAACGACTGCGTGCGGGCCTGTGCTGGCGGCTTCTCTTGAGGCCACAGCTTGCGTCAAGAAAATTTGCGGTTCTCCTCGACGCAGATCATCTATCCGAAGAGGCCGCTAATTGCCTGCTGAAAACACTCGAGGAGCCGCCTCCAGGAGCCGTCATCATTCTGGTAGGAACAACTCTTGAGAGACAGCTACCAACTATACGATCTCGATGCCAAGTTATACGTTTTGCACCTCTAGCCGATGATATTATCAAGCACGTTATTCAAAGAGAACAACAGCAAAATGGTCAAGACTTAACGGACTTGACGTTGAATGAAATTGCTCGCATTGCTCAGGGGAGCCTCTCAAAAGCAAGACTCTTTCTTGACGAGGAACTCACATCATTCCGAACAAAACTTTTCAAAATGCTCTCGGAAAAGCCTCTTCGTGGAGTTGATCTCACACGTGAAACAATTGGCATCGTAGAAGCAGTGGGAAAGGAACCGTCTCTTCGACGAACGCGACTACGCCTTGTTCTTGACTTATCAATCGGTTTTTTCAGGACTAAGCTGCATGTAATTCATGGTCTTTCTTGTCCTGCAGACGACGTTCTTGAATCAACCATTCATGCATGGACTGCGTCACCTGAGGAAATAACACAATGCCTCGAGTATTCGTTAGATGCGCGGCAGGGTGTGGATCGAAATGCGAACTTAGGCATTCTGGTTGATGCCTGGACAGCAAGGCTTGAGCGCGCGTAACGCACGAAAAAAATCCTCTCTCCTACCTGAGTTGCCTTGCTTCACTCGGGATCGTCTTTGATTGCGAAATTTTATCGATTTTCTGAGTGATAATCATTTTTCCGATCATTTCTGTCGATCCAATCCTACAGGCGGTGGCCTAATCGCTACTGATTATTAGGTTGTCACTTTGGCACCACACGTGGTACCGGTGATTTGAGGATTGACGGGTATGTCACAAAAGCAAGCTTGCGCTATTTTCGCGACGTCGTTCTTGGCCGGACTCCTTGTCACGGCTGTGTTTTTTCAACCGTTCAACATCGCACCAACGACAAACCCTTATTTTGGATTTCCTGATGAGTCAGCAGATCTGAATGGTCAAAACAAACCGATTGTTTTGAAACCTGGTACGGCCTCCCCATTCTCACCACCACAGGTTGCTGAGGTACTCGATTTTTCTAGCTCACCAAATGAATTAGCAGAGTCCGCAGACTCTTTGAGTGAGACGATCCGAGAAAACCTTCTACCGCTCGGTGAAATACCCGCAACCACTATCAGCTTTCCTCAAGCCGTGATGCTTTCCACTGAAGAGGTTCTCTCTCTAGAGAATCTTGCGAGGCGGGCTGATAACAGACCTATCTCTGTTACTGCATTCGATGGCATTCCTGATTCTGAAACAACAGAGCAAGCAACAGATTCACTCAAACCATTTGGAATTGATAAGCCGACAGACGACTCCAGCGAACAACTGGTACGATCATCAATCGAAGACTCGAGTGAAAAAGAAACTCAGCCCGTTCTGCGCGACAAGACAAGTAAATCTGAAGCGAAAGGGGCGGCCATTGGCACGTCAGACGCTGCTGAAAAACCAAAATCATTGGCTTCAAATGATGGTTCAACACGTCTGGAAACAAAACATCGTTATCCCACATCGCAGCCTGCGGCCAAGCGTCCACCTCAGACACCCCCGGAGACACAAGGCCATGTGACTGCCACCACGAATGTCGACTCACCAGACTCACTGCGGTCACTTGTTTCCCGCACTCAAACGATTCCGGAGAATCAACCAAAAACTGAAGACAAGAGCACCGATCCGTCTTCAGCGTCTTCTCGAGGACAATCTGACGCAGTCGTAAAGGGACTCCAAGCAGCCGCCGTCGCGCTCGACAAAGTAGAGAAGAACGTTCCTGTGCAAAGTCTTTTGACACGGACTTTGGGGCAATCATCCACGCAAATCTCCTCTGCTGAGACTTCCAGCAGCAAGGTGACTTATCCATCCAAGTCAGAGACGAATCTTCCACTCTCATCAGTCAATACGAAGCAAAGACTCCAACCGGTTTCAGCGGAATCAGCGAAAGCACTCACGTCTCTCCCCAAACCAAAGCGTTGGGGGAAAAATACTGACGTGCGTCTTACCCCACGTTACGCTCGACCCCATACAGAAAACGCTCCAGCGCCTCCGCTCCAGCTTGAGCAGGCAGGAATCCCCCTTACGATTAATCCAAAGAAAGTGAAATCTGACCAGCACCTGTCAGCTGATAAATCTTGGGTCAATCTCGACGAGGGCACTTGGTCAGAGGCCACCACAAGCACGAAAATAAATTCTCCGGCACCACCGGATACACCACGGGAAAGAATTGTTAAACGGCTGTCTGCGGAACGCAAAGCAACAGCCTTACCGCCACCACCAAATGCACCATTGCCCACTGCCAATCCTCTTATTCATACAAAGGGGACTTCGTCTACCGAACCTCCGCCAGAGCCAACAATAAAACGAATTATTGAGAGATTGAGGCCGGGAGAACGCTTACGCGACCGGATTGGTCAAAACATCAAGCGATTTGAGACCACCACGCTTACAACTGCAACATCGCCAATAACAGCATGGCCACCACCAGACACATCGCACGACCAACAAATTGCCAGAACACCGGTGCGGATAGATTTAACATGGCGCGCAGACCATCGCTGACCAGCATAACCAGAATAAGCGATAATAAGGCGCGCACCGCCACCACCTGGCCAAGCGAGATCGAGGCGCTCATAATTTTAATCAACGCATCATTCAGCGGGATCACGGC
>CAXEMW010000116.1:0-10466 GCA_963997395.1 uncultured Planctomycetaceae bacterium
TACTCCAATACTGTGCAGCCCCTACGTTTGCAGCGAGTTTCGAATTATTATGTCCCCATACCGTGCTGGAACCATAATCGTATTCAATGGAGCTGCTAAAAGGGGGATAAAATAAATTATTTCCCACAGGCGCCTGGTTGCCGTTAAATGGTGTAATCCACTTGAAAAAAGTTGGTGGTTCTTGCCCCTCACCATTGCCATAGCCATTCATGTTGTGAACAAAGGCTATATGAAAAGTTTTCCCTACGGGATCATAATCAAGAAGTTTTTCTGGCAGCAGTGGGTAGGCAGCAACTGGTTGAGATGGTTCATTCCTGGTTTTGTCAACAAACTTTAGTTCTCCATTATCCTCAGTAAAGAACCAGATCTCATTCGCACTATTGTTGTTGTCCCAAGGTTGGTCCCACTGCGCGACAAAAATATTAAATGGGGGTTTGGATGCGTAGTTGTTACAGAAATGGACCGTCTGCAGAATGTCAACGACCCCTTCGTGAGGATTGAAGTTATGAAAAAGATACTGCTCTATGTTACCTAATTCTGTATTACCTAAAACTGATGATGGAAGTTGAGAGCTGATTTCCGAGTAGGGTGTGCCACGAAAAGTCGATTGGTAACTAGTATTGGTATTATTTCCGGCAGCACTGAAATACGCTACACTCTTCCTCCCCTCCTCCTTGTTTCCTTCAACAGCCCAGTCAACAGCCTGAGCGACAATACCATCTTGAAACCAGGGCTCAAAAGGCTCGTAAAGGTCGTCGACGATGATATCAACGTTGATGATATTAACGAGCGTCTCGATTTGGGTCTTCATCCCCGCTGCCCACTCGTCTGCAAGTTTAAAAATCTCTTCTGTATCTTGTTCTTGGTTTGGGTCTGGTTCTTCTATTTTTTCAAAGGGCGTGGCAAAGTAGAGCTCTGCATCGGGTGCAATCGCATGGACCAACTGTGCCATTGCGCGACCCTCGTCCTCTCCATACCCGACCTGACTGACACGGTACTTGTTCCCTCTGCTATCCGTTCTGTTCATGTCGGGAAGTACACCCAGGGCAATATCCTCATCCATGCCACCTAACGCATTAAAACTGTCAGAGATAATGCCGATCTTGATTCCTTTTCCAGTCACGTCATAGCGTGCCCTCACAACATCAGCGAGCATGGCGACGTCAGCCTGATTCAAATTACTACTCGAATAGCCGCTCCCGATTGTATAAGGATGTTGAGATCCGTTGGTTAACCCAGCGTAGGTCACACTCCAGCTTTCGGCCGGATCATGAACAAGGCCATCGGCTGATAGATAGTGTCTCGGTTCAAGTTGTTCTGAGGACAGAACAGTCTCATACTGCTTCTGCCCGCATGATGAACGGGTCTGCCTTTTTTGCTTGTGTTCAGAATATGTGATCCAAGAAAATAGATTCATTGAAAAAGCCCAAATGTTTTAGGACCCCCTACGCGCATCTACCTGATACAAGCATGACTCTTAAAGTAGATGGCTGCAATCTTTTGTTGTCTCAATTCTCTATGTGAGGAAACAACACGGGTGAATATGCGGGCTTTAACTGTTTTACAGACCTTGCTGCACACTTTTAGAAGTGTATTGAGCAGCGTTATCTTCATGGATTTGATTCAAATCCATTTTTTAGAAGCACGACACCCCATGAATCCAGGCTGTCGATTCCAGATACTTCGAGATTCTTGCCGGTTGCTGTAACAGTCAATTGAATGGGCGCTTCCCCTGCTTGGTAAAAAGTAGCTTTGGAATAGCCTGAATTTTTTAGGTTGAGACGCAGGCCTTTTTGCACCACCAATTGATGAGTATTGTCGTAGTTGGTATTCACCACGTGAACAACCATACTGTTTGGCTGTGTGGAAGAAATTCTTGGATAGAGACGCACGCCATGAGCAGAGCAAGATACTGTGTAGTCAAGACTTTTTTTCAAAGCACGTAGGTCGATAGTCTGAGTTTGACCATCTCCGTTATGCGTTCCTACTCTGTAGAGCTTGTCTCCCAAAAGGTCCAGGCTATTTTTCAAAGATACATTCTTACTGATAAACCAATTGTATTCGTCTTCTTGCACCAGAACTTTTTTGTATTGATCTAAGGTATTGAAAGATACCGGGTTCTTAAAATAATCATCTCCTGCAACGAGAACATCAAACGCCACATTTGCTTCCTCTAAAGCATGTACGATGCTATTGATGCGGTACACATATTTTCTTGTAGCCTCACGAGAAACTACCAAAGCAACTTCAGCCTGTGTGTCAGTAAAGTCATTGAAAAGGGATTTGTTCTCTGAAATCCACTTGTACAGTGACGTGAAATCTAGAGTTGGTGTGTAGTTGCCACTCTTGATTGTCCATTGCTCAGCCGGTGCGATAAATACAGCACCTTGTGCATACGCCTCTGCAATCCATTGTTTGACTTCTGGTTCATGAGATTTATCTCTGTTAATACATTCCCAATCGCTTGGTTCCGCAGTCAAAATAAAATGTGTATCCAAAGATTCTGCAAATTTATAAGTAAGCGTAGGCTTATGCGCAAAGTCACTTTCCTCCATAGCCAGTTCTTGTTGGTAAAAGTCAAGTTCTTCCAACAACGTACTTCGATAAGGATCTCCTAGAGGGCTTGAGGTGCCTACGAGAATGCCTCGAGGATTTGCTTGATCCCTGGCATAAGAAATCAAATCAGCTGTCAACTCTCGGATCGCTACATTCTGAAACAATCGGAATTCTTCATAAAGCGGCAACTGCGTTCCATTGCTCACATGCTGTTGCACACGGTTCTTATAATTTGCATCGGTATGAACTCCGTGTTGTTTCAAGAATCTACGATAATCAAATGTTTGAATGTCCTGAATGCCCAGAGCGTTTAATTCATTTGGAGCGCATTCTTGTTGGAGCCAGGCAGAAAATGCGGCCATGCTCGCTGTTGAGAAGTCTCCACTACTCCACTGGTCACGACAAGCCAAGGCAGAAGATGTTTGTGCATCCAACATCAACACTTTTAAATGGTCTGCTAACAGTGCTTTATCGATTTGGTACTTGAGGAAATCCTTGAAAACGGCAGAGTGACTAGAAAGCCAATACGGTCGGCCTTCTTTGTAGGATCTTCCTGCAAACCATGGGTATTCAAAATTCTGATCATCAATTGATTTGCACGCGTAGTCGGTATAGGTCAACCCATTTCGTAGGCAATAATCAATGAATAATTCCCAGCCGGCATCAAACTCGATGCGGGCATGAAAGGTTCTGCCTTCGTTTGAGATTGTCCTTATGTTCTGGGTAAAGAAGTTGAAGTGATCTCGATTTTCAATGTCCCAATGGGGCGGTATTGGCAAAACACCCCAAGCTATTCCAGAGGCTGAATACTTGTCTCTGATACTTTTTGTCTGAGGATAAGAAAGCAAGATGTCTGACTTCTGAAAGACTTGAGCAACACCAACTAGGGGGCTCATTGAGACAAAAGAGAGACATAAAGCAGAAGTTTTTAAAAATTTGAAAATCAGCGCGAGTTTTTCACACTGGCTACACCGTGCTTCTAACTCAAATACCTCATACTGTTCGTTCGATCTATGATCATCACGATCGTCCAGATTGAATTTAATTTGTGACGCAAACACTTTTTCATTCTCTGCAACAGGTTGAGATCGTACGTAAGATCCGATGCGAGTGCAGGAATCCCTGAATTGATTTCTAAGTAGGGTGATTGATCTTCACCCCTTGGAAGAGCCAGGCTTTTTCCCAAACAGTGGATCCAGTTTTTGAACTTTTGTGATGACGCTCTGCCCGTTCTTTTCGGTCACTGTGCCTGTGATTCTGACGGCGGTGCCGCAATGGTATGCGAGGTTGAAATCGTGAAAGTCTCGAAAGGAGACATCGATGCGTATGGCTGGCTGTCCCTTCACATCGATGAGGAAAATTTTTGCTTCATCAAGATTTTCAGAAAGTCGAAGTCGTCCTTGCACTGTCATGTTGCTGCCACCTTGTTTCACCCAACTGTCAAAAGGCTGCTCCTTGTAGGGGGTGAAGTCCGAACCATTGAGTCCGGGAAGTGGGGTGGTTGAATTTGCAAATGAGTCCTGATCGGCATTGAATAACTTCAGCAGTGCAAGATGCAAACGTCCGAGTTGTTGATTCTCGGCGTAACGGACATAGCGTCCTGTCTTTAATTTTCCCCCGCCTTGTCCTGCCAAAATAATGGGGATTCGAGTTGCCGTGTGATTGTCGCTATGCCCCATGCCTGATCCAAAGAGCACTACGCTGTGGTCGAGAAGACTGCCGTGATGATCGCGATAGGATTTCATACGTGTAAGCAGATAGTCAAATTTCTCCATATGCCACAGGCTGATCTTGAGCAGTGCGTCCAGATTTTGTCGTGAGAAGTTTCGAAAGAAATGGGACAGGTAGTGGTGCTGTTCTTTGATACCGAGAAAATCAAAAATCATTCGGCTGTTACTGTTGCCAAGCATGTAGCTGACGCAGCGGGTTGAATCAGTCCATAAAGCGAGTGAAATCAGATCGAGCATTGACTCCACTTGGTCATTCAGATTGGCAGGCGCAAGTGGGCGTTCCATTGTTGCCTTGGGGATGTCCTGAGTAGAGGCCGCGATGGTCTCAAGACGTTTTTCGGTGGAACGCACTACTGAAAGATATTGATCGAGCGTCTGTCTGTCTTCTGAACCGGCTTTGCGCGAAAGAGACTTTGCATCTTCAGAGACACGATCCAACACGCTTTTCATTTCCTGGCGTTTTGCAGGGTTGCGCATCGGGCTTCTAAAAATTCGATCAAAGACAAGTTGTGGATCACTCTCACGAGGTATGGGAGCACCTTTCGAATCGTAAGAGATATAGCTGCAGCCGATCTGATTCGGAAACAGACCCTCTGTCGTCAGTTCAAGTGAACGATGTGGTGTTCCACTTCCAATTTTGTCAGCGATGAGCTGATCTACGGATGCAGACTTGGTGTTTTTGTGATGACCGCTCAAAAAGCGGCGTGTGGAGTTGGCATGGGATGAAAAACCAAAGTCACCCATGTTGTCCAGAATCAATAAATCCTGTTTGTGCTTTGCAAAGGGTTGCATCAGTGGAGACATGCGGAAGTCAAACTCAGTTCCACCATTGATACTCCAACTGGGAGGATGCACACCATTTGGTTTGAACAGCGTCATGAAACGAATGGGTGGAGCATCTGCTACTGCACCCGATGCCTTCTTTTCCATCAGATTTAGGAAAGGTAATGGCAGGATCGGCCCGACTGCGCCACGTAGAAAACGACGTCGATCTAATCGCCAAGACATGTTGTTTCTTTCTTTAGTCAGTCGTTTTAATCTGTGACGTTTGTGCGTGTGTGAAGGGCAAACTGTTCACTACCAAATGAATCAAATCATGGTAGGTACCCTCCCCTATGTTAAGGTTACCATGCTGGTCAAGTTCACTAGAGATGGCATTCACCGTCGGCATGTCGTGGACATTGAGTTTACGCGCAAGTGCATAGGAAAGAGTCTGCTTGACAATGTTTTCGATGATTCTGCGACGTTGGGACGTGAGGAATATTTTCTTTAATTCGCGGAAGTCATCAAAGGATTGTCCGCCTGGAAGCCTTCCGCTGGTATCTAATAGTGGTGCATCGACGAACGCACGCTCGTCCTCTTTCGGTTTGTTTTTTTTCTGCTTTCGATTTTTGCCTTTCGTAGGAATCAACCCAGTTGGGTTGTAGGCACCAGTGATGTCGTACGCTTGCATGGCGAATCCCAATGGATCAATCTTGTTATGGCATATCGCACAGGTGGCATCACTCCGGTGCAATTCAAAACGCTCACGAAACGTCAGATTTTCACCCGGCTGATTGGGTTTGACTTGACCAACATTGGCAGGCGGGTCGGGGAGGTGCTCACCCAAGACCTTTTCCAGCATCCACGTTCCCCGTATCACTGGTCCCCTATTCATGGCGAGAATACCGGGCATCGTCAAAAGCCCTCCACGCTCCGAAGTGCCCACTATTTCAAGTTTCTGGTTGGGAACAGCCTCTACTTCAATCCCTCGCTGTTTCTTGTACGCCACCATGCGTTTTCGATCCCCAGGGTAAAACTTGGCTGTATGGGGATTTACGAAGGTTACTTTGGAATCAATAAGTTCCAGCAGTGGCTGTCCCTCGACGAACAGATAGTTGAGAAAGTCGATAGGTTGCTGACGGAGAGCATGTGATACCGGTGGATTTTTTGACACTGTTGATATTTCATCCAAGGAGAACCACTCCACGCCAAAGTTTTCAGCGAGATTCCGAGATTTTGGATCCGCCAACATTCGTGCTACTTCACTTGCATACGTTTCTGGAATTCGTAATTTGCTCTCTTCTGCCAACTGCATGAGTTGTTCATCAGGCATGTCACCCCATAGAAAGTAGCTGAGACGTTCTGCGAGTTCATGGTCATCGACGCGGCCATAGGAAATGGGTGAATCGTCCTGTTCGCTGACTTTCAGGTCGTCAACCGTTGCAAGTAGACCACGGTAGATGAAAGGAAGGGACATCAGCACAGACTTCAATTCCATGCGAAGGGCTGATTCGAGTTCTTTTCCCTGCTTACCATGAATCGAAGCAACGCATGCTTGAATAGTGTCTGTCGGGGGAGGTCGTCGGTAGATACGACGCAACATCCATTTTAGTAGTTTTTCGCACTGCTCAGGCGTCATATGCTTACCAGCTATGGGGCCCGTAACGACTTCAAGTCCTTCTCTGTTTCCGGGGGAGAGCCATTGCTCCAGCGCGTCGTCGAGCAGATACGAATACTGTTCCCAGACATGTGTGGTTAGAGGATTCGCAGAGGTGTCGTTTTTAAAACCACTCGGACCAGGTGGGTCGACCGGCAAAAGTTTCATCACCAACGATTTCTCGACGACTGTCTGCTCAGCTTCCGCGATCGAAACTTCCAATTCAAATCCAAAGAGAGAACGGAGTGTTTGTCGATACTCGTGAGCTGATAGGCGACGCGGACGAAGTACATCGGGTAATGGATCGATCGTGTCCACTATTTCCTGTTGATACCATGCTTTGAATTGGTCAATTTCGACCGACGTCAGGCGAGGCTGGGTTTCCGGTGGCATGACATCTGATTCAATTGCCTCAAGGACAGTGGACCAAAGTTCAAACGCAGCTTTGATTTGTGGCCCGGTTTCAATCGTACGGAAGTTGACTTCTCCACGGACTTCATCTTCATCGCCGTGGCATTGGAAACAATGTTTCTTTAGCAACGGTTCAACGGACACCCGATAACGATTGAAAGTTTCATTTGCTGGACCGGTTTGCTTTTCAGCGCAACGTATTGATCGAGGCAGCACAAGGCCCAAGATCACGATGGTTAAAAGTAATGAAACAGTTTTAAACACCAGTATTAGCTCACTGGAATACGTGGAGTGAAGTTTCCTCGGTAAGAAACAGTGATATGCACCATTATTATATGCAGCACGGAAATGTTCCGAAAATCACACCGGAACAACATGGTTGAACCATCAACAGCAAGCAAAGTTGCGTAGTATCTGGCCAGAACGCGTTGGTTCGCAGCCACTTTGGTCTATTGAGTTGGAGCGTTTACGATTTGTGACAGAAGACATGAGACTATCCTTCGTACGTATCCAGAAAGCGGTGAAAACTTGCAGTCTCCTCCCATGATTCGATTTGTGTGTGTCTGGTTGACCTTTACCGGGATGTTTGGCTCTGTTCAAGCGGATTCGGACAGTCGATCGGAAGCAATGCCGTTCGGTAACGGTGGGCAGAAAAAGATGCTCTACGATCGGCGGCAACGCCCCCAGGCGGTGTATCTGGATGGCAAGGTGCACTTGGTGTTTAACGGAGGAGGTAAGGACGGCGAAGATCCCAGTTTCAGGACCACTCCCATGGCATCAACGTACGATCCTGAAACCCGTTCATTTTCAAAGACGGTCACGTTGGGAAAGCGAAGCAAGGACCATCACTATGGTCCGGTGATCTGGGCAGACGATTCTGGGCATCTTCATGTGCTTTCTGGCTGTCATCGAACACCAGGAACACATTTGATTTCAAAGAAAGCAGGTTCGATTGGCGAGAGCCTCAAGGACTGGAGAGTGGGTGCGCAGATTGGAGAAAGTATTTCCTATCCTGCGGTCTACAACATCGAAGGCGGCAAGGAGATGATCTACTATCGGGTCATCGGTCATTTTGGCTACTGGACTTACAGCGTGACCAATGATGGAGGAGAAACCTGGCGAACGCCTGAAGAGGCTGTGACGGATATGGATGCGGCAGGGAGGTTTGAGTGGTCTTCATACCAGACGAAGTTGTTGAGTCAGGATGGCAAGACGCTGCACGTCGCATTCATCGTTTATGACGACTGTAAATTTGAAGATCCTGACCGGGCCATGTCGGATCGACTCTACAATCCGCGCTACCGGGAGAAGACGGGGCAGGATTGGAAATACAATCTCTATTACTTTCAGATTGATTTGGCTTCTGGACACGTCATGAACTTTGAGGGTGAAACGATGAAGACGCCGATCGACGTGGATTACGCCGATCAGAAGTGTCTCATTTGGGACACGGAGTGGCGGGGTTCTGGCGTGCCTCCAAGTATTGTGCTGGATGAGAAAGGGGAGCCAGCTTTTCTCCATGTGTTGTCCGGGGATGATTCCAAGCAGGAAGCGAATTACTTCTATGTATTCCATGATGGAAAGGGGTGGCAAAAGAATTTGATCACCGAATCCACACACCAATGGAACAGCGGCCACCTGAGGAGAGAAGAAGATGGCACCCTGGTCGCCTTCCTCGTGGTGGGGAATGAGTATTTAGAATCTGATGGTCTGATGGACAGTCATGGGGGAGGCCGAATTGAAGAGTGGCGATCTTCCGATCAAGGGATGACCTGGCAGCGTGAGAGAGATCTCACCCCAACTGCGCCAGAGTTCTTCGGTTGGCGTTTCAACAATGTCCAACCCGTGACCAAGCCCGGTGGTGAAATTGTTCCAAAGATGCTGCTGTTCTACGGCTGGGGAGATCCCTATTCTCCGCAGGCGAAAGCCTTTCTGATCGATGAGACTCGATAAAAAATTGATGGGGCTGCTAGTCTTTGATTTACTAGAAGAGAGTGGTTCAGAATGTGTCACGGGACTATGCGTCGTACTTTATTTGGCCAAACACTTTTTATTAGCTTTTACTCAAGTCTTTATTGGGTTCGTTGAAAAGGGCAGCTTTGTAAATAAGCCTAAACCTCGACCATCTACTGTTGAGAAAGTAGTGAGTGAAAATAATCTTCATCCACTATCCGTACTCCTCGCTTTTCGGCCTTGGCAACTTTCCCGTACCCCGGTTCTTCAAGGCGAACCAAAAAATCAATTTTACTACTGACGCTCCCTGTGACTGTTGCACCATTTTGACGAGCAAGATCTTCAATCTCTTTTTGCCGACAACTTCTTGGCGTGCCTGTAAAGCAAATCCGCAAATTAAGAAGTGGCCCCGTTGAGCTTGTTTCTTGCTCTGCGGTCTGTTTCCGAGTAGGTCTTTTAGTGCCGGCAAGTTCTGCTAGTTCTTCAATTGTTTTGCCTGTTTCTTGCATAGCATGAATTAATACAAGACCTGTTGCTCTTGCATCTTCAGCAGCGTCATGAGGACTATACGTTATGCCAAGATGCTCTGAAATTTTTTCCAGTCCATGTCCTTTTTTCTCAAACCTCGGCCAGACTGTTTTTACTACTTTTATGGAGTCGTGCCATCCTTTTGGCTCTAGATCGTTTAAGTCATAACGCTTCAGATTTTCACTAAGTTTCTGTCTGTCAGTTGGACCATGACTCCAGAGAATTTTGCTTTCAATGCGTTGCTTTAGCTCGTCAATTACAACAGGAAACGACGGGTAATCCTCAATATCGTCTGGAAAGTTAGCCTTAAACTTTCTGTATAGGACATAGTTTTTGCACTCTGGATTTATAAACTGGGACCATTTTTCTTGTACTTGATTATTTACAAAACAACACACACCTATTTGGTAGATGAAGTAGTCATCAAAATTTCCATTAATCACATTTTTAACAGTCACATTTTCAACATCTATTACCACAAACTCATTCATTGGACTGGCCCTATCGATTGCTTGTACTGCTACTAAATTTGTAAGTGGTTCTACTATCGAAAAGCTATCCAATTCAGACACTTCTGATTTTTGCTATTCGCTTGGGGACTTAGGAGACTATCAGTCGCAGTGATCCAAAGAGCATTGGGGAGAAACTTTCGTTAAGCGAAGTTTAAAAATCACAGCAGGATGAAGCCTAAGGCGTTGGAGTAGAACACGTTTGCAGACAGATTGCACACACAGGTGTGCTTTTTGCAAAAACGCCTATGAATATCGAAAAGGTACTACTCCAGGCAGGATTTGCACCCTCTTTGTCACTACTTTTATTCGGTAGTCAATGGTGTTTGTCATTGGGCATCGTTGGGCAAATGATCTAAA
>CAXEMW010000117.1:0-10430 GCA_963997395.1 uncultured Planctomycetaceae bacterium
TACTTGCCCACATATCGGGAATGCTTGCTTCCCGTGGCTATAACATTGATAGCCTCGCAGTTGGGGAGACTGAGAATCCTGGTTTTTCACGGATGACTTTTGTGCTGCGAGGTGATAATCGAGTTCAGGAGCAGGTTCGCCGGCAACTCGAAAAAATTGTCACAGTGGTGAGCGTCGATGACATCAGTTCACGAAATTATGTCGAACGAGATCTCATGCTGGTAAAAATATCAGCCTCGGCTGGACAGGATCGTTCAAATGTCAGGGAATTGGCAGAAATATTTCGTGGACGAGTTGTTGATGTTGCCACCGACAGTGTGATTGTTGAGATTTCTGGAACTGAAAATAAAATTGAGGCGTTTATCGATATGATTCGTCCATTGGGCATTATTGAGTTGGTTCGAACAGGTAGGATTGCAATGGTCCGAGGTTGTAGCCCAAGTTGTGATAACTCCGATACAGAGTCAGCGAACGCCAGTTAACTTATTTTAAGAACCTGCTTTTCATCGAAGTATGAGGGGTTCTTGCATGTGACAAATACCGTAAAACTAAACTTTCGATTTCACTTTGGTTCAAAAGGAGCCCCCCGTGCCAGCTACAATTTACTACGATTCTGACGCTGATTTGGCCGTTCTCTCAGGCAAAACAATAGCGGTTATTGGTTATGGAAGTCAGGGTCATGCTCAGGCACAGAATCTACGTGACAGTGGTCTGAATGTCGTCGTTGCACAACGGCCCGGTGGACCAAATTTTGATCTAGCGAAAAGTCACGGCTTTGAACCACTCTCTGTGGAAGAGGCAGTGAAGCAGGCAGATGTTGTGAATATTCTTTTGCCGGATGAGCTACAGGGCGATGTCTACAAGACGTCAATCAAGCCAAATCTTAAGGCTGGTGCGGTTCTTATGGCGAGTCACGGATTCAATTTTCACTTCAATCAGGTCGAGCCTCCCCCGGGCCATGACATTCTTCTTGTAGCACCAAAAGGTCCTGGTCATCTCGTTCGAAGTGAGTACGAAAAAGGGGGCGGTGTTCCCTGTCTCATTGCACTTGGTGAAGGGGCCTCGGAGGAGACAAAAAAGATCGGGTTGGCTTACGCGAAAGGTGTTGGTGGCACTCGTGGTGGTGTTATCGAGACGACAATCGCGGAAGAAACCGAAACCGATCTGTTTGGTGAACAGGCGGTCCTCTGTGGCGGTGTATCAGAACTGATCAAGGCTGGCTTTGACACCTTGGTTGAAGCGGGCTATCAGCCCGAGATGGCGTATTTCGAGTGTCTTCATGAGATGAAATTAATCGTCGATCTTCTTTATCAGGGTGGTTTGGAATACATGAGATATAGTGTTTCCAATACAGCTGAATACGGCGACTACACTCGAGGAAATCGTGTAATTACTGATGAAACCCGAGCTGAAATGAAGAAGATTCTTGAAGAGATTCAAACGGGTGAATTTGCGAGAGACTGGATTCTTGAAAATCGAGCCGGAGCCGCCATGTTCAAGGCTACGCGTCGTCGTGAACGGGAGCATAAGTTGACCGAAACGGGTCGCCACTTGAGGAAGATGATGAAATGGATCGATTCAAAAGAAGTTTGAGTCAATCCGGTAGGTTCCGATGAATACGACCGATGTGGGATCGTTCGGTTCGTGGTACTACCAGCTAGGGTTCCAAGTATGAACACAGCAGAGCAGGAATTGCGTGAAGTGTATGACCATTTGAAGCCTGGGGATCAGGTTGAGGTGGTGCATGGTGTGACAGTTGGTTCAAGCGCCACGTGGAGTACGACTACTGTCGGAAAGGTGTTACGGCGGGAGCGTCGTCGTCACGGACTTCATTTTCGGCGAAACGCAGACGACAAGGTTTATAGTGACGTGCTCATCCTTGCCAGAGATGACGGAGAATTAACAACCGTTACGATTGACGAGTTTACCCGGATCAAGAAGGTGTGAAGTCGCGTAGTGCGTTACGGCCCTGTCTTAGTGCACTCGAGCGATAACACACTTTAGGTATTCTCCCTCCAAACAGTGGAGGTTGACCGGATGGTCAGGCGCAGCGCCACGGAACTCGAGAAGTTGTAGAGTCCGACCGCTTCGTTGGGCAACCGCTGAAAGCGTCATGAGAAAGTCATCGCGGGTGATCGCTCCAGAACAACTGCACGTCACCAGAATCCCACCAGGTTCAAGCAGATCGACGCCAAGACGATTAATTCGGTGGTATGCTCGAAGCGCGTCAGAGGCAGATGCTCGACTGCGGGCAAACTTTGGGGGGTCAAGTACGACCATGCCAAACTTTGCATTCTCTTCCTCAAGAGATGCGAGCTTTTCAAAGGCATCGGCCTGCTCAACCGTCATTGTTGTCGCATTATTAAGTTCTGCATTTGCTCGTGCCAGTGAAATTGCTTTGATACTTGAATCGACAGATAAAACCGAACTGGCATTTCCGGAAACGGCGCACGCTACTCCAAAACCTCCGGAGTAGCAGAACATGTCGAGCACCCGCCGCCCCGCCGCATAGCGTGCTGCAGCTTGTCGATTCTCTCTTTGGTCCAAGTAATAGCCAGTCTTTTGTCCTTCGGTAAGATCGACACCAAAGCGAAGACCGTGTTCCTCAACAAAGATTGGTCCATCAGGTGGTTCACCACGGAGCAATCGATCAGGTAAATGAAGGCCTTCAAGTTTCCCTAGCCCTCGTTCGGCACCACGAAGCAGGATACCTTTGGGTTGCACAATGCGCTCAAGGCTGTCGCAGATCATGTCGAGTCGTTCAGCCATGGCGAGTGCCGTCACCTGTACCGCGAGGTAGGGTCCATATTGATCCACAATGACTCCAGAGAGATTGTCACCCTCACTGTTTATGAGCCGGCAGCCAGTTTTCTTGGAAAAAAGGCCGAGTTGTTGCCGTAAGGCAACTGCATTTTCAATGCGCGTATTCCAGAATATGTGATCAAGAGCCTGATCCTGCATAAAGGAGTACAATCGGACTCGAATTCGGCTCGATGCATTCCATAGGCCTCGGGCAATAAAGTTGCCCTCGTGGGTTACAACATCAACCACATCGCCACTGTCGGGATTGCCATCGACACGCAATATTGCTGAATCAAGAGCCCATGGATGTCTGCCAAAAAATGGGCGAGCACGCTTGGGCTTTATGAAGACAGTGGCCCCGGAAAGTGCCGCTGGGGCCACATCGTTCTCAGGCATGAACAACCTGCTTCGTTGCCGGCTCTGGCAACACGTGAGGCTGCGGAAGAGCATCTGTTCCTGCCTCAGCTTTCACCTTGCGTTGGCTGTTTTTCTCAGCCTTCTTTTTATTCAGGCGGAGAACGCTCCATCCAAAAATGTCACCCAGTGGCCCAGCCAAAAGTGCTGGAAGCAATACAAGGTTTCCAACCAATGCAACAGTTAGCATGGAAAGCATCATGTGACCGAATCGTTGTGTTGGACCAAACGGTGAGAGTGAAAACACTGACAGACCAATACCAATGACCCCCCAGCTTTGATACATCGCTCGAGCACAGCCTTTGTAGGCCAGCATGGTTGCTTGCTTACGGTCCATGCCGTCAGAAATGCCTCGTCTGAACCAAAGCATGAAATGAACAACGTCGTCGACGGTAACACCGAGTGCAACGCAAGGAGCCATTACGGTGCCGATATCGATAAGAAGATTTCCTGTTCCAAAACTCTTAAGGAGTTCATTCCCCCAACCCATTCCTCCGAAAACAACAACAGCTGGAAAGGCGGCAGGAAGTAAAAGCACAAGCCCCGCTGAGGCAGCCCGGCAAAGGAGCACCATGACTAGAACAATAATTGCAAAGTCACTAATGAAGCCCGCGATAAGCCCATCGAGCAAAGAATGTTGTGCTTTGTAGACCAGTGGTACAAGACCAGTGTAGTCAACAGAAATTCCCTGCGTGCCGTCAGATTGGTAGCTGGCCAGAATAGGATCGATCTTTGATTGGAGGTCACGCTTAAAGTCTGCGTAGTCGACTTCTTTGGTAGCACTGACACGAGCACTGATTCTCCACAGTTCCTGATCACGGGTTCCTTCGTCACTGACTACCTTTGCTTCGCGAAGGTAGTCGCCATCAAGAAATTCATCACGATGGGCGACAAGTCTTCTGTTGAGCACGCTGCGTCGTGTTCGTGCATTCAGTCCAAATACCCGGCCTGCCGCGCCGCCAATGCCGCCACCGCCGACGTCAAGACTCCGGCCAAAGGTGACGGTTGATAAAGAACTTCCAACCTCGCCGAGTTCACCAATCTCACGCTGTATTTCATCTACGAGTTCCATTCGCTCAAGGAAATTGAGGTCACATTTTTCTTGATCACAGCGAATGAGTATTTCCATTGGAACAAGTGGCCCAAGTTTTTTCTCAAGCCAACGATAATCTTGTCGAATTCGAGCCTGAGGAGAAAATAGCCTCATGAGCTGAACGCTACTTTCGACACGGGTCATGCCATAGCCAATGCCTGCCATGACGAGGAGACAAATTGTGGCTATTGCAATGTTGTGTTCTGTGATCCACTGACCAACACCCCACCATGGACTCTCTTCAATTGGACGCCATGAGTCATCGTCTTCTTCACTGGAAGCTGCACCAAGGCGCAGCTTTGGCGGAAAAAGCTCGAGGCATGCAGGCATAAGCGTAATCAAAATGACGAAACTTACGACAACACCGATCGCTGAAAAGATGCCAAACATTTTGATCGGTACAAGGACACTCACCGCCAGCGTTGCCAAGCCTACGGCAGTTGTGCCTGTAGCTAAAGAAAGTGGTAGGAGAGCATGACGAACCGAAGCACCGGCAGCACCCTTAAGCACTCCTGTTTCAGCCAACTGATCGCGATAATAGTTTGCAAGGTGGATTGCACCACTCGTTGTTGCGACGTAGACAAGAGAGGGCATCGTAAGCAGGATGGCATCAACGGGGTATCCCGAATACCACACAATCGCAAGACTCGCGAACATGCTGTAAACGCCTGATGCGAGCACAAGCCCAACAAGCATTTTGCTTTTGAGGCTCCACCAACTCACAAAGAATCCGACAACAAGTGAAAGGCCAAAGAGTAATGTGACACTGGTCTGTCCCGCGCGATCGATTGATACATTATCAACGGGTGGCCCACCCATATGGATCGTTTCTTCCGGAATACCACACTCTTCGACCGCAACATTTTTTATTGTGTCGATTGCACCATGGAGGTTTGCTCGAGCTGCATCGGACAGTGTCAGGACAAGACACGTTTGAAGGTCATCTAATTCGGCCTCTGTCAAAGTGTCCGTGCTGTCATCTTCGACGGTCGGGTTATCTTGTGAATCGATATCACCGATAAGTGCACCAGTCAGTCTGTCCACCGCCTCTTCAGGATCAAGGTTGAGCGGCTCTTCAGTCATCTGCTCAACAGCGCGGGGGCCAGTCTGAGCTGTTTTGAAAAAGATTGTTCGACTAATTCGGGAGGCCTCTTCGGGAGGCGGCAGCAACTTTCTGGCAAGTAGTTCAAGCCGTGGATCATCCATCGTGCAGCCATCCCAGCTCACGAGAATGAATTCTTCACCCTGGAAATTCTCACGAAAGAAGCGATACGTCTTGGTCTCTGGGTACTCCAGAGGCAGCCAACCCTTTACGTCATTACGATTATTGCCTTTGGCCTTGATTGCGCCCACAACCACCATGGGAAGCAAAAAGACAAGGATAGCGAGAATCCAAACGCTATATCGCTCGTAGAATCCGGGTCGTTGAGACATATGGGCTCAAGTGAACCTGTTGAGGAGACAATACTGGGAATGACGACGATCGGTATCCATCAGGTTGCCATCACGAGCCTAGGAGCTTAGGTGGCGGCTGATGAAGCAATGCGTCAGTCAATTGAACCGTATGTGTACTGAACGAACTGACGGACACGATGAAAAATTAACCATGTTCTTCTTCAGAGTCTATATCTTTCCACCATAAATGGCTTGTTTTTTTCCCGAGGGATTCGGTCTGAGTCGTCTTCTAGGCAAGGTTTTCCTGTTCGGAAGAGCTTTGGTACTCGGAAGAGACGTTAAAACGCCCCCCTTCTGCGGAGGTGAGGAGGCGTATTCGGCTGTTTTTTCGTTTTTCCAGTATTTTTGTCAGCGAGCGATCCCCTGTGCGAAACTCACAGGTTTTGTGACTCCCATCACAAAATGGGCGGTTTGCGGACTTTCCACAACGACACAGTGCAAGGATCTGTGTGTTGGTGGGGTAAACGCCACTCGGTGGTGATCAGTGACTTGCACGGTGACTGAGGGAGGCCCATCGATAGCTTTTGGTCATTCGACGACAAGTGGCTCATCTTCTCGACATCGGATCCTCACAATAGACGGCTCGAGGACAGATTTCCTGGTTTTCTGATCTGAAGGGTTACGTTCCATGTTCCTTACGCGTTGTCTCTAATGCCTGCTGCGGTTGCGTTGAAAGCCACCACCAGAACACTACCGCACAGATGAGAATCGCGACTGACATCAATTGAGATATTGAGAGTGGTGTGCCGAGGGCGGGTGGTTCATCGATTCGAATTTCTTCAAGCAGAATTCGTGAGATTGGATGAAGAGTGATAACCAGCGCAAAGACCTCACCATTTCGGCGAGCGAAAGGTGTAAAAGTAATAGCCAGCATGGACAAGATAGCTGCATCAAGTGCAGCGTAGAGTTGCGTTGGGTGAATTGGAAGTGTCGGCACAGTACTTCCATCAATGCCAGGGGCAGGAATTAATCCTCGACTAACCTGATCAAACCATGGCGGACTTCCAGCCGGGAACTGCATGGCCCATGGAAGTTCACAGGGCCCACCGTAGCAGCACCCATTTAAAAAACAGCCGAGTCTCCCGAGTGAGAGACCGATGAGGAGGCCCGGAGCAATGCAGTCAGCAAGCTGAGTAATTGGAATATTTCTTCTTCTGGAAAATAGCCATGCCGCCAACGATGCCGTAGGCAAAGCTCCAAAAACAACAAGACCACCCGCAGGAATATTGATGATCGCAAGAAATGATTGGATCAGGTTTTTTTCAGGCGAAAAAAATTGTTCATGATATTCAATGACAAAAAAGATTCGCGCTCCGACAATTCCAGCGAGGAAAACCTCAAGCCCGAGGGCAATGATCGAATCAGCGTCAATGCCCACCCTTCGTCCGCGGATAATCGACAGCCATGTGCCAGCAACTGCCGCCGCGATGAGCATTGTTCCGTATCCGCGCACAGGAATCCCACGGCCATCGTCTAGGGCAGGCAGCCCCCAGACAATTACGGCACCGCTTATTGCCAGTGGAAAGAGAAGAGAATTGATGGCCTCCGGATAACCTTTTTGTCGACTCGTGAATATAAATGCCGTGGCGCCGAGAAACAGCCAGATGAAAAAGAATACACCCCATCCAAAGAGCGGCAGGGATGCTGAACCAAGTGAGATTTTTGTTGGTATATGAAAAAGTGTTGTTAGCACGAAGATAAAGCCTGTGATGGCAGGAGAATGTTATCAATCAATCGTGTTGAGCCGAGGCGGCAAGCAATGAGAAAAATTGCAGGTGTATCTTGACTCACTTCAGAAATCTTTTTCAAAGATTCAGCATGAACAATATCCGCGTAGTCAATCTGGATCTCTTTTGCAGAAAGCATATCTCTTAACTTCTGCTCTATCGTATCGATTGCCAACCCACGGCACCAGTTTTGTTCTGCTTGTTTGAGAGCAGCGTAAATAGTCTGGGCTCGATTTCTTTCAGACTCACTCAGGTAGGTGTTTCGAGAACTCAGCGCCAGGCCGTCTGTGTCTCGGACTGTTGGACATGTCATAACCTCCACGTCGAGTTGGAGGTCATGCACCATTTTCCGTACAACAAGAACCTGCTGCCAATCTTTGGCACCAAAATAGACAGCATGCGATGGTGCAGCCTGAAGAAGGCGGAAAACTATCGTAGCGACGCCAGAGAAATGGCCTGGCCGTATCGTTCCCTCGTAAGGCTCAGCTGGTCCGCCGATCTCAATACGGGTTGAATCACCAGGTGGATACATTTCATGAACATCAGGCGCGAAAATCCAGCGAACGTTATGCCGAGCTAACAGATTGAAGTCAGCATCAAAATCTCTCGGGTATTTCTCAAAATCTTCCTGTGGTCCGAATTGACTTGGATTCACAAAAATTGAGGTCACAACGTCGTCACATTCAGCAACTGCTTGATCAACTAATGAAGTGTGTCCCGCATGAAGGCTTCCCATCGTGGGAACAAAACCGATGCGCCGTCCCATCGTTCGACTTGAGAGAATCAGTTCTCGCATGACATTACGATTATGAATAACCAGTGGTGTCGCCATGTTTACGAGATGCCCTCAATGGCGGCAACGGCATCAAGAGCCGCCTTTCCAAGATCATCGGAGTCAAGTTGTATAACTGCTTTCGCGCAGCATTGTGTGTCCTGAGTGCGTAGCAAGCAATCTATGAAGCGCTCCTGCAACGTGAGCAATGTTGCAATGCCTTGATCGGTAGTCGTCATTGCTTGCACTGCAACTAAATCGGAAAAAATATCACTCTGTTGTGCCGCGTGAGCCCGATAGGCAATTCTTTCTGATAGCGTTTGGCGATTCACATTGAGAAGCAGGATCACATGGGGGGCGACTGTTTCTTGGCTGATTGATGTAAAGGCGTCCTCGAATTGCTCATTCGTATCAATTGTGGGGTTGTTTTCTGCGGCTAGTCGAATGGACTCAATCCAGTAATCGGTGACAGTGCCATGTGGGCCATCGGGCCAACTGGCCTTCAAAAGAGGATCTGCATATTTCTGAGATAACAGGAGTAACTGCCCTGTAGGGTTTTTTTTTGTCAATAATTGCTGCTCGGATAAATCGCCCACAGCATTTATCGGAAGAGGAGCAGGTGCATGAATCAACCTCGAAAGTGTCACATCAGCTACCGCATCAGCAATTTCCGGCGCACCACTCCCCGGAATACCCACTACAGCGACATGGAGGTGACGTTGTGAGATGTTTTCAAGAAGTTCACGAATCGTGCAGCCGGACACTGGATGTTTGAGGTCGGCGGCAATTTCAGCTGCTGGCTCAAGAACAAACCGTCGCGTTGTCATTCGTGGATGTGGAACCTGAAGCCGTTCGGTCTTCAGGACACAGTCATCGTAGATCAGCAAATCCAGGTCAATTGTTCGTGGACCCCATCGTATTTCCCGAGACCGTTGGAGCGTGTTTTCGACAGCCAAAAGCATGTCGAGTACTTCAATGGGCTCAAAGGTTGTTTCAATGAGGCAAGCGGCATTTAAATAGGGAGGTTGTCCAGGTGGGCCCCCCACAGGCCGTGTTTCTAAAAACTCACTGACGTGTATGAGCTGAACACCTGGCATAAATCGAAGCATGTCGATTGCCTGGTCAAGTTGCTCTCGTCGGGCACCTACGTTTGCACCGCAACCAATGAGGCACTGCGCTGTCTTTTGACGATTGGATTCAAGGACCATGACGTATCCTCATATCATTGCATGCGTCGCAAAAGGTGACCAAAAACAGGCCAGTTGAGTACGGAGTCCCTCAGGAATCTTCCCGGTATTCAGGTTTTGGGAAACAGTTTCAATTTGTCTGCTACAGGCAGGATTGCAATACAAACTCTGAGCAGCCACTACCAAGCAGCCAAGCATGAAACGAACAGGAAATTATATTTACCTCGAAGACGGGGGGGACATCCAAGCCACAGGTGAACCCGTCGACTGTCGATCCCTCACGTCGCCGCCCCCCTTGGATTCCTCGAAGTTGTACATCATGAACGAGTTCAGTCAATGAATAAATAATGCGACCAGCTCGTTAAAATCTCCCCCCCTGATTTTTAATACATTCGTAGCCAAACAAGACTACCTGAAAATGAAAACTCTTGTAATTGTCTGAGACAAAAATTTCCTTGAAATCAATGAGATTCATTTGTCATTACAGCGTGATGAATAATTTCCATCACATGTGCATTCTGTGTCGTTGTTCGATCCTGTCAAGCACTGTCTCGCTTGTCCGCAAGTTATCACTGATGCGGGTCGCATGGTTCAGAAATATTCTTCATCAAAAATTTCTACCACTATTGAAATAATTTTTTTGAGGCGTCGGCACGGTCTCGGGAGTATCTCAAAAAATAAGCTAAAATTGAATTTTTGGGTCTCTATTCGAGCCGTGTTGTGTGTGGGATCGGCTTTTTAACTGGTCTACTTTTTCCACCTGAACGTGTCCCGGGGGAGGGAGTGAAAGTGCCATTTTTTTATTGGCTATTGAGTGCTCTTCCGGGACAAACAACCCCCGCAGTATGGCTTCTTGGGAAATCTGTGGAACTGCTTTTTGCCAATCGGTAGGAGCAGTCGTCGGAAGCCGATATACTGTTTCCTACAGGGCACGAGGTTATCAATGGATTTGCTGGTGAAATGCTCTGTGGAGGTATGTA
>CAXEMW010000118.1:0-10428 GCA_963997395.1 uncultured Planctomycetaceae bacterium
TGGAGACCAGTCGAGTTATATTCGTGATGCGATCGGAAACCTGCAACGGCAGGTTATTTTGGGCGCTTTCCTTGTAGCCATTGTCGTAGTTGTCTTTCTGAGGCGGCTGTTACCGACAATTGCAATTCTGCTCCTTTTGCCGTCCTCTCTTCTTGTGGGTGTCTTGGCGCTCCATTTCTGTAACGTTTCCATTAATGCGATGACGCTCGGTGGCTTGGCGCTCGCTGTCGGTACTGTTGTCGATGCAGGGATTGTTGTTGTTGAAAATATAATTAGGCATCTTGATCGAGGAGAGTCGAGGCAAGAGGCGTCGCGGAAAGGTGCTGAGGAAGTTGCGGCTCCGGTATTAGCCGGAACAATCACGACACTGGCTATTTTTCTTCCCGCGCTTTTTCTCAGCGGCATGGTGCGGTATTTGTTCGAACCACTTGCGCTTTCAGCCGCTGTTTCGATTGCAGCATCTTACATTTTTGCGATGACACTTTTGCCGGCCTTCTGTGCGAGGTTCTTTCGAGAGAAGAGAACGAATGATTCGCTGCAGTCAGGTGACAGGCAGATCGCAAGCTCTTCGTGGGGGTACGGTGCACTTCTTGCAAAAGGAATTCAAAAGCCATGGCTTACGTCCTTCGGTATCGTCGCCATTGCAGCTGGCTGTTGCTTCCTCTTGCCACGCGTTGGAACAGAATTATTTCCGACCGTCGACGATGGTGTCTTTGAGATTCGGCTAAGAACGTTGCCCGGCACTCGCATTGAAAATACCGAAGCGATCGTGGAGCAGATTGAGGCAACAATCCAAGAGGTGATACCGGCCGATGAATTGATGACAGTCCTTGCGAATATTGGTTTGCCTGTCGGGAAGGGGGCTGGGTTTTCAACAATTCTCAGTCCGAACTCAGGGCCTGATTCCGCTTTTATTGTTGTGACACTGAAGAACACGATGGCACGGACATCGACGTCAACGTATGTCAAACGGCTTCGTGCCGAGTTGCACCAACGATTTCCGCGGGAGCAATTCCTGTTTCGTCAGGGTGGTATTATTCAAGCAGCTCTCAATGAAGGGTCTGCCGTGCCGATTACCGTGCAGGTGGCGGCGGGTAATCTTGCGTCTGCGAGAGAGTTCGCGGAAAAGGTGGTGACTCAGGTTCGTGATGTCCCAGGTGCTGTTGATGTCCAGATTGGACAAGCTCTCGACTACCCACAGCTTGACGTTGAAGTTGATCGAACGCGGGCATCATTCATGGGGTTGAGTCAAAGAAATGTCGCTGAAAACATTCTGACGGCGCTTGGATCGAGTGTTGGGTATGCACCATCTATCTGGGTTGATCCAACAACAGGAATCGATTTTTTCTTGGGTGTTCAATATGAGACAAATGAAGTTGAGAGTCTGGATGCAATGAGAAATCTTCCGCTCTCAGTAAGGACACCGGAAGGTCCACGCAACGTTCCTCTGTCAAATCTTGCAAAGATCCGACGGGTCAATATTCCAGGTGAGATCGCTCACTACAATATTTCACGGGTTTATGATGTTCTCGTGAATGTCGATGGGAGAGATGTTGGATCTGTCGCTGCTGATGTTGAACAAGCCGTCGATACACTTGATCCACCAGATGGTGTAAATACGACGCTCCGTGGGCCAGTTGTTACGATGAAGGAAGGAACAGCCGTTATCGGGTGGGGCCTTGCTGTCGCAACATTGCTGGTCTATCTCGTCATGCTGGCTCAGTTCCGGTCTTTTGTTGACCCCCTGATTATTATGTTGGCGGTTCCTCTGGGATTAGCTGGTGTCGTTGGTTTGCTCTATCTCACAGACACAACCCTGAATATTCAGTCACTTCTTGGCACCCTTATGATGATTGGGATCGTGGTGAACAATAGTATTTTGCTTGTTGATCGTGCCAATGGGAATCTGCTCATCGGTCAACCGCCAGAAGAAGCTATCATCGGTGCCACTCGATCGAGACTCCGTCCTATTCTAATGACGTCTCTTACGCTCTTGGCATCGATGGCGCCGTTTTGTTTCCGTCTTGTACCGGGAACCGAAGCAATGATTCCTCTTGCACGGGCTCTTGTTGGCGGCATGGCTGTGTCAACTGTTCTCACACTCTTTCTTGTGCCTTGTGTCTGGTTTCTGGTGAAACGTCGGCACAAGGTGGCTATCTGAGAAGCCCTTTACCCGTTTCGGGCCTGAGTTGCGTGTAGGACGCGTTCGTGTTCGAGTCCAGATTCCAGCTTTGGTATGATTTTGATGTTCAGTATGGACGTTAAAAGTCAAAAGGGGTGAGGCACATTGATGGCACATTCACGTATCGTTCGAAGTTTTGTAATTGCACTTTGTCTAGTTGGTAGTTCGAAGGCATGGTCTGCCGATGATCGTCCCAATATTGTACTGATCATGGCAGATGATCTGGGATTTGCAGATCTTGGTTGCTACGGTTCAGAAATTAGAACACCACATATCGATCAGCTGGCGGCTAACGGCCTTCGTTTTTCGCAGTTTTATAACACTGCAAAGTGTCACTCCTCCCGTGTTTCACTTCTTACCGGCCTGTACTGTGATCAGGCTGGCGGAGACTCTCTTTCACGGGGAGCAACCATCGCTGAGGTGCTTGGTGACGCGGACTATTTCACGGCGATGGTAGGCAAGTGGCATCTCTCCAAGCAGCCAACAGATTTTGGATTTCAGAAATATTGGGGGCATCTTTCTGGTGCAACAAATTTTTTCACAGGTGATGATACCTTTCGTCTCAATGGAGAAGAGTGGTCGGTGCCGGCTACACTCAATGGGCGACCATTCTATACAACGTATGCTGCCGTCGATTTTGCCTGTGAGTTTCTGGATGAGGCACCAGCAGATAAACCGTTTCTGCTATACACCGCATTTAATGCACCGCATTATCCACTGCAGGCTCCAAAGGAAGCCGTTGAGAAATATCGAGGACGTTATGACGGTGGTTGGGATCAACTGAGAAAAGAGCGGCATGCAAAGCAGCTTGCCAGTGGACTTCTGCCACCAAAATGGAAGTTAAGCCCGCGTCCTGATCATATTCCGGCTTGGAATAGTCTGAACAAAAAAGAGCAGCAATGGGAGGCTTCGCGGATGGAAGTATTTGCCGCGATGGTAGAGGTCCTTGATGAAAATGTTGGTCGACTCGTTGAAAAACTGAAATCAATGGGAGTTTATGACAACACACTGATTCTCTTCTGCTCTGACAATGGAGCCTGTCCATTTGAACGAACACGTGGTCGTGGTCTCGCTCCATGGGACCCAGAGTCGTATTGGACATATGATGCCAGCTGGGCTCATGCTGGTAACACACCGTTTCGGCTTTATAAGCAGAACCAGCACGAAGGGGGCATTTCGTCACCACTTGTTGTGCATTGGCCCGCAGGCCTCAAAACAGCTCCTGGTTCATACACCAGCCAGCCGGGGCACTTGATCGATTTTATGGCGACATTTTTAGATGTTGGGAACGCAAACTACCCGAAGCAGGTCGGTGTACGTGTAATTGATCCGTTGCAAGGTCTTTCGCTGAATCCAATCTTTCGTGGCGAGCAGAGAAAGCCTCATGACACGTTGTACTTTCATTTTGGAACAGACCGCGCACTCAGGCAGGGTGACTGGAAACTCGTCTCAGCGAAACGTGGGCGTTGGGAACTGTACAATATGGACGCAGACAGAACGGAGCTTCATGATCTTTCTGCTGAGCAGCCCGAGCGTGTAAAGGCGATGTCAGCAGTCTGGTTTGACGTGGCAGAGAACATTGACCGTGTGAAGGGAAAGCAACTTGCACCAGTCAAAGAAGAGCTTTCAAACATCCACTTCCGGAAAGACACGTCCAGCCAGCTTTTAGAGAAGAATAAACAATCGAAATGATTGTGGAATCAGTCAGAAATGGCTCTTAAACGTTGGTCTAGCTAGATGGTCCGACACGCTGGTGCAGGCTGCCCTGTTTGCCTGTTTTGTGAAGAGGGGGGGGAACAGCAGAAAAGTCCTTATGTGCCGAAGCCTGCTCGAGAACAGGGAGTTGATCGCCGAAAAATAGACTAGGAAAATTTATTTTGAGAAAGGTCGAGTACGGCTCCGATCCATGACAGCCCGTAGTTACCTCCTTTGCGTATGGATTGTTGGAGTTTGCTTCCTCAGCCTTTTCCTTTTCAGTCAGATTGGACACGCAGAAGACTTCACGACATTCGGTACTCTTTCCCATCCAGATGGAACGGGAGAGGGATTTCCAAGAATCTACGAGCTTCGCAATGGAAGTACGTTCCGGTTACGCGGTCGAATCGATACCGACGCACTGTGGTCGATTCAGGATACAGCGAATATCAGCACATTCGGGAATCTTGGAAGTGTTGTTGGTCTACGGCGAGCTCGAGTTGGTGCTCAAGGATATTTTGGATTAGATAGTCGTTACATAGCTGAAATTGATATGGCCTCAGGAACGGTCGTGCCACGTGATATTTTTATCGGTTCACGAAAATACAACGGGCAACCTGAAGTTCGACTTGGGCATTATCGTGAACCTTTTAGCCTTGAGGGTGGCACAAGTGCAAATTTCTATGCGTTTATGGAACGTTCGCCAATTAATGATCTTGATCCGGCTCGTAGCTGGGGGCTGTCTTTATTTAATGACCAACTCAATGACACAACCACGTTCGCAACGGGACTCTTTCATGACGGTGTTGGTCAAGCCAGCTTTGAGGGTGGAGACGGAGCTGCAGTTGGATTAACGAGCCGCCTGACCGCTTCTCCGATTCTTGAAGGCGATGGTGAGCAGGTTCTCCATTTTGGTCTTGTTCTTTCAGAGCGTCTTCCAGAAAACGGTGTCGTTGTCATCAACCAGCTTGATTCATCGCCACTTCTTGAATTTACAGATTCAACAACCTCTCCGTTTGTACCAACTATTCGTATCCCTGCGAGTTATCAGCAGCTTTTTAACACTCAGATTGCGCGGGTGTGGGGCCCCCTCTGGACGCAAGCAGAGTGGTACGGCACGCTCATTCCACAGCACGCGGGAGAGTTATTATTTTTTCATGGATATTATGTGAGCGCCGGGTACTTCATTACTGGTGAATATCGCAAATACCAGAAAGACGATGGTGTTTTTGGTCCTGTGAAAGTACGTCATCCACGGCTATCGGGTAGTCATTCTCGTGGTCGGTCGAGAGGACGTGGTGGCTGGGAACTTGTCGCTCGCTATGCGTACCTTGATTACTATGATCCGAATACACCCCTGAGCCCGAAGGGGACAACTGCTGGCATTCGGCTCGGTCAGGCAACGTTTGGGCTTAACTGGTATCTCGCAGATCGTCTACGGATTCTTTTTAATTACAACTACGCTGTACCGGATGAGCCAACTGCTGGTGCGAGCGAGGCTAGTGTTTTCGGAACACGGCTGAACGTACATTGGTGAGAACACCTCTATCTGAAACTACACTGGAAAAATTACTTGTTCTTCTTGCGTTTCAGATTTTTTTCTTTTGGCTCTGGATTTCTGGTCTCTGGAATTGGAAGGCCGTCATCAGGTTGATCCCACAGTCGGTATGGATCATCAAGGCGTCGCATTTCCGCCAGCAGAAGATTCTCCATTTCTTTTCGTTTTTGAGCATGCTCTGGATTGTCCGCTAGGTTCTTTTGGATTGGTTTGAGCGATCTACCCATCAACGTAGTGAGAGCCTCTTGGTGGTGTTCTTGCATGAATTCATCAGGGTTGTCCGCAAGATTGAAGAGTTGTGTTTCCTGAACGCCATCCTTTGTCGATTCGTATTTAATCAACTTCCAGTCTCCACTTCGTATCGAGCGGATCCCAGGCTTTGCACCGCCACAGTACGCACCGTAAAGGTTCTCTCGCACAATGTCCTGAGTCCCTTTCAGGACTGGTAAAAAGCTTGTGCCCTCAGATGTTTTGGGTGCTTGAATGCCAGCAATGTCACACAGCGTAGCGAGTACGTCGAGCAGGTAGACATTGCCACGTGCTCGTGACCCAGGCTTGATCCCCGGCCCTTTCACAATCAGCGGAATTCTCCATGTGTGCTCGTAAAGATTTTGCTTCCCCTGGAGGCCATGTCTTCCAATCGCCATGCCGTGATCGGCGGTGTAGAAAATATAGGTGTTCTCCAGTTCACCCATGGCGTCGAGTTTCTTCAAAACTCGCCCAATCTGGATATCAATATTTTCGCTGCAGGCAAACTCGCGGCCAAGTTCATTTCTAATTGTTTGTTTATCTCTGTTGGTCCAGACTCCACTGACGGCTACTTCGTCACGGACGGTCATGTGGGTGTTGTTAAAAGGATGAGCAGGGAGGTAGTTAGGTGGAAGTTGCGGTTGTTTTGAGTTGGCAGGGGGCAGCGTATTTTGATCGGTATGGTTCACCGCACCGTATTTTGCAAGAAGTTCAGGCCTGCCATCGCGCGTGTCATGGGGATGAGAGAAGCCAAAGTAAATCAGAAATGGGTTGGAGTCTTTTGAGGCTTCACGATTCTGAAGATATTCCAGAACCTGTTTGGTGTGCCACGGGCTGCCCTTGTCATCACTTGCTCCGCGTCGGGTGCCATCATGACGAACTGTAAAAAGCTTGTTTGCCGCTTCGTAACTGTTGCCATTTTTGCATGTCCGCATGGTGTCGTACCCTGCGTTATTGAAGACGGCTGGCAGTGTGTGGTGAGCAAGGTCCGGTGGGACGAGTTGAGGATTTGTGATATGGGGGTTGTTCATGCGCCCCGGTTTGTTTGGGATGTGCCAAAGTGTGCGGCCTGACATGATCATGTGCCTTGACGGCGTGCATACGCCTCCCGTCCAAGCGCCCATATGGTAAGCAGAATCGAGCACCATGCCATCTGATGCAAGTTGGCTAATGACTGGTGTGTCAAGAATAGATGACGGGTTGTATACCTTGAGGTCAAATGGTGATTGATCATCAACAACAATAAAGAGAATGTTTGGCCGTTTGTCTTCTGCGATAGCGTCTACAGGAAGCGATATGTGGCATGCTGCATACCAGATTAGTACAGTGAGCAGGCTGTTTTGAATTCGTTTCAATGAATGCATGAAGCTTTCTCCGAGCGATATTTATACAGAAAAATGAATCATTGGTTGGATGAGATAGTACTGAGTGATTTCAAAAAGGAGTGCTAATGGAGTTGCGCCAGATGTGTAACTGGATTCCTGGCACTGGCAGATTACTCGGTGTGAATCTTGAGAGTAAAAGCGTACTCACCAGGAGGCGTATCAGGCACGGTAATCTCAAGATGTTTTTTGCTTTGTTCCCATTTTAGTGGTTTGTTGCTGCCAATAAGACTGATTGATTGTATCGCTTCCTCACAACCTTCCGCGAGTGATTCAATCTGGAGTTTTCCATTGTCTGGCCAGGCGAGCGCGATGGCATAGAGGATGTTGTCCTTCTGCGTAAATCGAATGTCCTGAGCAGTAAATTCTTTACGCCAGTCCCACTGCTCTCTCTCTTCGCCTTTATTGGTTCGCTTCAACCCTCGTGTGATGGTTGGGCCTTCAGCGTGAATTCTCCAAGGTCGACTGCCGTAGATAGCCTCTCCGTTGAGTTTCATCCAATTCCCAATGTTCTTCATGATTTCTCGCTCTTCATGCGGAATAGAGCCGTCGCCTTTTGGTGTGAGTGACAACAGGAAAATGCCGCCACGACTCACGACATCAACAATGCTGCGAACGTGGTAGTCAGCTCCATCTCTGTATCGTTTGTCATTGACGTAACTCCAGGGGTAGGCAATGGCACGATCAATGAGAAACCACGGGCCAACATCGGTTGGCATGTCACGCCCGTTCTCGTAGCACTTGAGGCCAACATCTTCAGGGAAATTAAATTCACCACCATGTTTATTACATATTGCCACGCGTTGCTGATTCCGTGAGGCATCGTTGAAATATTTTGCGAGAACGTCGAGTACATATGCCTCACGTGGATGATCTCCTCGCATAGCGGTGCGGAGTCCATCAAACCAGATCATATCCGGATGATAGGTGTCGATGACCTCCGATATTTTCGCTTTCCACTGATCAGAGAACTCCGTGGTTGTTCCGGTCCACTGATTCCAGTAGAAGTCGTGAAATTCCGGGTCGAAAACATCCCATGTTTCCCGCATGGTGTCTGTGACGTCGTCGCTCCTCATGCCTCCTGTCGCATACCCAAAGCTTCGTCCGTGGTGAAAGGTTGCAAGAAGTTTCATGTCATCGTATTGACGTACTGCCTTGGCAATTTCTCCATAGATGTCACGGCAGGGCCCCATAGCTCCTGCATTCCACCGGTTTACGTTACTGTCCCAAAGGAGGAATGAATCATGATGGACAAGGCATATGCCTCCAAACTTTGCACCAGCGTCGTGCATGACATGAACCCAATCATTTGCATCAAACTTTGGTGCAGTGAAAAGCGGGATAAAATCTTTGTATCCGAATTTTTCGAGTGGCCCGTATTTTTTGGTGTGATAGGAGTAAACGCCTTTTGCGTCGGTTCGTGACCCCTCGTACAGGTTACGTATGTAATCAGGACCGCCGTGTGCCGGCACAGAGTAAATGCCCCAATGCGTATAGACGCCGAATTTCGCATCCTTGACCCATTCTGGGAGTGGGTTTTTTGCAAGAGACCCCCATGTCGGTTCAAAGTGTTGTTGTGCTTTGCTTTCTGTTCTGGTCAAAGCAACAAGAAGAAGTGTGCAGAGCAATAGCAGAAAGGATTTCATAATATTCTTCGTTAAAGGAAATTGAAAAAAGAGCGTGGGTTGTTGTTTCATCAAATGAGCTCGTGATTGCTTGGTCGATAGTCTACACCCAGTCAGTTAGACGTCTCTTTATCGGTGAACTCCGCAAAAGATCCAGGGACATTGGCAAGGTTTTTTTTGAGCAGTGCTTTCAAGAGTTCAACGCGCGACTTCTGCGCGGGGTCTGCTATGCGATTGTTACGCTCAAAAGGATCATTCTTGATCTCATAGAGCTGGTCCGTGTCGTAGTAGTGTGGATAGAAATCTTTCGCAGGTCCTTCTGATCCCCGTCCACCAGGACGGTCCGCAAGATGTGTGTATGGCTTGGGCGGATTCGGTGAGATCGTGTTCGGTAGTCGAAAGGCAAGGTATTTCCAGCCATCTTTCAGGACAGCACGCGTTGCACCAATCTCAAAAAAGAGATGGTCATGGATTTCCTCATCATTTCCATTCAGAACACTTGCGAAACTTATTCCATCGACCTGATATCGTTTCGATTCTGGTACATGGCACAGATCCATGATTGTCGGTGCGAAATCGATATTTGAAATATTGGCTTTTGAGTGTCGACCACCTTGAAAGTGAGTTGGTGACCAGACCAGGCTTACCGACCGAATGCCTCCCTCGTATAACGAGCCTTTTCCACTTTCAACACCATGGTCATCAAAAAGAAAAACAATTGTATTGTCGAGTTCCCCCATTTTCTTGAGTTTTTGAAGAACTGCACCAATGCCATCGTCGAGCCAAAGAACATCGCAAGCAGTTGGTTCACCAGAAAGACCAGCCTTTGCAATTCGTTCTGGAATTGTTTTTCTTTCAGGCTGAACAGAGAGCGGTTGTTCCAGTAAGCCTGCGGGTGTCGCCAGTGGGTTACCTGTATATTTTTTGTATCGAGGGCCCGGTCCATGGTTGAGCGTTGTTGCCATGTAAAGAAAAAATGGCTTATCTTTCGTTGACCAGGTATCAAGAAATTCAATCGCAGCACTTGTGATCCAGTCCATGTTGTGAAATTCAAGTGCTTTGCAGGTATGTCCCGGAAGATTTCCCTGGTAGAGGTTCGCTGCAAAATCAAATCCGCACTGCTTGAAAGCGTGTACAAGTTTCTCCTGTTTCTCTGCATAGTATTGAGACACTTCGGGGTCAGTCGGGTCAGCGTCTTCCGCTGGGCCGTCATTTCTGGATACACCTTTGACCTCTATGACATGATTTTTTCCAACCGCACCGGTGTAGTAACCGGTTTGTTGCAGAGTTTTCGCGAGATTGGGAGTTGCGGAATCAATATGACAATTCCATGTGATGTTTACCTGTTCACCTCGATCGACATTCCGTTGAAAACTTGCAGATCGGCTTGCATAGTTCCCTGTGAGAACAGAAAAACGTGATGGTGTGCAGACGGGGCTGGTCACGTATTGATTTGAAAAGACCACGCCTTCCCTAGCAAGGCGATCAATATGAGGACTCAGGTTTCGAGGTTGGCCGTGTTCTGTTCTTCCTTCTTCGAGGAAGTTAAATTCACGCCGCTCCTGATCGTCTGTGATGATAAAAAGAATATTTGGGCGGGACTCTGCTGCTACAGTTTCTTTTTCGCACGGGAAAGAAAGTGGGAGTATCAGTAAGAAAAATACACTCCATACTTTTTGAACAAAAGAGTTCGTCATTGTTTTTGCCTGATCTATTAGGATGAGTTTAATAGTTTTT
>CAXEMW010000119.1:0-10314 GCA_963997395.1 uncultured Planctomycetaceae bacterium
TTATTAAATCCTATTTTCTTTTATAGTTTATTCTATATAGCCAACTATCCGGTCTCGCAGACTTTTTTATGAATGGTGAACGCGGCCGTTACCGAAACGCTTTTATCGAATACCTCGTTCAGCTGTACCGCGGAACAGCCGAGCAGGAAACGCTCTGGAAACTCTGCGAGAGAAGCCCAGAAGAACTTGATACCGCGTATAAGCGGTATCTGTCGTCACCATGAGCATTATCGCTTATAGTAGTTCGCGTTCCAGCGTACGCTACGAATTTATTACAAGCCTGATTGTGACACCTAAACACACCACTCCACGCCTGAAAGCCACTTCATGCCTAGCTCAGATACACCAACACTCACTGACATAGATCAACTTGCAATTGACACAATCCGAACGTTATCGATGGATGCTGTGGAGGCTGCAAAAAGCGGGCACCCTGGCACCCCAATGGCGCTTGCCCCAGTTGCCTACACGGTATGGAAAGACTTTCTGCGGTACGACCCCCTTGATCCGAGTTGGCCGAATCGTGACCGTTTCGTTCTTTCGTGTGGGCATGCCTCAATGCTGCTATATAGCCTGATTCATCTCGCGGGCGTACGACAGGGCAGACCAAACACTGAAGCGAACAAGATTCCAGCGGTCAGCCTTGATGACATTCGGGGATTTCGTCAACTCGACAGTGTTTGTGCCGGACATCCAGAACACCATTTGGCTGTAGGCGTTGAAACAACAACAGGACCGCTTGGCCAAGGATGTGCAAACTCAGTTGGCATGGCTATTTCCTCTCGATGGCTAGGCGCACAATACAATCGTCCTGATGCAACACTGTTTGATTTTGATACATATGTGCTGTGCAGTGATGGTGATCTGATGGAGGGGGTTGCAAGTGAGTCTGCGTCACTGGCTGGCCATCTTCAACTGGCAAACCTCTGCTGGATTTACGATGACAATAAAATAACCATCGAGGGTGAAACCGACCTTGCATTTAGTGAGGACGTTGGGCGTCGATTCGAAGGATTTGGGTGGCGAGTCGAATATGTTGACGACGCGAACGATGCATCCTCCCTGAGTCGTGCTCTTCAAGCGTTTAAGCACGAAACTGAGAAACCTACCCTGATCGTCGTCAAAAGCGTCATTGGCTTTGGCGCACCAACAAAAGCTGGTTCTCATTCATCTCACGGTGCTCCGCTTGGACCAGATGAGATCGCTGGGGCGAAAGAAGCTTATGATTGGCCTACACAAGAGGCATTCCATGTTCCAAATGGAGTTGCGGAACATTTCCAAGGCTTGATAGGTGCACGCGGTCAACACGCGAATGCCTCATGGCAGACAGCTCATCAAAAATTAGCCTCGTCCGAACCGACCGCCGCGAAGGAACTGAACTGTATGCTGGCTGGAAAGTTACCAGAGGGCTGGGCAGATGCAATTCCAAAATTTGCGACTGACGCAAAGGGACTGGCTAGTCGTGTCTCGTCAGGAAAAGTTCTCCAGAGTCTTAGCACTACTATCCCATGGTTCTTAGGTGGCTCAGCTGACCTTGCACCATCGACGATGACTCTCATTCCTGGTGCAGGTGACTTTGGGCCCGAGAACCTCCGCGGGCGCAACTTCCACTTTGGTATCCGCGAGCACGCCATGGCTGCTGCTTGCAACGGCATGGCTTTGTGCGGCCTGCGGCCTTATGCCGCAACCTTCTTTGTATTCTTTGACTACCTCAAACCAGCCCTTCGACTTTCTGCTTTAGGGGAACTTGGTGTCACTTATGTTCTTACGCATGATTCAATTGGTCTTGGTGAGGACGGTCCCACTCATCAGCCTATTGAACATCTTGCGAGTGCCCGAGCTGTCCCTGGGTTAAATGTTTTTCGGCCGGCCGATGCCAACGAAGTTGCAGAGGCGTATCGGAGTTCATTACTGAACCCAAAACAGCCAGCCGTCATGGTACTTTCACGACAAAATCTCCCAACACTCGACCGAACCAATCTTGGGCCAGCGAACGGCGTTACAAAGGGGGGGTACATTTTAAAGGAAGCTACAGGAGGCGAGGCTGAATGCATTCTCATCGGAACCGGTAGTGAGATACCACTTTGCCTTGATGCAGCTGACATTCTTGACTCAGAGGGTATTCGAACTCGAGTCGTGAGTCTTCCGTGCTGGGAACTCTTTGCCGAGCAAGACCAAGAGTACCGTGAGCACGTTCTTCCAGCGAGCATTCCAGCGAGAGTAGCATGTGAAGCTGCCTCAGGATTTGGCTGGGAAAGGTGGATCGGTCAGAAAGGCACATTCATCGGCATGAATGGATTCGGTGCTTCTGGCCCGGCCAAGAAGTTGTTCGAACACTTTGGCATAACTACTGAAGCCGTTGTCACTGCAGCACGAGATCTCGTGCGTAAATAAATATCTTTCTCGATCACGCTGCCACATGCCAACTGAGGAGGCAAGCCCTCCTCAGTGACGAGCAACAACGAGACTCACTCTACCACTAGGGCTGGTGATGAGAATCACCGATAACTGCATCTTCCGCATCTTTTCCAGCAGCAATTTTCCCATCGTTGTTCAGATACAAATGATCGTCCTTATGTAATTTATCAAGAGTCGAGCTTGTAACCCAGATTCGCTCGACATGACCATCCTCGTACACAATATGATGAGCTCCATCGGGATGGTTGCTACTTTGCTTCCCGCTCGCGTCAGGGGCATCTGCCATGATCGGATGATGGCTTCGTTGCTGGTTGCGATTCGGCTTCAAACGACCAGATTCATCACGATAGCCGAGTGTATAGCCGTAATCACCTCCCATAACCTCAATTAACTTTTCGAATTTTTCTGTACCAATAGCTGCTTCGAGCTCTTCCTTTGAAGGCACCTGAAAATCTCCATCCCGGTTGAGTGATGATCCGGGGTACACGAGCAAGCCATCATCAGGGCGAATCCTATGCTCTGATACGAGTGTAGGAGCATAAAGCCCTGCGCGTGACAGTGGCCCTTCACTAGGCGGCGTCGGATACATGCTGTGAGCATCGGCATATCCCTGAAGAGCCGTTGCTACCTTTTGTAGATTCTGTTGGGCTCTGGTAGCCCTGGCATCTTCCATCGTTTCAAGCAATAGGGGAGCCAAAAGAATGATCGCCGCAAGAGACGCTGCGGTGAGGATCACGCGATCAAGCCAAACTCGTGGCCGAATGATGGAATCAGATTCTGCCGTTTCCGAAAGTGTTGGTCTCTTATCAGCTGCAGCTTGCTTCACTGCAGCAATTGTTCGTTCTGCCAAACCAGATGGTGGAGAGATGACACCTCGGTCGCGTTCCAGCGGCCTCAACGCACGTTCAAGCATTGCAAGCTCGTGCTCAACTTTACTCGCTGTTTCTGGACTTTGACGTGCCGATTCTATCTCCGCCCGTTCGTCCTCATCCACACTATCCAGCAAATAGCCAATTAAATCTTGACGCATGCCACCCTTCCCTCCGTTGGCGACAAGCAACTTCGACTTTTGCTGTGCTTGACTCGTTGATGACTGGCGAATTGTTCCTTCATGCCTTTAACTCCGACTGATCAGTGCTTGTCCATGCACGGTTAAGTTTTAGTAACGCTGCATGGAGCCTGCTCTTAACGGTTCCAACAGGTATTCCGAGAACGTCAGCAGCTTCGCGATATTTCAATCCTTGGTGATACACTAAGATCAACGCCGCTCGGAGTGTTTCCGGCAAGTCGTCTACGGCTCCACGCACCCATTCTTTCGCTTCCTCGTCTTCAAGATTTTCAACTGCCGTCGGACCTGCCGACGACACAACTGACATTAAGTCTCCCTCTTCATCATTACCCGCCCGTTGATCAAGGCTTACCATGCGATGCCGTCGGTTTCGTCGTTGTGCATCAATGGCCTGATTCGTTGCAACCGTATACAGCCACGGACGAAACCGCCTTCCCACTTCGAACCGATCCCGCTTGACATAGATCTGCAGGAATGTTGCCTGAAAAACATCCTCTGCCATCTCAGCACTCCCAACATACCGGCGCAGATAACTAAATAGCTCTCGTTCATAACGTGAAACCAACACCTCGTAGGCGCCGGTATCTTCGGTGTCACAAAAAGTCTTGAAAAGTTGCTCATCGGACGGCTCTTCCGCCGGGGGACGTTGACGGCCTGTAGTATCACCAGCCGTCTCACCATGAAGAGGCACTCCCCCACCGAGTGGATGGATTCTCTCCGAAGATGGCTGGTCAATATCCATTTTTTACTACGCGGAAGGTTGTCTTCTGGTTCGGCTCAGTTCACCAATTTTATTTTATAGAGGAGAGCCCGCAATAAGTTGCCCCTGCTGATGCCATGAAAAAGAGCCTCTACTCGTTTTTTAACTCAAACCGAGTATAGTCCGAAGCGTTACCGGCTGCGACCATCAGGTTAAACAGACGGTTAGGGGTATCTACAGACCTAAAAATCCAGTCATCTAAGAGATCTTCTATGTCGCCATCCACTCACTATCGCTGGGCAACACGCGGTGACACTAATGCTTTTTTCGGCCTATCGCTTGACAATTTGGCCGATTTGACACTTGCCGTGTCATTGTTGGTGACCGTCTTCAATTATCCACTTGAATTTGCACTATCACATTTTGTTCCTGGAACTGCTCTTGGCGTTATCGTTGGCGACCTGCTTTTTACCTGGATGGCAATTCGTCTTGCAAGGCAGACTCATCGAAGTGATATCACGGCAATGCCCTTAGGGTTGGATACGCCGAGCACATTCGGAATGGTCTTTTTTGTAATCGGACCAGCCTACCTAGAAGCAACCGGAAATGGTTTATCTGAGACTGACGCAGCTCGCCAGGCATGGCACATTGGCATGTGCTGCATAGTTGCAAGTGGCGTCTTCAAACTTTGCTGTGCTCCTGTTGCCTCAAAGGTACGTCAACTGATCCCTCGAGCAGCATTACTCGGGAGCCTTGCTGCGATCGCGCTGGCGCTCATTAGCTTCCTGCCGTTTGTTGAGTTGTTTTCTCAGCCGGTCATAGGCCTTGTCTCGTTGGGTATTGTATTGGCAAGCCTTACAGCACAAGTCCCCCTTCCTTGGCGTATTCCTGGTGCTCTTGCTGCTCTTGTTGTTGGTGGCTCAATCGCTGCTGTTGGCCAATTTCTCGGCTGGTTACCATCAAGTGGACCCCATGCCAGTTTCGATCCTCTCTCAGCACTTTGGCCAACTGGCTGGCTGGACGTCTTTCAATTCACATGGATCACAGCATGGCCATTAACCTTCAAATATTTGCCCATTGTCATCCCATTTGCTCTCGGAACTGTTATTGGTGGCATTGACTGTACAGAGAGTGCCGCTGCTGCCGGTGATGAATATGACACACGAGGTGTTATTGCAATTGAGGGACTCGCAACCCTTGTTGCAGGGATATGCGGTGGAGTCATCCAATCCACGCCATATATTGGTCATCCGGCATACAAGGCTATGGGTGGTCGGGCGGCCTACACACTGGCGACTGCCCTTTTTATTGGCCTCGCTGGACTGACTGGGTCCTTTGCACTGCTCTACGAACTCATTCCTGCCCCAGCGATTCTTCCAATCTTGATTTTCATTGGCCTTGAAATCTCTGCTCAAAGCTTCGAAGCCACACCAAAACGTCATTACCCGGCTGTAGCTATCGCATGCGTGCCCGCGCTTGCTGCTCTTGTTGTCATTCAGACTAATAAACTTGTGGCCGCAGGCGCAGCTCCAGAAGGCCAACTAGCGATCGAACTCTACAGTCTCAGGATCCTTGCTTCCGGCTTCATCATTACGAGTTTAGTATGGGCGGGTATGACTGCTGCGCTTATTGACCGAAAAATGATTCGAGCAGCCACATGGTGCGCTTCTGCTGCAACACTTACCCTTTTCGGGATCATTCATTCTCCATTTGCTGATGGCAGGATGTTTTTTCCGTGGGCGATTGGGACTTTGCCAACTGAGTCTAACGGCCGTAGCCCTTTTGAATTGATGACTGCGTATCTTCTGCTCACGATTATTTTTGTTGGCTGGCACTTCTGGGTTACACGTCAACAAAATTATTCGAGCCCATACGCTCCAGCGATCGGCGCACCACCTGGTGCACCACCAAATGCAGAGGTTCCAGCAGCTGAGTCAGACGGTCCAGCGCTACCAGCGAACTGAGTGCCCGACAGGAACCGTGGCTCAATGGCAAACGTCACACCAACATTATTACGGCTGTAGTCAACATTAAATCCAAAACTCATCAAGAACGATTCGCCTATTCGAACAAGCTGGAAGCGTTGGCCGATGTTTGCTCCCGTAAGGTCCACTGACGACCCAAATGAACTCGCCCACTTTGGACTCATCCGATACGTATACGAACCAGTAAGCACACTGGCGTTGATAGGACCACCAAATGATTGATACCCCATATAGAGACTCCCACGAGCTGAACGATTCAGGAGAGCACCAACGGTATAGAGTTGCTGACCGCCGGTGAAAAAATCAACATCAGCAGTCGAAAGGATGGTTGTACGATCGCCAACGTGCCAGCGGAAATCGTATTGCCAGAGCCCAAGGACCTGACCAAAATTCTGGCTCGTTGTCGGGAAGAACTCACCATCGATATCAAAGACAACCCAGTCAACTATTCTGCGGTCACCATATGGACCTCGCTTGGTCTGCCAGCGTTGACGAGCACCGACTCGGAAGGCCGTCAGGTCATTGACCACCTCACTAGGCCCGGTCACCCAACTACCAATTCCGCGTCGAATGGCATATGAACGCGGGTCATATCGACCATTATTAGGCCCTCTTCCTGAACCAGCAAAGTCAAATGGCGATGGGGCGTAGTAGGCATTTGGTGATGGCAAAGGTGATTGGGTATTATTGAAATCAAAAAAAGCAATATTACGCCGATACTGATTGATCGTATCGTCATCCAACTGATCATAGAGAGGAAATTGGTCTACGTTCTGTGTCGAATTCGCATAGGAGAATTCAGCTTCAAAGATAACTTTATGGGCTAATCCGTGAAGGTTCCAAAGACGACTCTCGACTGAATTATCTGCAGTCCATAGTGGCAAGCTCGATCGCACACCAACCTGACCATAGGCGCGGTCAATACTACTCGGTGTTCGTGGCTGAAGAGGGTCGGAACCTCCTAAATCTTGCCCCCAGTGACCAAGTTCACCAAGCGCGTACGGCACGAGTTTGACAGGCCCTGCCTGAAACGGCAGATCGATTTCCTGACGTGTAACAAGCCGCTCACCAATCGCCTGGTTTTCATACGGAAGAAGTGTCCAGAACTGATACCCCTGCCCCTGCTGCCCTGCAGTGGGACCAGTTGGGGCCGCAGGCCTAGCCTGGCGGACATATGCAATACTCGAATGCTCATACCACGAAAGGGCATCACGCAAGAGTGGTTGAGCAATCCAATGATGATCAAGCCTTGGCCACCATTCACTTTGCGTAAAAAATGGGTCCACTCGCAGACTCGTTAGCAGTCGCCACTGTCGATTATCAATGGGCCGCCGCAAGTCTAGCCAAGTCCGTTGTTCATACCCCTCTTCCCATTCTGCTTCGTAATATTCCTCAAGAAAATTGAAGTCGCTGATCCAGCCTATTGCACCACGTGCCTGCCATCCTGCGACCAGGTCCTGACGATGTCTCCAGAAGGCTCGACCTCTGAAAATGTTGCTCGGGAAGCCAGGATAAGTAAAGTCCCTTCGCTCAAGACCAAGATTATCAATGCCGTGGTCAACAACAAACCATGCATCAGCAATGCCGTTTGCAGGTGTTCCGAGACCGAGGAACTGAGGTCGATTATAAAGAAGCGACGTACCAAAACCCGGCCCCCGGAGACTGAGATAATCGACATTGAAATCCCAGTCAACGCCCGCTGGTGCATTCTGCCAGCCGAAAACCTGAAACGCATCCCAGCTCGTTAGAACTTGCGTACCAAGAATCTGATCATTCTTTATTTTCAAGTCATTTATATAGAACGTCGGCTTCGTTGCATTGGTCGCGAGCACGGGCCACCATAAGATCGGAACACCACCAAGCGTTACAGTATTCCCTCGGCTTGTAATAAATTGTTGATGTTCCACTGCTGGCTCACCCGTGAGGGGGTCAATCATGGGCATGCCGAACGGACCGGGAAGAGGGACCTGCTCATCAGTAAACGTGAGTTCGCGAGATCGAAACTCCCATGTTGGAATTCCCATACGACTTGTTGTAAGACCACTCCGCTGTGCTACGAAACGGCTCCGATCAACTTGGCGAAGTACATCCGCTCGCAAGCGAATAAGGCCGGCGTAACTATCAACAGGCGTGAGAACAGAGGCACCTGTAATGACACCGCTTGATCGAGGCACGTCATAAAACATGCTGACCGCTTCAATCACACGCTGCCCCTGACGAAAAACGACATTGCCTTCCATGTACAGTTCGAGCGGTGTATCTGCTGTTTGTGATGCATCTCCTCCAAGATCTGGCTGTGACTGCCCGCGAGTCCATATCACCATCCGATCAGCAGAAATATCGAGCGGTCCTGCAGGGTCAACGCCGTCTATAACAAGATTGATGCCTGATGTAATTACAGCGACCCACTCTGGCCCCGATGGACTCGGGAACCACTGCACTGCAAGGGGCATACTCGACCGTGGAAAAGCACGAAGCCTCCGACCAGCAACAATCGGTTGATTGGATGGAATAATGGCACCGCCATTGGCTTCACCAAATTCGGTAAATTGTGTCGGCTCAACTCCTGACTCGATTTCCTCTTCGGCAGAAGCAAGTTCGACAGATGATGGTGATGTCGTTGAAGCATGTGCTGGTGCCTCATAGATGGCTGGCTTAATTCCTGGCGACACAACACTTTTAAATTCAAGCTTGGGGTCGCGAATGATTCCGAACCGGCCTGACCAGCGATCGCTATGAATGGTAGCAGCTTGTGCACTTTCAGACTCAGAGGAAAGACTCGTTTGAACAACAACATTTCCCGCCATTCGAACCAGGACTGTACGAACGGGTGGGCTCGCAATGCCTTCACTCGTTTCCTCGTGTACAGGCTGCTGCTCTATCCAGATAACGGCCTCACGGGATTCGACGGTAGTGAGGCCTTGGTAAATTTCTACACCACCGGTGAGATGCCAGACATCGTAGGAGCCCTCTGTCCAACGGGATGCCTGAGTCGCAATAATACTAAGAAGCTCTCGAGGATTTGTTGCTGGCACCTCGATTTGACCAGCCTCGGCAATAGCTGCCACTAACCCACGAGCAGGTAGACTCGCAAGCACGCCAGTCGTATCAGTAGCTGCAGGTGGCTGTGCATCAGCCGTACTCAAACACGCGACTGTGCTCCCAAAAACCAAAAGCCAGACGATCACCGTACTACCCAGCAACGAGGCGATGGGGAGTTGTTGGATTGCCGATAGAAATATCCTCTTCACTCCAGGTGGTCCTGGACCAAAGTGATAGTCTCCGGAATGTTCGCTATGAAAAAGGCTTTGAGGCACGCGCACCCGCTGAACCCATGCCACGAAGGCACGGCTAATTGGGAAAATACAAATAGGAGCGGGACTATAAGGTTCTGCCAAAATTCCGGTCAAGGTGTCGCAAATTTGGAGAAAATCTGGAGGATTAGGCGAACCGACCCGGTAAACTAGGCGATTCAGTCTCATTCAGAGCGAAGCCAGAATGCCTTTTGCACATTCAAAATTAACCAGTCTTTCTTGTGGGCTATCTCGCTCACTTGTCAGGCATCGGCTCATTTTCATGCTTCTTGGTGTTGCAATTGGTCTGATATCAGTTGAGCGATCCAGATATTTGGAATACTCCCAGTCAATTGATGCGATGTTTGACCGAAGTGATTCTGCACTTCCTCCGTTCCATCGACTTGGCAGAACATTTGGTGCAAGTTCTGTTGTACTGGCCGTCTATGATGAGCCTAATTTATTTCAACCAGCAGGATTTTCTCGACTCGATGCACTCACAAAACGGTTGTCTCAAATCCCTGATGTGCACACCACAACAAGTTTAGCAACCACGCCACTTGGACCTGGCATCATTCACACCGACACAAACCAGACTGCTGAAAACCTCGTAAAGCTTATGGAAGGATACGCAGTTGGCACAGATCGAAAGACTGCAGCCGTCATATGTGTTCTAAGTGACACACAAGAAGACCCATACATTCAGCAAGGACGCATCGGAGAAACAATTGATGCGATCAGAACAATTGTAGAGGAGTATCCAGGCGGAACGATTGCCGGTGAGCCCGTGATGCTTCGAGATGGCTTTGCAATGCTACGTCGTGATGGAAATGTACTTGGTGTTACAGC
>CAXEMW010000120.1:0-10314 GCA_963997395.1 uncultured Planctomycetaceae bacterium
TGCAAATCCAAACTACCGGTGTGCTCATTTTGGGAAATGGGGTGAGCAGATGATTTCAACACCAGAAGAGTGCGGTTACCACACCAGCGATGGGATGACAGGCAATGGCACCGGCGGAATGCCGAATACGCTTGGCGTGAAAGGCTCGCACGACGACGGGCCGCCGCACTTTATCGACAACAAGGATGCCAAACGGACGCCGTCGATGACGGACCGTGCGATTGCGTTTATCAGAGAGCAGGCAGAAGCTGATAAGCCCTTCTACGTGCAGGCCAGTTACTATGCACAGCATCTATCGGTGGTCTGCACTGAAAAAGTATTAGCCAAATACAAAGCCAAAGGTGTTCCTGATCGGGGGTATCCACAGGCGTGGGCCGCCATGATGGAAGAACTTGACAAAGGTGTTGGCCGCCTGCTGGACACACTCGATGAACTTCAGATTGCTGATAACACATACGTGGTTTTTACTGCAGACAATGGAGGACGTGGCACGGTTCCTGGTGGGGATACAAATCGACTGCCAACCAATCATCCCCTTACTGGTGCCAAGCACAGTCTGTATGAGGGAGGGATCCGTGTTCCCTTCATTGTGCGAGGGCCAGGGGTGCATGCTGGTTCAGTGAGTCATGTTCCGGTCGCGGGCTATGACTTCCTAGCAACATTTTTCGAACTCGCTGGAGGGACCGGCTCGCTTGGTGACGAGATTGACGGAGTTAGTTTTCGTCCGGTGCTTCATGATCCAGCAACGGAAGCCGTGCAGCGTCCAGGCAACGCTCTCATTTTTCACAGGCCTGGGCGTTACCTGGAATCAGCCATCCGTGAAGGTGAATACAAATTGTTCGTAAAGTGGACGCCGCAGGGCATGATCGATACGCGTGAGCTCTATCGCGTTCATCTGAACCCAACGGAGCACGGACACGATTTGGCGCAGGACCATCCGGAACGAGTCGATGCAATGGAAAAACGGCTGCTCGACTATTTGGCGCAAGTGAATGCCGAAAAGCCTGCCCCGAAGAAGGTCAAACGGAAAAGACGAAGGCAATAATTTTTTAAATAATCCAGATCGCAAGACAGTTCAGTCTGCAGACCAATCCGCTTTATTGAGTGCCGGTATCTCCGTAGTCTCGGCCCATAAGGCTATTCAAGACACTGCTCTGCCAGTCATGGAGTTGATTTGACAGCGTCTGAACAATATCAGGATGAACTTCGGCGAGGTTGTTTTCCTCACCCGGGTCTTTCTTCAGATCAAAAAGTTCGACTCCTGTCTTTTTTTCTCCATCAATGACTAATTTGTAGTCGTCGGTCAGAATTGCTCTCGCGCCCGTAAAATCCTGTTCCCTTATTTTTGGGTGGTGAAAATTTTTGAAAGTACGAGTCAAGAGCCCGTCCTTTTCTTTCACGGTCGGCGTCGTGCCTTTTTGGAGTTCCGGGTCGATGTACGGCTTTGCTGATTTGTCATAATCTGCCTTGAAGGACCAGAACTTGATCGCCTCGCCACGCTCGTTCTTCGTTCCTTGCCAGTGTGGCACAAGATTAATGCCATCGAGAGGAACGTCTGGTGGTGTTGCACCAGTCAACTGGCACAAAGTTGGAAGAATGTCCGCTGTGACGGCATTCACTGTGACGACGCGTGGTTCGGGTATCCCAGCGGGCCACTCAATGATTCCAGGAACCCGAATGCCGTTCTCGTAGAGTTTTCCTTTGAGTCCTCTGAAACGGGACTCTCTCAGGCCGCTTGGTGGAATACCGTTGTCTCCACAATACCACAGCAAGGTGTCGTCTTTGATGCCGAGCGTTTTGAGTGCATTGCGTAGCTTCCCGATTGATCGGTCCATGGCTGTAATTTCTGCGTAGCGTTCAATCAAAACGTCACGCAAAGGTCGCTTGACCTGCTTTCCGGTTGTATTGGAAGTCAACCTCACCATCGTCTCGCTGTATTTTTTTGGTAGATCCTTATAAAGAAGTAAATCTGTCTCCATGCCGCTGTATGGTTCATGGGGTGAGCCAAACCAGATGACTGTTAAGAACGGGACGTCCTCCAGTTGTTTCTTTTCAATATATTTGATTGCTTCATCAATCAGGATTTCGGAACTCTCGCCATAGAACTTTTTGGGCGGCCCGCCATTTCGAGACAGGAACGGATCTAATTCAAAAAAATTGTCGTGCGAGAGCCATTCATCAAACCCCATTGCTCCTGGGTTCGTCGGTGATGCTGTTTTGACAGGGCCGACATGCCATTTCCCAAAATGTCCAGTCGCGTATCCAGCTTTCTGGAGAAGGTGAGCGACGGTGATCTCTTCTGGTCGAATCGAACACCCTGGCGTGAACGTCCCGTAGCGGTTGGGGTGTCTCCCGGTCAGGACATTACCGCGCGTGGGCGAACAGACTGGTTGTGCATAAAAGTTTTCCAGTCGAAGTCCAGATGTCGCCATTTCATCAAGGAAAGGCGTTTTCACATACGGGTGTCCGTGGTAGCCAGTTTCTTCCCAGCCATGATCATCACCCATTAGTAAGATGATATTCGGACGTGCTTGGCTTTCTTGCTTCGTTTCAGCGAATACGGCATGCGGTACAAGGCATACGGTCAGAAAAAGAAAAATCGGAAGTGGGATGCGTGCCATGTGCGTAGTCATTGAGGGGGTGTTCAGTAAGTACTTTGTCATTCTCGCAATTGGTTCAAACACAAAACGGTAATTGTAGCGTGTCTGTCGGCCTTTCCCTCGTTTCGTGTCAGACGACTTGTCCATAACTCAATCGTGCGGCATGAAGCAAGCAATAGTCTGAAACGAAATAAGCGGCAGCGTGGATGAGCTAGTTTTCAGAGCTTTTTTGGCTGTTTGATTTGGCTTGTTCCCGAGCTTTTTTGCGGGCTTCCCGCTTTGCTTTTTTTTCTGTCTTACTGGCAGGGGCTGGCTGATTGATGTCTCCAGTCTTACCTCGCAGCATCTCCGGGACAGTGATTTTTTTTCCTTGGATTTCGATTTGCTTGACGAGTGCAAGCTGTTCGTTGATCTGACCCGGAGGGGAGGTGTTATGCCCAGGGATAAACTCTCCGAAAGGACGACCAATTGCTTCGAGGTCATGCTGCATGAGCGCACGCATTTCTCTTAAGCGATCAGCCTGTTTCTCGTCATTCGCCAAGTTCTGCATTTCCTTCGAGTCAGTTTCCAAGTTATACAGTTGGTCTTCATCAAAGAACGCAGGGTGGTCTGCCCCTCTTACTCCAATGCCCAACCGTCCGATATAAGATAGCGCTTTTGGTAGGTTCTGTGGCGAGGCTTTCTCGATTGTGGCAATCTGTTCTTTCGTGTGACGAACGGCAATGTAGGACCAGTCTTTCGTGACGGCCGCCCTGGCTGCTCCCATTTCAAGGTACAGATGATCTCGCCAGCCGCTTGCTTTTCCATTTTTGAAAAGTGGAGTAAGACTTGTTCCATCAATGTGGTAGGAGTCTGGTTTTTTTGCTTCAGCGAGTTCGAAGTATGTTGGTGCAAGATCGATATTCTGCACGAGTTCGTCACACACTTGGCCTGCTGGGATTCCGTTTGGCCAACGCATGATCATGGGCACCTTACAACCACCATGCGAAAAGACGGACGCCTTGCCGTCACGGCCGTGATCTGGTGCAAAAATGACCAGTGTGTTGTCATCAATTCCAAGTTCTTTGAGTTTTCGAAGGATTGCTCCAAGTGAATCATCGATCCACGCCTCACCAGCTACATGGCTGTCAGGATCAAAACCTTTTTCCGCAATTGTTTTGAGAAGTTCTGCTCGCGGTGTCATCACCTCAGGCAGACTTTTTACTTCTCCTTCTCCAGTTATGAGTGGATGATCCATCGATTTTCGCCAGGACTTATCGGGCCCGTGGAGGAGTGTGCTGCATAGATGGAGATAAAAAGGCCCGTCCTTGTTCTCTTCAATGAATTCCAAAGCTGCCACCGTCGTCCACTCCGGGTTGTGTGATGAATAGGGGCTATGAATGTTTTCCGGGTAGACATTCTTCGCCCAGGAAAAGCCCAGCGTTTGGAGGTAACGTCGCATCCAGCGTTCATTGTGTTTGAACTGAGCCGAGGTCTCAGGGCCGGGGCTCGCGTCTTTTGGAATGTCGATCCATCCGTTTTTACCTTTGTAGAACTCCGGGAAATCAAGCTTCGAAGTGAGATGATATTTTCCAACAAACCCAGTGGTGTAGCCAGCCTCACGGAGAACATTACCCACGTTCATATTGTCGCGTTCGAGTGCAACATTGAAATTGGGGAGGCCCTGGTTTTCTTTCCCACCAACTTCGTCAATGTACCTTTTGCTATACGAGTTTCCAGCAAACCGACCAGTCAGGAAGGTATATCGGGAAGGCGTGCACACCGAACTGCTCACATACGCCCGGGTAAATTTCATTCCTTCCTCTGCCATGCGGTCGAGATTTGGCGTGTACGTGTCGCCCCCAAACGTGGCAATACTTGACGGGTTCTGATCATCGATCAGAAACATGATAATGTTCGGACGCTGTCCCAGAGCCGCATGAGCAAACATTGCTGACGAAAAGAGAATTGAAAATGAGAAGAAACGTTTCATGAAGAAGTGCCTTTGCTGTGTGACGAACTGGTGAATTTTGGATTTGGTGTTCAGTGATTCAATGGCAGTAGGATCAACTGATACACAGTTTGAGAAATCGCTAGTCTTTTAATGTTTTTGAAAAGAAATCCAGCACCAATTGCTTCGCTTCAGGTGTTTGAAATTCCTTGCCGCCATGCCCGGCGTTCGCTATCACTTTGAGTTCCGATTGTGTTCCAGCAGTCAGAAGTTTTTCATGCAATCGGTGGCTTTGTGATAGCGGAACACCAGGATCTTTTTCGCCATGCATAATCAGAAATGGTGGGTCGTCTGCTGAAACCTGATACAGAGCGCTCGCTTGTTTGGCTAATGCCGGTACGTCTCGGACCGTCGCGCCAAGCAACTTTGCACCGTTTGATTGTGCTATGTCGGCTTCGGTTCTGGTTTCTGAGATTGTATTTGGTGGCATGGTTAGGAGGTCTGTTGGACCAAACCAGTCACAGACCGCCTGAACTTGGCTCGAGGTTCCTTCGCTATCAGGTGGGTCGAGTGTTCCCAAAAGAGCTACCAGGTGACCGCCGGCTGAACTTCCCCATGCCCCGATTCGATCGGGGTTGAGATTCAATGTTTTTGCGTTTTCTCGCAGCCAGCGTACTGCTGCGCGGCAATCGTCGATTTGAGCGGGCCACTGAGCTTCATGCGTTAAACGGTAATTTATGCTGGCAACAGCAAAACCGTGAGCAGCCAACCACGCCGCTGGGCATCGGTCTTTGGAGCCATTCTTCCAACCGCCTCCGTGCACCCAAACAACAACCGGAAGCGTACCCGAGGCTTTCTTGGGTCGATAGAGATCAAGCTGGAGTTCCTGTTCGCCAACTGTTGAGAATGTGACATCGCGTAGAACGTCAACACCTTCGGGAGCCGGCACGAGTTTCCTGGGCGACGTTGCTTTTGCACCAGACTTCGCGTGCTTAATGGTGAAATCAACGAGTTTTTGACTAGTGAAAAATCCTTCAAAAAAATTGTGGCCCTGCCCTGCAACCACGTCCAACTCCACAAGCTGTTTCGCACCAGGGGAGTTCCTATAAATTTTCACCACTCGCGCAGAATTCTGTTTTATGGGAACAACGTTGTCGACATCACCATGAATAAGGAAAATAGGAATTTTTGCTTTGGCAAGTACTCCAACTTTCTCAATCGGGTTATGTTGTTTGATTGCCGCGGCTAAATCTTCCTCAGACATCTTGTACGCGAGAGCCGCTCTCTTCATTCCTGGATACGTCGTCAAATCAAAAACCGGATAAATTCCAGCGATTCCGGCAACCTTGTTCGTGTTGCGAATTGCCCAGCTGCTCGACCAAAGCCCGCCTCGACTCCGGCCAAGCAGGCATGGTTTGGCACCAAAGTTTCGTTTGGTCGTCAGTTCCCTGTAGAGAGCTGAGAAGTGCTTGCGACCCTCCGGCGACCCATAGCTTTCACCAACATCAATACCAGCCACTGCAACACCCGCGTCAAGAAATTGTTGGTGCATCCACTTTTCATGAACGTCAGGGTGGCGGGGTAGCGTCGGTGAATACATGATCCATGGCTGAGGTCTTGATCGTTTTTCCTGGCTTGGCCAAAGAATAAACGCAGGGCGATCATCGACTAGGAAAGTCTCGCCCTCAAGAATCAGTTCCTTGATTGGATCGGCTCGCTTGTCTCGCGACTGGGCGTGTGATGAGCCAAACATCGTCATGAAGGAGGCAGCCAGGAACAGCAACAGAAAGATATTTTGAGCAACCAATTTAAGTACCTTCTGTCATTTTTTCAGTTTTACGTTTTTCGCGTGCGGCTTTCTTCTCTTCTTTTGACATTTTCTTGGCTGGTGCACCGGCATCAGGATTCCAGCGTTTTTCCTGATTGCTTACCGGGTCTGCCATTTCGTCGAGCCAGGTGTTGTATTTATCCGTGAGTTCAGAAACTACCTTTGGGTGTTCTGCAGCAAGGTCGGTAGTTTCGCTGAGGTCCTTTTGAAGATCAAAGAGCTCAATACGATTCTTCTCTGCGACGAGTTTCCAGTCTCCGGAACGAATGGCCCACTTTCCTTTGGCTCCTGCAGAGCTCCAGTACAACTCATTGTGGAGTTTGTTGGTTTCACCCTTGATTGCGGGCAAAATGCTCGTTCCATCGAGAGGCTTGTCCTTTGGCATGGGAAGTCCAGCGGCGTCAAGAGCTGTAGCAAACAGGTCGATTGACCACATGGGGACGTCACACTTTTTTCCCCCTTCTAATTCAGCTGGCCACGACACAATAAACGGGACATGGATTCCGCCCTCGTAGTCCATCTGCTTAAAACCACGCAGCGGTGCATTGTTTGCGTGCATGGTACCGGAGCCACCGTTGTCGGTAAGAAAGATGAGCAGCGTGTTGTCAAATAAGGCGTGCTTCTTCAGCGAGTTCACGATCTCCCCTACTCCCATGTCGAGGTGCTTGATCATGGCCATAAGAGTGTCGCGTGTTTCGTCTCCGGTGACCTGCTTGATATCTTCTTCAGGAGCCTCGGGTGGCGCGTGCACCGCGTTGTAAGCGACATAAAGAAAGAACGGTTCGTCTTTGTGTCGACCGATAAAGTCGACTGCCTCTTCAGTGATGCGAGTGGTGAGGTACCCTTCTTCTTTGATGGGTGTGAGGCCACGATAAATGGGATGACTCATGTCTGAGTGGTCAAAGTATGGATGTGCCCCGCGTCCCATGAAGCCATAGAACTCATCGAACCCTCGATTCATCGCATGGTACTCTTCGGTGAGTCCAAGATGCCACTTGCCGAGGGCACCAGAGACATAACCGGCTGGCTCGAGTCGCTGAGGGAGAAACACTTCGTCGAGTGGAACACCGGACCCCCCCTCCCCTGCTGTATAGATTCCAAAACGTTGCTGATACCGTCCCGTCATCAGTCCGGCCCGAGTCGGCGAACACACATGTCCACTCGTGTAGCCCTGAGTGCAGATAGTGGATGAATCAGCGAGGGCATCGATATGTGGGGTGCTGACTTCCGGCGGAGAGTGCGGGTTGTAGCTGACATCGGCATAGCCTTGGTCGTCTGTGAGAATGATGACAATGTTCGGTTTATCTGCGCCCATGACGATGCATGGCAAGCAAAGAAAACAAAAAAGTGCTACTTGTGTCACACGTCGATGTATCGTGGTCACGTGGTTCAACTCCCTGTCTACTCGTATAGGTAAAGGTGCGGATCTTTTTCAGGCCGCTCGCGCATTAAGAATCATTCGTTGTGGCATGGTCGATCAAACGGCTGCGTTCCTGCTCGTTCATCTCATTTTCGTTTTTTTCTACTTTTCTTTTCTTTCTTTTCTTCATGCGTGACACTACGAATGTATGCTTCGGTTTCACTCCGCGTGAGTCCGCCAGACTTGTCTCCGTCGGCCCGTTTGAAAATATTTTCAATATGATTGCCGCTTGTACAGATGCTGGCAAACTCTTTGATGGAGAGTGTGTCGTCTTTATTTTCATCTGCTTGAACGAACCATTCGTCTGGTGTCGTTCGTGAGAGTTTCCACCAGGACACACCGCTGAGTGCTGTGTTGAATTCAGTTGTGTCAAGCATGCCATCTCCATCTTGGTCCGTCTTACGAAATGAGTCAGGGCCATGCTTTGGCGAGTAATAAATGTATGTGCTGAATTCAGGGTAGCTGATTGATTTGCTGCCATCTTTATCAACCTCGTTGAAAAGTTCTTGCTTCGTCATGCTAAGACGCTTTTTTCCAAGTGTTGACGGCTCGCCTACTGGTGGAGTGAACGTGATGGTCTTAATTTGTCCGTCCTTTCCACAGGAGGCTTTGACTCCAAACCCTGCCTGTGGTTCCTGCTTGCTTTTCCCTGAAAATCCCACGAAATAGACCTTTGACTTTGAGTCCAAGCGAAGCGTGCGGAGGCTCTCGCCTGTCTGCTGGACATCAAATGCCTTGCCCGAGGAGTCGACGCGTGTCAGCGTGCCAACGACAATCGCACTGTCTACACCTTTGCTGTTTGGCTTTGCCTGAACACTCACCGAGTCGATGAAAAAAATGCTGACTACAACAGCAGTTATTGAACCAAATAATTTTAGTTTCATGTGAATAGCTCCAAGATAGGTGGTTCTCCGTCACCGACGGTCATGGGGCGACCGGAAGGTGAAGTCGCTGGTTTTTCAATGTCCATACCAGCCGCGTAAGCGATGCTCGCGTGAAAAGCTCCTACTGAGACGGCATCGTCTTCTGGGTAATACCCAGCATCATCACTTTTGCCATGGACAAAACCAGCCTTGGTGCCCCCGCCAGCAAGAACAGTTGAAAAGCACACGGGGTGATGACTCCGTCCATCACCACTGAAGTCGGGTTTGCGGCCGAATTCTGTCGCTACAACGACCAGCGTTGAGTCGAGCATCCCTCGCTGTTCAAGGTCAATAATGAGTGCTGTGAATGCCTGGTCGAAGACTGGTGCTACTTCACTCATTTCATCGGCAAGTGCTTTATGGTGATCCCACCCATCGTGCTTTACTTCGACAAAGCGAACACCAGAATCTACCAACCGGCGAGCGAGCAGGCACCCTTGGCCGAATGAGTTGTCACCATACGCTTCTCGCTGTTCCTGGGACTCACCTGACAGATCGAAAGCCTGTAAGTCCTTGCTCTTCATTAATGCCAGAGCATCGTCGTAGAATCCGTTGTACGCGTTGACCCTCTTGTCGGCGAAGTTTTTGCGGAAGTCGGCATCGAGTCCGTTCAGTAATGCGAGTCGCTTTTTTGCCTCAGAATTACTTCCAATAGATTTGACATCATTAATACCCTCAGTTGGATCACCGATCGCAAGAGGCGCATAGCTCGATGGGAAGAATCCATTGGCTTGGTCTGAACGACGGTTGATGCACACGCTTGATGGTAACGTGTCACTGCTTCGACCAAGATAGTGGGAGCCCCAGGCTCCGAGGTTGGGGTGGAGAATTGTGCCTCGTTTTTCAAAGGCAGTTCGCATGAAGTATTGTGCTGGTGCGTGGACACCAATCTTTGCCTCCATCGAGCGAATCAGGCAGACGCGGTCTGCCACCGTTGCAAACTGTGGAAAGAAATCAGTGACTTGGAAATCAGCCGAAGTGTTAATAGCTTTGGCAGGTCCCTTCGATTTTCCCACTTTGGGGTCCAATGAGTCGATATGACTCAAGCCGCCGCTGAGCATCAACCAGATCACACGTTTTGCTTTACCGAAGGCAGCGGGCTTTGGGTCAGCCGGGTCTGCGGCAGCGAGCGGTGCCGCTTGGAGGACACTCAAGCCGAACGATGTCGCTGCACATCGTTCAACAAATTTTCGGCGAGTGAAGGTGTCGAGTGAATTGAGTAGTTGCTTCATGGTGGATTCGATCGTTAAGCAATTCGTTGGTAAATGACGGTGAAGTAAAAATTATTGGATGAACATGAACTCACGTGAGTTCAAAAGAGCCCAGACGACGTCACCGTAATCGAGCCCTTGATCAAGTGCGGCGAGGCACTGCTTCATGTCTTGTTCGCGTGGAGGACGTGAAAGCATTGCGTGATAGATTGCGGTGATCTGCATGGCCTGCGTGCCTTTTTTCTGAGTTGTTTGTGTACTACCAGTCTGCATAGATTGCATGTTTTTTCGTTTTGCTCTGTTTTCTTTTTTGGCGGCCTTGTTTCTGGTTGTCTCTTTTTTAGTTGTCTCGGTGTCTGACACTTTGCTCATCAGGCTTTTTGTGACTTCACCATTCATCAT
>CAXEMW010000121.1:0-10154 GCA_963997395.1 uncultured Planctomycetaceae bacterium
ACAGTTGCTTGCATCTGAAAAGACACCACAATTTCAAGGCTTTGCACATAAGATTGAGCAGGCGACGTATTTAGAGTGGCTCAACAGTAGTTTTCAGGATGAATTTGGCCGGACGTCTGAATCACGAAGCTGTCAGGAGTGTCATATGCCCAAAGGGTATGAGAGTCCTGATGGTGATATCTCAATTGATCAGATTGCAACAAAGATTGCGGTTCTTCAGGACCAAGAATATCCGGAATCTGATCATGCACTCGCGAGGGAAGACCACCACGTTCGATTTCGTGACAAGGGTTTTCGGCGACATACATTTCAGGGCATGAATGTCTTTCTGCTCGAGATCTTCAGGCAATTTAATGATGTACTCGGGGTCCGGTTGCCTGATTATGAGACCGGTGTGGAAGGAATTCACTTTGCCATCGACAACTACGTCCAAAATGCACAGAAAAATACAGCTACGGTTGAAATTCTTAATGTGGAAACTGCGGGCCAGACCATTGCTGCGGATGTGAAAGTGACCAATCTGACAGGTCATCGTCTACCTAGTGGTGTTGGGTTTCGTCGCGTGTGGATCGAGTTTCTACTTGTGGATAGTACCTATGGACGTGACCGGATTATCTGGTCTTCAGGATTAACAAATGGTGCCGGTGTCATTGTTGGCGAGAACGGCCGAGTATTGCCCTCAGAATTCTTTGATGAGGTTGGAGACGGGCAACGTCAACAGCAAGCGTACCAGCCGCACCATCGTGTTATCAGTAGTCCGAATCAGGTTCAGATTTATGAAGAGTTGACTCAGAATGCTTCTGGGAAATTTACAACAAGTTTTCTGCATCGGACACATGACGCAAAAGACAATAGGCTTCTGCCTCGCGGGTGGTCAGCAAAGGGGCCGAGCAGTGAGATGCCAGCAGCATTTGTTGAAGCGACACACCCACATGGTGTCGGAGAAGATCCACAATATGCTGATGGTCAGGGCACAGATATTGTCAGTTACCGCGTCACGGTCCCGGAATGTTTTGATTGCCGAAAGTTGCGATTGAAGGCCACGCTTTATTCACAGGCGTGGGCACCATACTACCTTCGAGATCGTTTCAGTGATATTCCAGAAGGGCCAGAGGGAGATGCCAGACGTCGGCTGTTCTTCTTGATGTCACATCTGAAAACAGAAGGAACGGTTATTGATGGATGGAAGTTTAAGATTGCGACTGATGAAGAAGAAGTTACAGAATCGCACGAAAAGGATGAATTGAATCGAAAGCGTTGCAGTTGACCCGATGTGGCCAATTGCATCGTATGGAATGTAGAGGGGGGAAGAGGCGTTGTTGATGGATCCAGCTGTTTTATTTCTGCTCACGCTGTACTGCCCATGTGTTGATGACATGGTGCATGTTGCAAACGTTCTGTACCTGACGTCATATCTTGTTCGTGATATTCTCTGGTTACGAGTGCTGACAATATTTGCGGGTTTGTCACTTCTTCCATTTTATTGCAACTGCAGTGACCATATCCTCTGGGCACCAATCGGCTGGAACGCACTGTTCATTACGGTGAACCTTATCCAGATTGGTATTCTTTTACGGGAGCGGCGGCCGCGGCGCATGGATGGGATAGCACAAAAACTCTACGACAAAGTCTTCTCTGAACTAACCCCAGGTGAATTTCGCCAATTGCTGAAACGAGGCGAGTGGCGTGAAATTGAAGCTGGAACAATGATAATTCAGCGTGATTCGGTGGTTCATGACATTCAGGTGCTTGAGCGAGGAGCTCTTGAAGTGCGGTCCGGTGGCGAAATCATAGCTCGCAATGAGCCAGGACAATTCGTTGGTGAAATGAGTTTTCTTTCTGGCGAAAGAGCAACGGCTGATGTTGTCGCCACTGAAGCAAGCCAGGTCTTAGCCTGGTCTCAGGAAAGTCTGAACAAGCTGCTCGATAGGAAACCAACACTTGCCTACAAGATGCGGGGCATTCTTGGCCGGGATGTTGTGGTCAAGTTACGAGCCCATGGGAAGCCGGTGGGATGAGTCCGGGTGTATCTGGCGTGTTCTGTTTCGAACTGGTCTTCGCTTACCGTGACTAGGTTTTCAACTGCAGTATTCAGTTTTGTGGGACCATGCCAGTGCGTTGTGAGCTGGTTGCGTTGAGCGGGATTGAAAAACGTTTGAATAGCTTAACTAAATGACATCGAGGTGTTGTTCTGTGATTAGAACTGGTACTCAAGTCCGGCATTGATACCCTGAGCCCAGAAGCCAGTTGTCGATAGATTGAAGCTCGGCTCAGGTGTTCCCGCAAGTGTTCCACCACCAAATTGTGTCGGGTTGACAGATGGATCGATCTGATCAGTGACTCGACCAACCGTCGTCCAGTAAATCAGTGAGTATCCGACAGAGAGTCGAAACTGTGACCAGATGGCATAGTCAGCCGTCACACCAAATTCACCTGCGGCCGCAAAAAGTGATTGCTCATTTCCTGGATTGGTTGCCTGCGCCAGCACGCCACCCGGATAGGTTGTTGTCGTTCCCGTCGTAGTTTCCGTTGTTGTTGTCGACCCGTTGATGTGAGTCGTCACCGTTGTTGCTCCGAGGGCAACTTTGCCAAGAACCTGGAGTGACCATCGGTCTCGCCACCACTTTTCAACCATGCCAAATTCTCCTCCGTAGAACTGATTCAGCGTCCGAAAGGAGTCAGAGACAGTTGTACTTTCCGGTGAAACACTTGATGTCATATTCACAGCAAGTCGATCTTCAAGCATCAGATATCGAAATCCACCAACCAAGTACCGCCTATGAAAGTCTTCACCCTGTGTTCTGTTGGTTTTGAAAAGAACATCAACACTTCCAAATTGACTCTCGAGTAACGCTCCAACGGTCTGGTCAAGAAGTGCGGGGTCAGCAGGAGGAAATGTGGGCGGCCCGGGTAAAGGAATAATAACGGCGTCTTGTTGTGGCGGATTTGTTGCATCGATATAAGGTCGCGCCAGATAAGAAGTTCCACCATTCGTTGAAAGGCCGAAAGACTCTTTAGCAATAGCGAGACCAAACCAGGATGCTTCAATGCCGCGTTCCTGCCGTGGTGTGAACCAGAATCCAGCTGTGAGTCGAGCACCAGATCGCATAGGTCCTTCAAAGTTGGTTCCCCCAAAAAGAACACGTGTTGTTGGTAAACCAATGACACCGATATCCGCGTCTGGTGTGCCGGCAAGACTGCTGGTTACAAGTGGAGGAACAGCCTGCCCGGTTGTGGCCCAGACAAGATACTCAGTTGAAAACCAGAGACGTCCGGGAAACTCAGTACGAAAAACACGTGTGTGGTCTCTCGTGCATGGCTTGTGATTTGGTGCCTTGTGGTAGGCAAGTTCACCAGGGCCCATCCAATGTCGGTCAACAATATTTCGGTCACAATGTGAAGCCGGGGCTGGCTCCTTAAAACATGTAAGAAGATCTCTTGGGTTTTCAGAAAAACCATTACTTCGGACAGGGTCGAAACCGGCGGGTACTTGAAGATCATCAGCTCGTTTGGGTGGCGCCCAGATACTACCCGCTTCTTCTTCAGCAAGGGCATCAGCCGGGTCATCAATAGAGCCTGGATATCCGAGTGGCTCTGGTTGGCTGGTCAAACCAATCTCAGCAGAAAGAGTCCGCATGCCTAGGAGAACAACCGCGCAGCAGAGGATCACACCCCAACTCTTTGGATGTTTCATCCGGTTTTCAAACATACTTGCCCTTATCTGTTGACGCACTCACACAGATAAGATGTATCGGTTGGAGTGACCTTGCGGCCTGAATGGGTTTATTTTTCCCCAGGTCGTATAAACAACTTAACTTTCCTATTCCATGCTTTCGTTAAAGATTTACAGCCTGCTCAGTCGATTCAGTCGGTAGAGGCACCACGTTACATCCCTGTGCACGGGGTCGTGGATACCTGTCACGAGAGCGCCCGTTACCCCGCGAGGCGTGTTCCATGAAACCGTCGCGCATAGAGAGTTGGTTGAGACAATTGAGCTGTGCAGTGCTGTGCACTGTTCTGCTCGTGGGGTGTTCGCGCGGGAAGTATTACCTGCAGGCTGATCGTGAAGTCAACGCACTACTCAAAGAGAAATCCTGTGACCCGCGTTGGGAAGTGCCATTTGATTACAACGTGAGGTCAGATAAACGAAGTCGATTTCATGATCCGTATAACCAAATTTTCCCACCAATGCCTCCGGATGACCCAACGGCTCATCGCTACATGCATTGTGTTGATGGAAAGCACGGATACTATCGGTGGCATATCAACGGTGATCGTACAACACTCGATAATCCTGCTTGGCGTTCTCGTCTCTGTGAGGTTGTAGATCTCACAGAGGCCGGAGCGATCGAGCTTAACACCGAGTCAGCAATGAAGCTGGCGTATCTCAATTCAATCAATTGGTGGGATCAGCTTCAGACTCTCTATCTCTCTGCGCTTGATGTGAGTACGGAACGTTTTCGATTCGATGTTCAGTTTTATGGTGGTAATACCACTGAATATCGAAACCGTGGTCCTCTGAACCCAAGTGGACAGGTTACAAGATGGGGTACGGAAACCAACCTTCGTGCACAACGGTATCTTGCGACAGCTGGCGAACTTGCTGTCGGATTAGTCAATTCAATCGTTTGGCAATTTGCGGGGCCGAATCAGTACACAAATGTTTCATTTTTTGATTTTGGTTTTATTCAGCCCTTGCTACAAAATTCTGGTCGTTCGATTGCACTCGAACCATTGACAATTGTTGAACGTACACTCTTGGGGAATCTGCGGCAGCTTCAATTCTATCGACAAGGATTTTTTCTACAGGTTGCCTTTGGAAGTAATCAGCCGAGGCGATTGCAGCGGCGTGGTGGCTTTTTTGGTGGTACAGGGTTCGCCGGCTTTTCAGGCACAGGAGTTGGTGGTTTTGGAAATATTGGTGGCGTGTTTTTTGGTGGTCAGGGAAATGGACTTCAAACTGCCGGAGGCGGGACCGGGGGTGCTGGGTTCGCTGGCGGTGGTGCTGGAAAACTTGGTGGTTTCGTTGGACTTTTGCAATCGCGACAGCAAATTCGAAACGCTGAGCAGAATTTAGCAGCCCAGCTCAGGGCGCTTGCGCAACTCGATGCAAATCTTGAGGCTGGTCTCGTCGGCGTTGAACAGGTTGATCAGTTGCGCCAGAGTGTTGAGACGAGTCGCGCCAATCTTCTTTCAGTAAAAACCGGGCTTGCGAATCAGATCGAAACGTTCAAAGTCAGTGTGCTGAATATCCCATCGGATACAGCGATGGCACTCGATGAAACGTTTATTAAACCGTTTCAATTTATAAGTCCTGAGATGCAGGCTCTACAAAATGGTATTGGTGATTTTCTAGCGACATATTCTTTCGGTGCGGAAGAGCCTCTCAAAGAAGTAGATGATCCCCGTCAGGATCCAATTGAAGATGACCCGAATGCTTTGGAATTAGTGCCACCGGCGATTGAGGAAACACAGGAGGAACCACTACTCCTGCCACCACCTGTGAAACAAAAAGACCAAGGAGATACGAATGAAGAGGTGGAGGAAGCCACGTCATTGCGAGTCGAGAAGTCAGTTCTTAAGCATCAGCTTGATTTTAACGAAGAGACCAAAGTAACAGAGGAACTAGTTGAAGACGCCGATCAAGCACTTATCAAAGCATCTCTAGAGAAGCTTGATCTTTTACGGGATCAAGTCGAGCTACAGGCAGCTGATGTCAAGTCAGATCTTCGGCGGGTTGATTCAGATGCGGCGTATCGAATCAGTCGCATGCGACCTACGGAGAAAGAAACGTTTGGCCGTGAGATGCGGCTCCTGCATGATGATCTCAATCGTCTTCTTAAACAGATTGATGACAATGAAATAGAAATTCAGCGACTTGCGGATGCACTTGTACCAGAGAATCTTCGTGAAACTGCTGATGCTGTAGTTGAACTTGTCTCAGAGATTGCCGCAGCTGTTGATGAGATGTCACTCATACAAGCACGTGCGCGTGTTGAAGCAATTACAATTGAACCTGAGCGAATCGATCCTGATGTTGCATTTGAAGTTGCTCGAGCAAACCGACTCGACTGGATGAACAATCGAGCTGCACTCGTAGATCAGTGGCGCCTTATTCAATTCAATGCCATGGCCCTGTTGGCTGGTCTGGACCTTGAAATAGATGGTGATATCTCAACGACAGGTACAAATCCAGCTCGTTTCCGCGCTCCAACTGGCAACATGGGAGGTCGGCTTCGCTTCGATGCACCGCTTACTCGATTACGAGAACGTAATAACTTCCGGCAGGCAATTCTGGATTATCAGCAGGTTCGACGCCAGCAAATCCGCTATGAAGATGGAATAAAGCTCTCTATCCGACAGCTTTTACGACAGCTTGAACTTGACGAACGAAATCTTGAGACCCAACGGCGAGCCGTGATTATCGCCATTCGTCGAGTCGATCAGACGCGATTAAGTTTAAGTCAGCCAGCACCGCCACCACCGCCACCGAGTGCTGATGGCTCGATCCCAATCGTTGATCCAGCTGCAGGACAACTGGCTCCAACTGCAACACTCAATTTGATTTATGCATTTAATGATCTTCGGAGTTCTCAGGATGCTTTGACCAGCATATGGATTAATTACTATGCCACGCGGGCATCCCTCGCATATCAAATGGGGGTTATGGATCTTGATGAACATGGTGTTTGGATCGACAAGCCCTTTGATGGGTTTGCTCGTTCGAGTAGTGAAGAGATGCTGCTGCCACCACCAGTGCCACAAGAATGGCTTGATTACCTTGAAGAAATTGATCCACCACCGCCGCTTCGCGATGATGCAGGGATTGACATTGAAGATGTGCCCGGCATCATGCCAAGTATCATCGCGAGAGCAATGCCGTCCAAAGAAAAGGATGCGGTGAATGAGACAGGAAAGAACAAAGAAAAACGAGGTGACGAAGTGATTCCAGCATCTGCAGTGATCAGGGAAGAGAAATCTTGGGCTGAAATGATCCCATCCTTTTTAAAGTGAAGACAATGATCGAATCAGGACAAAATTCAGGAAGGTTGTTCAATAGAAGAGATAATTTCTGTGAGAATCTGTAAGCAGGTGACATAGGTGTATAGTTGAAGAGCCTCTTTTCAAACGAAATGAAATAGTAAATCAGTGGATAATTTAGAATCATCACCGCCAGTCGAAGTGCAACCACCAGGCTCAACCAATGCTGCGGCTATTGCAGATTTGCTAGGTGATCCAACGGCTCAGCAAGAGCCAGTTGCCGCGCGTTCCCGTCGTGGACGAATATGGCTCTTGGTTCTGATACCAATTTTGATTGCCTGCGCTTATGTTTCCCCTCGTCTTTTTGCACTCTTGCCAGATACAAATCGAACGACAGACCTTACAGGGATGCCCCTTTACACAGTTGAGAAAAGAAATCTCGAAATTACCGTGACAGAAGAGGGCAGCCTAGTTAGTGATGAGAATGTTGACATAACGTGTGATGTTGTTGGAGGCGCCACAATCATCTGGCTCGTTGACGATGGTTCTCAGGTGGCTAAGGGTATGGATATTGTCAAGCTCGACGCCTATGTGCTTATTGAAAATGCGACAGCACAAAAAATAGCATACGAAAAAGCAAGAGCTTTGATGATTCAGGCGGATAAAGATTATGCGGCTGCAAAAATTGCAGTTGAAGAGTATAGCGAAGGTCTTTTCAAAAAAGATCTTCGCACTGCAGAGTCAAATGTCACGGCCGCAACAGAACGTCTGCAGGCAACAAAAAATACCTTGGCATACGGCGAGCGAATGTTTCGGAAAGGATACATCACCCCCCAGCAGCTTGAGGCACAAGAGTCTGCGGTAGCGCGTGCAGAGCTTGATCTTGGTACGGCGAACATAGCGCTCGATGTTCTAACACGGTATACAAAACCGAAAATGACCACAGAACTTGAAAGTATTCGTGATGCAGCAGAAGCACGTCTTGAAAGTGAAAGAGCAGCACTTGATCTTGAGCGACTGAAGCTCGAACGACTTGAAGGTGAACTCGAAAAATGCACCATCAAGGCGCCTCAAGATGGCCTTGTTATTTATGCCAATTCCCGATCAAGAGATCGTGAGACAGAAATAAAAGAGGGCACTGTAGTAAAAGAGCGTCAGGTTATTCTTCAACTTCCAGACCTCACAAAAATGCGCGCAGATGTCGAGGTTCATGAGTCAAAAGTTGATGAGATTTCACCCGGCATGCCAGCTGTTGTTCGGGTACAGGATCAGACATTTTCCGGCGTCGTGACGTCGGTTGCAAATCGTCCCGAGTCGAACTGGTTTACAACAGCGAAGAAATATGTTGTTGGTGTTCGAATCGACGGCAAGTCAGAGGCTCTTCGACCTGGTTTTACCGCTGAGGCAACCATTATTGTTGCTGATTTGCAGGATGTCCTTGCTGTACCAGTTGCCGGTGTTGTCGAAGATGGGAAAGAGTTCGTCTGCGCGGTAAAGGCAGGTGATAGATTTGAAAAACGAGTTGTCACACTTGGTAAAAGTGATGATCGATTTGTTGAAATAGTCGAAGGCCTCGAAGAAGGTGAGCAGATATTTCTAAATCCTGTGACCGTACTTGGGGAAACTCTTTCACGTGATCTGGAACAACGTCTACAGCGGCCTGGCAACTCTGCTGCGAATAAATAAATGCATCTTCTGAGCCGGTCATTCCAACTATATTTTTGCTGTGGAGAATGAGATCAACCTATGAATGTCATTCAGCAGCTCAAACTTGGCTTTCGTAGCCTGATGCTTCATAAACTGCGATCAGCTCTTGCAGTCCTTGGTATTTTGATTGGTGTGACTGCGGTCATATGGTTGGTTGCAATGGGTGAGGGAGTCAGTTATCAAGCACAGCAGCAGATTAAAAATCTCGGTGCGACAAGCATCATAGTGCGCACAATCAAACCAACAGAGGAAGCGAATAGCAATAGCGGTAGCCGTTCTGGTATCTCCTATGGGCTGTTGCGTTCAGATTTTGAAAGAATCATTACGAATGTACCGACCATTTCAGCAGCCGTTCCAATGCGAGAAATTAGTCGCGATGTTCGTCGTGATGAGTTTGTTGTTCCAGCTCAGGTGATTGGCTGTACTCCTGAATATTTCTCAATTAACCGTTTGCCAATCGCTCGTGGTAGACCACTTGCTGCCTCTGACCTTCAGAGACTTGAGAATGTCGTAGTACTTGCGCACGATGTTGCGGAGCAACTGTTTCCAATTCAAGACCCTCTTGGTCGGGCGATTCAGATCGGAACCGAATTTTATGTTGTAGTTGGCATAGCAGAATCACGTACAGCAGCAGCAGCTATCGGTGGCAGCTTTTCAGCCAGGCAGTACAACCGTGATGTATACATTCCCCTCGATACATTTCGTAAGCGCATAGGTGATCGAGTTATCACTGTTCGTGGCGGAACATTTCAGAACGAAACGGTCGAGCTGAATCAGATTACAGCGGTTGTAGATGATGTCTCATCTGTCGATACTTCGGCAGATATTATCCGTGAGTTGCTTCGCAGATATCACAAGTTGGTCGATTACGCCGTCGTTGTTCCAAAAGAGTTACTTGAGCAAGCGGAAACGATGCGGATGATGTTCAATGTCTTATTGCTTCTCATCGCTGGAATTTCACTTGTCGTTGGTGGCATCGGCATTATGAATATCATGCTTGCCACAGTTACCGAGCGAACGAGAGAAATTGGTATTAGGCGTGCGCTTGGTGCAACGAAAGGCGAAATCATTCAGCAGTTTCTTTGGGAAACTGTTGTGCTTTCTGGTACCGGTGGGCTTTTGGGTGTTGCCGTTGGCTTTCTTTGTGGGCCGACAATAAACGGTGTGCGATTTGGTATCAAAAGCTTTATGCCTGATGTCTGGTCGGCTCTTCCGTCAACAATTCATCAGCTCGAGCCGAGGCTTGCTCCGTGGTCGATTGTTGCAGCCTTTGGAATCTCAGTCGGTGTTGGAATTGTATTCGGCATCTATCCAGCGCAGCGTGCTGCGAATATGGATCCAATAGAGGCCCTTCGTCATGAATAACAATCCTAGTGACGTACCGCAGGCCCCAGTGCAAGTTGCCATGGTTCGAGATGTGACCAAGGTCTATCGACTAGGAGGGCAGGATGTCAAAGCGCTGGCAG
>CAXEMW010000122.1:0-9939 GCA_963997395.1 uncultured Planctomycetaceae bacterium
AGACGCATGGACTCACGATTGACAACCCAAGGAGATTCAATGCCTTCAGTAGGAGCAGACTGCGGAGCATGCCAGCTTGGGAGTTGAGTTATTTGAACAGGGAAATCTTCGGGCATGTGACCATTTGATTTCTGGTGCCATTCCTTGCGATAGAAGTTCACAAGTGTTTCCAGTTGGTGTTGATAGTGCATCGCCTGAGGAATATTCTTTGAATTCCGCTCCCCCTGATACCAGACGATTCCACGAATTCCATAAGGGGTCACTGGTGCGACCATGGCATTGAAAATATTCTCCGGAAACTGATGTCCGAGCGTTGCCGGGCGAGTAATAATCGGTGGGGTTAGTTGTTTAAACTTGTTCTTCATTGTTTCACCAGCATCAATTTTAGCGTTATAGCTAGCCAATTCAGACTCAAAGGTTGCGATTGCTTTTTCGACTGTTTCACCTCGTTTCTCTGCCATGCGTGAAGCCGTTTCCTCAAGCAGTTCTTTTTGGGCTTTTGATCGTGGGTCATTCTTTTGTTCATCCCACGGAAGCCACCCTTCAATTGGTGTTCCCGCATATGCACGTTGAATGATCCCAACAGGAATGCCAAGTTCTTGGTGGATTTCCTTTCCAAAGAAATAAGCAACTGCAGAGGTTTCCATTGCAGATTCAGGATCGCAAGGTTTCCAAACGCAAAGCCGGTCACGATTTTCCTCAAGAGGTTTGTGCCAGTGCTCTCGGGCAGACTTAAAAATCCTCATATCTGGAAGGTCAACTGCTGATTCACTATCTGCTTCGAAGCTATTTTGAACTGACCATCCCATGTTGGATTGCCCTAGGCAAAGCCAGACTTCCCCAATAGCGACATTGTTAATGACAGTTGTGTTTGAGCCACCAACATGAAGTGAATGCCCTGTTCCGTGTGACGGCGTTTCTAAAAAAACTTTCCATCGTCCCTCACTGTCTGTGACTGTTGAAGTGGTGGCTTTCCAACTGGCGCGAACAACAACTTCTTCACCAGGGTCTGCCCAACCCCAGATCGCATTCGTCTGGTTCTGTTGCAGGATCATATTGTCTGAAAAAAAACGAGGGAGACGAACCTCTGCCAATGCTGTGTTCCATGCGATTAATGAAATACAAAGTGAAAAGATGTACGTCGTCGTGCGCATCTTAAAGGTAGGGCTACATAGCCGGAGTGAACACTTCATCGGTCATGGTTCTCCAGTTTTAAAAGAATTTTATTTCGAAATAGGGCTTTCGCAAAATAGTTCCAACGAGTTGTTCAAGATTGAAATTTAGCAAAGTGCATGTACCATAGTAGATTGTTTATTTTGTGTAATAACAGTGAGCAAGTTTAAGGACGTCATTCGGTACACATTCTTATGCCTTTTGTTTCAGGCGAGAAAATGGTTCTATCGTCATCGAGTATTTCTAAGGTGATTCAGATGTTTCGGTATACAGTCGTTGGCTGTTTCTTGCTTCTCAGCATTTTTCAAAAAACTATTGCTGAGGAGGCCACAGCCGCCAGAGACGGTGGTATCCGTCAGCATCTTCCTGTTGCCGATGTCCGCCATCCAACCGTTGATGAAGTCGATCCATCTAAAGTGAGCATGCCAGAAGATGATCGTATTGCGGCTCCTGCAGATTCGCCAAACGTTGTAGTGATACTGCTTGACGACCTTGGGTTTGGGGGGCCCGCATCATTTGGTGGTCCGATCGCGATGCCAACGCTCGGCCATCTTGCTTCAAACGGTTTGAGATTCAACCGATTTCACACTGTGGCACTCTGTGCACCAACCCGTGCAGCCTTGCGGCACGGTCGGAATCATCATGTGCTCAATATGGGTTCAATCCCCGAGATAGCGACGGGTTTCCCTGGAAATACGTGTCGTCTTCCAAATGACACAGCGTCACTTGCAGAGATTTTAAGGCTCAACGGATACAACACGGCAGCCTTTGGTAAGTGGCACTCAACCCTCGGTCGTGAAACAACTGTCTCAGGGCCTCAAGATACTTGGCCAACTCGTCAGGGTTTCGAAAAGTTTTATGGGTTCATTGGGGCTGAAGAGAACATGTACGAACCGACGTTACACGATGGAGTAACGAATATAGATTTTCCAGATCATGAGGGCTATCACCTTGCAGATGACATGACTCGGGAATCAATTGAGTGGTTGAAACAGCAGCACTCGATGACGCCAGAAAAGCCATTCTTCATTTATTACTCTGCGCCGGGTGTGCACGCACCGCATCAGGTTCCCAGTGAGTGGTGCGAGAAATATCGAGGAAAGTTTGATGCCGGTTGGGACGTTCTCCGCGAAGAGACTCTTGCTCGGCAAATTGAAATGGGTGTAGCCCCTGCTGGAACGAAACTGGCCAAAACGGCAGATAGTATTCCGGCTTGGGATTCATTGGAAGAGGATCAGAAGAAAGTATTTGCTCGGCAGGCAGAGGTTTTTGCAGCCTTTGCAGAGTATACCGATCATCAAGTCGGTCGGCTCCTTAGTGCAATCGACGATCTTGGAAAGACCGATAACACTCTCGTTATTTATATTTCTGGAGATAACGGTACCAGTGCAGAGGGGAACTACACAGGGAACTGGAACTGGGGCAACATGCTTAATGGCAGACAGGAGACAGTTGAAGAGCAACTTTCTCATTTTGATGAATGGGGTGGCCGAGCGACCTATCCGCATATGTCGGTGGGTTGGGCAATCGCGTTTGATACACCATTTGCTTTCACAAAGCAGGTTGCTGGTGACTTTGGTGGCACAAGGAACGGAACAGTCATTCACTGGCCTGCAGGAATTAAGGCAAAAGGTGAGATACGAAGTCAGTTTAGTCATGTGATTGATATAGCACCGACGGTACTTGAAGCCACGGGAATTACTGAACCAACCGTCGTAAATGGTGTGCCTCAGGTTCCCATGCAAGGAACAAGTTTGATGTATGCATTCGATAATCGTGATGCAAAAGAAAAACACTCAGTCCAGTATTTTGAAATCATCGGTAATCGTGCAATCTACAATAATGGGTGGTTGGCTCGAGCAACGGTTAAACTTCCGTGGGAAAACAAGAAACTAAATGAAATTAAAGACGATACTGGTTGGCAGTTATTCAATACACAGGAAGACTTCAGCCTTGCGCATGATCTATCGAGCCAATACCCTGATCGCCTCGCGGCAATGAAAGAGCAATTTGTCCAAGAGGCAGTGGAAAACGGAGCTTTTCCTCTTGATGATCGATTGCTAGAGCGTCTTTTGCCGGAGGTCGCTGGTCGGCCAACATTAATGGGTGATCGCACAAGTCTTACTCTGTATCCGGGTGCAATTAATATTAATGAGAATGCACTTCTAAGCATTAAGAACTGTTCAAGCAGAGTAACTGCTGAAGTTGAGATAACGGAAGAAGCTAATGGTGTGATATTTGCCCAAGGCGGTCGCTTTGGTGGTTGGGCCATATTTGTTGAAGATGGGTGCGCGAGTTACGTGTACAACGATTTAGGTGACAGAATAGTTGTGAAATCAACCCAGCCTCTGCAGCCTGGTTCCAACACTATTGTTGTTGATTTTCGCTATGACGGAGATGAGAAAGGATCCGGTGGTGATGTGAATCTGATTGTGAATGAGGAGTCACCTGTTTCTGCTCGTATTAACCGCACGATTCCAAGTCAGTACTCAATTGATGAAGGTGCTGACGTTGCCTGTGATCGCGGATCTCCAGTTATAGGACATCAGCTAGGACCTCACCGAAACAGCCGTTTTTCGGGGGAAGTCAAAAAGGTAACTCTCGAAATAAATCCAGAGCGTTGAACCGTAGACGGAGTTGGTATGTCTCAGGTTATGTATGCCATATTTTTGAGCACAAGCAGTTTTAGATCGAGTCATATAGTCAGGCACGTGACCTTACGTTTTGTGTGTTTTATTTTTATCACTCTGATTTCGGTTGTTGCAAAAAGTCAGCCAAATGTCCTTTTTATCGCAGTCGATGATTTACGGCCTGAACTTGGTTGCTTTGGTTGCAAGCATATGCATAGTCCGCATCTCGATAAGTTGGCTTCACGGGGTACGGTTTTCTTAAACGCACACTGCCAGCAGGCCGTGTGTTCACCTTCTCGAACAAGTTTGATGACTGGTTTACGACCTGATTCAACAAAGGTTTGGGATCTTAATACACATTTTCGTAACCATGTTCCTGATGTGGTGACCGTTTCTCAGCATTTCAAAAATCATGGATATCAATCGATCAGTATGGGAAAGATATATCACGGTGGTTTTGATGATGCGGTTTCGTGGTCAGAGCCAGCACTGAAGCCAGGTACTGGTTCTCGATATGTTCTTGAAAGAAATCTTGCGCGTATGGATGAGAAGAAGCGGGCTGCAAGGAAAAAAGGTCTGAAAGGGAAGGATTTGAGTAGAGCAAGTCGAGGTCCACCAACTGAATCGGCAGATGTTGAGGATGAAGAATATTCAGATGGTGCACTCGCAACACTTGCCGTAGAAACGATACAGCAGCTTTCGGATGCGGATCAGCCCTTTTTCTTGGCTGTGGGATTTCAGAATCCACACCTCCCATTCAATTCACCGAAGAAGTATTGGGATCTTTATAAGCCGCAGGCCATTGGTCTTCCTTCAAACCCATTCGTACCGAAGAACGCTTACAGTAAGGCACTAACAACATTCGGTGAGCTGCGGAATTATGAAGGAATACCAGCGAAGGGGCCCTTAGATGAAGAGACCTCAAAAAAACTGAGGCATGGATATTATGCAGCTGTAAGTTTTATTGATGCATGCATTGGTCGAGTGCTGAAGGGACTTGAAGAGTCCGGATTGTCTGAGAATACGATTGTCGTTGTGTGGGGTGACCATGGTTGGAAACTTGGAGAACATGGCTGTTGGTGTAAGCATACAAATGTCCAACTTGATACGCGTTCTCCACTGATTGTGGTTGCACCGCAGCAGAAATCCGTTGGTGAAGCGATTGCTTCGCCAGTTGAGTTTGTTGATATTTATCCAACGCTCTGTGATCTTGCCGGTTTTGACAAACCTCGGCACCTTGAAGGCGACAGTTTTGCCAAGCTTCTTCAGGCACCGAGTTGCCCATGGAAGCGTGCTGCTTTTTCACAATATCCACGTGGGAATGTTATGGGATATTCAATGACAACAGATCGTTTTCGGTATACGGTGTGGGTGGATCAGAAAAAAGACAATGAGGTCGTGTTTGCAGAGCTGTACGACCACCGTAAGGATCCACAAGAAAATGAAAATGTCGTCAATTCTCAACTGTATACATCAGAAATCAAACGCCTCGAGAAATGGCACACTGAAGGATGGCAAGGAACGCGTCGTGCACTGAAGTCAAAATAAGAGTACGTGGGAAAACGAAGGGTACGTTTAGTTTTCTAAAAGATGTTGAAGTTCGCGTGATAGGCGTACGACTTCTTTCTGCTGTGAATGTGCGATGTTGACTGTTTCATGTGGATCGCTGAGATGGTCGTAAAGTTCCTGATATATGGGTTTTAAATTTGGATTTCGTGTGTCTCGCCATTCAATGTATCGATAGCGAGGGTCCCGAAGCGTGTAGCCCATAAGGTACTTTTCAAAAAGTTCTCGGTTCCACCGGCTGCCTTGTTGTTTCTTGATCGTTTGCTCTACCTGATTGATGAGTGGGCCAAAGAAGGTTTCTCGCATTTCGGGTGACAATGGATTGGCGGCCCATTCACGAAGCGCCGGAGTCGGGAACTGGCTCATGGCCACACCCTTTATAATTGCGTTGGGGTTGCGAAGCACTGGGACAAGACTTTTTCCAGCAAGATGATCTGGCTGAGGAATGTTGGCGAGATCACAGAGTGTTGGATAGATGTCAATCAACTCAACAAGGCTATCGGAGGGACTTCCCTTCTGAGGCATTGATGGTGTGAAGATGATAAGCGGAACGCGCGTGGCAATCTCGTAATTCGTAGCTTTTCCCCAGATACCGTACTCCCCAAGGTGCCAGCCATGGTCGCCCCACACAACAATAATAGTGTTCTCTCGTACCTTATTTTTTTCAAGCGATGCAATGACACGTCCAATTTGAGCATCGACGTAGCTTACGCATGCGTAATATGCGTGGAGGAGTTTTCTAGAGAGTGATTTATTAATCGGTCCCGACTTGGGTATGTCGTGTCGTGTACGGAGTTCAAAAGATGCATGAAGCCCCATTGATGCACCATCCTGGGGAGGTTCGGAGAATTTCGTAAGTTGTATTTCTTCTGGATTGTATAAGTCGAAATATCTTTTTGGGGCATGGAAAGGAAGGTGTGGTCGTGAAAAGCCGAGTGCAAGGAACCATGGCTTGTCCTGTAGCACCAGTTCATTGAGGGTTTGTATTGCAACACCCGTGTTATACCCATCAACATACCCGTCGTCTTCAACCGGCGCAGACTCGAAAGCAGGGCCATGAATCAGTCCTCGAGAAGAACTTTCTCCATAGAGCGTCACCATACGATCTTTATTTTCTGCATAGATTCTTTGGTTTTCAGGAAGTGCGTTGCCACCAGGAGTTGTTGGGCGAGTGAGCCCCTTTCTGTTCGGCTTATGATTCCATGAGTGTTGCTCATCTGTCATACCTCCATGAAATATCTTTCCGCTGTACACGGCGGTATAGCCATGTGCAATAAAGTGTTGTGGTAGTGTCACGATTTGTGGGTTGAGGTCGCGAAAATATGCACGGTTTTCAATCACACCAATTGTGTCAGGACGAGACCCGGTAAGAAGGCTTGCTCGCGATGGTGAACAAATGGCTTCTTGGCAATATGCGCGAAGAAAACATCGCCCTTGTTTTGCAAGCTTATCGATATTTGGACTATGAATATCTTTATTGCCATAGCAACCAAGCTCGGGCCTCAAGTCATCAATCGCGATAAAAAGAACATTTGGACGGCTGCTTGTCTGAGCAGAGTATGCTTCGTTTGGGGTGAAGAAGAAGTGAGTGAGTATCAGGCAGAACAAAAGTAGGTTATTTCCTGAAGAGACAAAGAAAGGGTGCATTAAAAATTCTCTGTTCTGAAAATGTTGAACTCCTAGATATTAGAATGCTAAGAGTGTTTATTCCGATCCATGTAGTGAAATATTAAATCTCTAATTGTAGTGTAAACATGAAAAAAAATGCTTATTTAAAAACTGTTTATTTGCACGTATGTAAAAGTATTCACCCGTCACTGATGCCATCACGTGTCGCGATGTCGCTTTATGTCTGCGTCACCTGCTTTTTTTTTCTTCATGCCGTTGGTCTTGCAGCACAAAGCAGACCAGCGAAGGGAAGCCTTCGTGATATGGGGCCAGAAATCGCTACAGAGTTTCTTGTTCAATATCGAGAAAAGGCAATGAAGCGATGGAGTCAGGATATTGAGACACTTGAGCAGAGGGATGTCGTTCAGAGAGATCCAGAAGATGCCATCCTCTTTATCGGGAGTAGTAGCATCCGGCGATGGGATACTATTGAGATTGATATGAGGCCATACCAAGTCGTTCAGCGAGGGTATGGTGGCGCCAAGTACACTGACTTGGCAGTTTTTGCAAAACGTTTGATTTATCCGCACGAGTACAGCGCATTAGTTGTGTTTGTAGCAAATGATGTTCAAGGGAAACCGGAAGATCATTCTCCCGAACAGGTAGAAGAATGCGCCAGATACATTGCAGGAGTTTCTAGAAAACATCGCCCACAGGCCCCGGTTTTTTTCATTGAAATAACACCGACACGAAAACGGTTTTCTGCATGGCCGTTCATTCGTAAGGTAAATACTCGTCTTCAAAAGCTTTCTTTGTCGACACCCGCCACCTACTTTATTCCGACAGCAGATCATTTCCTTGACCCGTCTGGGAATCCGCGGGATGAACTTTTTGTTGATGACCAGCTTCATCTCAACAGTGATGGGTATAAGAAATGGTCAATATTGATTCGTCGAGAGTTAGATGAAGTACTTCAGTAGGTTGAGTTCTAGAACGCAAGGTCGATAGTTTCTTCAGTCTCTCCCGTTAAAAGCTAACGAATACGTGCCGTTTCACAAGAGTGTTCTATGCGAGGAGTACGAAAGATATGAAGTCATGTACTCAACTTTTTCTACGTTAATTCACCCGAGATTCGGACCACCTGTGGAAGGCAGCCGGTGTCTTGGTACAACAGTTAGTTGTGGGCTCCATGAGCGCACATGAAGGAAGAATCAGACTGACGGAAAGTAACGAGGAGTGAACCACGGTATGGCAAAAAAGATCAAAGCAGAAGGACCAGTCGTTGAGCTCGATGGGGATGAAATGACCAGAATTATCTGGCAGTTTATTAAGGAGAAACTGATCCTTCAGTATGTCGATGTAGAGCTCCGTTATTTCGATCTATCTGTCCAAAGTCGAGACGCAACTGATGACCAGATTACAGTCGATGCAGCTCATGCGATTCAAGAGTGTGGCGTCGGTGTAAAATGTGCCACGATCACCCCGGATGAAGCGAGAGTAGAAGAGTTTGCTTTGAAGAAGATGTGGCGAAGTCCGAACGGTACGATTCGCAATATCCTTGGAGGGGTAATATTCCGAGAGCCAATAATTATTAACAATATACCGCGGCTCGTTCCGGGGTGGACAAAGCCGATTGTTGTTGGTCGGCACGCATTTGGAGACCAGTATCGTGCAACGGATTTGAAGATTCCAGGTCCCGGGAAACTTACTTTGACGTATGCTCCATCTGATGGATCTGCGCCTATGGAGATGAATGTCTATGACTTTCCATCCAGCGGTGTAGCGCTGGCAATGTACAACCGAGATGACTCGATACGCGACTTTGCTCGAGCAAGCTTCAGGTATGGTTTGGCCCGAAATTATCCTGTCTATCTTTCAACTAAAAACACAATCCTAAAAGCATACGACGGTCGTTTCAAAGACCTGTTTCAAGAAGTGTTTGATGCTGAATTCAAAGCGGAATTCGACGCGAAAGGAATAACCTACGAACATCGTCTTATTGACGACATGGTGGCATGTGCCATGAAGTGGGAAGGTGGGTATGTTTGGGCATGTAAAAACTACGATGGTGACGTGCAGAGCGATATTGTAGCCCAGGGGTTTGGGTCATTAGGACTCATGACGAGTGTATTGATGACGCCGGATGGAAAGACAGTTGAGGCTGAAGCAGCCCATGGCACAGTCACGAGGCATTACCGCCAGCATCAGCAGGGAAAACCTACGAGTACCAATCCGATTGCATCAATTTTTGCGTGGACACGAGGTCTCGCACACCGAGGCAAGCTTGATCAGACACCAGACGTAACGGCCTTTGCAGAAACACTTGAAAGAGTTTGTATCGAAACAGTTGAACAGGGCAAGATGACAAAAGATCTGGCCTTACTCGTTGGGAAAGACCAGCCATATCTTCAGACTCAAGAGTTTCTGGATGCAATTGATGAGAATCTTCAGTCTGCAATGTCTTGATGAAAACGTCTTGCATGAAAATATTTCGTGTAGAGTTGTGCAGGTGTCTCCAGCTATAGGCGTGGTGTTCTTGGCTTGAAAGGATTTTCTGATGAAATTAAGTTCGTGTGTTATTTCATTGAGGTGCTTGCCATCATTTTGCATCCTGTTGGCTGTCGGTTTTGCTGGTTTAACCCCTGCTGCTGACAACAACAATTCTGTATACCATCTCTTTATTCTGTCGGGTCAGTCCAACATGGCTGGTCTGAGGCCAGAAGAGTCTTTTATTCCTGATGTGGAAGAAGCATTCGGGAAAGACCATGTCCTCGTTGTGAAAGACGCACTTGGTGGGCAGCCCATTCGAAGATGGTACACCGATTGGAAGGCTGCGGATGGAAGTCGGCCGGAGTCAACAGGAGACTTGTACCAACGTCTTATGGAGAAAGTTCAGGAGGTAACAGTTGGTAAAGAAATCCAAACGGTTACTTTTATTTGGATGCAGGGCGAGCGAGATGCA
>CAXEMW010000123.1:0-9759 GCA_963997395.1 uncultured Planctomycetaceae bacterium
ATTCCGTGAGGAGGCATCTGTTTAGGATAATATCCCCCAGACCATTGACCAGTCTGAGCGTTCCCAACGTGCCACCCAATCCACCAGCGATCAACCGAGTCAACAACACAGTTCAGAATGAGATTTGGTTCAGATGCGATACGTTTTTTCCGCAAGGAATTTAAAGTATTTATCTTGCGTTGAATCGAAGCAGTGTCAATCTGAAGACGCGGATCACGTTTCCATACATGGACGGCATCTACTTTCAGTGAGCCAAGTAATCGTAAAGTAGCAGCGATTCTCTCATCTTCAGTTGGCCCTGTGATCTGTCCTAATGAACGGATGCAAATTCGAGCGAAGACGAGTTGTTCAAGAACATTGTCAGGAACTCCAAAATGACTCCACTCTGGTTTCGACACGATGTGTGATGGTATGCGAAACGTTACCAAGCCCTTTCGCCAGTACGACTTCTGAAATAACGGAAAGGCGAGTTTTTGTCGATGCTCTAAAGCAGACTCACTGCCATGCCTACATCCAACAAGCAAGAACTCACTTTGTTGAAGAGGTGTTGAAGAGCTAGCTTGAGGTATCTGGGCGTTCATGGATATATATCAAACCGGGCTGACCAGAAGCCTACCTGTAAAATGAGGCCGGCCCGGGCGCCCAAGAGCCCGGGCCGGCCTTTCTCGTCAGAACAACGGCATGTTCACCATCGTTTGTTCAGATTGCCAGAATGAAACATTCTCACACCGGAACATCTGATGGAGACCGCCTACGGTCACGTCAAAGACGGATTAGGCGTGGCCCTTCTTCTTGGCAGCCTTCTTCTTCTTCTTGGCGACTTTCTTCTTCTTAGCCACCTTCTTCTTGGCAGCCTTCTTCTTGGCTACCTTCTTCTTGGCGACTTTCTTCTTCTTCTTGGCTACTTTTTTCTTAGCAGCCTTTTTCTTAGCTACCTTTTTCTTAGTAGCCTTCTTCTTAGTAGCCTTCTTCTTGGCCATTGAATGGCTCCTTGCCAGTAGCACCCCTATGGAATGAACCGACTACTTCCTTGGGGTGCTGAGTATTGGAAGCGATCGACGTTTTCATGCTGCCATGATGTGCAAGCACATACATTGCATGCATGAAGTACAAGTTTTCAGAAATTTGGTGTTCTACTGTCAAGAGAAATCACAGAAAATTTTTTAAAAAAACTTGGATTTTTGTCAAAAAAATCGGATCGTGACCCATCCATGCCATGCAAAAATCCAATCCGAAGACATTTTCAGAGACGGTAAGAGAGTTTTTGTGTGTACACAAAAATACTTTTTTTATAGTAGAAAGTCTCTTTTAAGATTGTGTTGAGTGTTTGTTTACCCAGTCGTGAAGCATGGTCATCTGGGCTGCAAAACCCTGCTCGTGGCAATTGAGCGGACTTTTGAAAAAACTTGCCAACCAAGGTAGTGAACCGGCCTCGCCAGCCAGTCGGGCGCGATCAACTAACCGTATGAGATCGATTACTAACGGAGCTGCCAAAATAGAATCACAGCCTTGCCATGTGAATTGCATGGTCATGGGAGTACCAAGAAATCCCTCGAAATGGATGTGATCCCATGCAGTTTTCCAGTCACCAAGACTCTCAATGAACTCAATAGATACAAGTGTCTGCGGCGTCGATGGTAAGAGATTCGCAAGCAGATGGTCTTTGCTCTTCACCTTGGCGGCCTTGTTTGAAGGGTCGTCCAGTATTTTTCCATCAAGGTTGCCAAAAATGTTGTGCCCCACCCAACTCATGACATTCAGGTTCCGATCACGAAACATTGGGGCAAGTACACTCTTAAGCAATGTCTCACCTGTTTTGCCATCACACCCAGCATGGGGGAGCCCGCGCTGCTGCGCAAGGGAATTGAGTGCTTGCGGTGTTGCACCAGTGGAAGGTGTAAAATTGATATAGGCAGCATCTGCTTCAAATGCAGCAATTGCGTAGAGGCTGCTTGTAGGGAGTGGACTCGATTCTGATGCGTGCTCGAGTAAGGGAGAGAGTTCATCAAAGTTGTCAGGAATAGGCGATGACCACGGAGGTTCAGTCGATGCGAGGTTCACAACAACTACCCGTTCAACATCATTTGTTTCTGCAAAGTCAATAATATCTGTTCGAATCTGATCAATAATACTTCTTGGTGTCTTGGCTACTTTGGATTTCGGTAGAGAAGCTATAGCCTGGATGGAGGTGCCAGATGCCAATACAGTTCCTGATCGCAGGCGAGTCTCAATATCTATCAGATCAGGAGTAACAGATTCCAAGACGCCTGGTGGAATGGCTCGACTGACTGTCCACATTCGGCGAGCTTCATCGAGAAGGCTTTCGTTACGAATATCGTGTCCGCCAATAACGATATCACTCCAATCAATCAGGTTGAGTGAATGAAAGCCCTCGGTTTCAGTAATGAGGCCAATTGGCTCAACCAATCCCCGAGCAAGAGCTGCTAGACCGGTCATGACGGTCGTGGCGACGCCACCCTTTGCACCGATTAGCCAAAGTCCAATTCGTTTTTGTGCCATCCAAGCTCCTCTTGGTCACCGTGGTATTATCTGTAGACGGATGGTTCGTTTCTGTTTTTATGCCACCACTTGTTTCTGATGGCATACTGATACCAGAAGTATGCCACGTCATTGAGGTTCTTACTGTTAAGAAACGGGAAAGGAAAGAAAATTCATGGAAGAAGCTGCTTGCCTTCAATTAGCACATCGGATGGCCTCCCTCCAACCCTCAGCGACGCTTGCTATGGCAGCTCGAGCTGGCGCGATGAAGGCATCAGGTATCGACGTTATTGATCTCTCAGTCGGAGAGCCAGATTTTCCGACACCAGAACATATCTGTGAGGCCGGGAAAGCCGCTATCAACGCAGGGAAAACGAAGTACACGCCAGCAGCAGGGATACCGGCGCTGCGTGAAGCAATCGCAAACGATTATACCCGTCGATCTGGGCTTACGGTGACTCCAGCACACGTTATCGTTTCCAATGGAGCGAAACACAGCCTTCATAATATTTTCACAGCTGTCTTAAACCCAGGTGATGAAGTCATCGTGCCGACTCCTTATTGGGTCAGCTACGCTGAATTAATCAAGCTTGCTGGAGCAAAACCAATTCTCGTTGAGACCTCGATCGATGAAGATTTTAAGCTTCAGCCAGCGTCCTTGAAGTCAGCAATTACGCCTCATACGCGCATGCTTCTGCTCTGTTCACCGAGTAATCCAACCGGAGTTGTTTATTCACGTGAAGAGCTCACTCGCATAGCAGATATTGCAATTGAATTTGACCTTTCTGTTGTTTCTGATGAGATATATGACCAACTTGTCTTTGATGGCCGCGAATCTGTTTCATTTCCAACTCTGCGGCCTGGCCTTGAGGCACGAAGTATTGTTGTCGCTGGCGTGAGTAAGACGTACTCAATGACTGGCTGGCGTATAGGATGGACAATTGCCCCACCGGCATTGTCAAAGGCCATGGGAAGTCTGCAGAGCCAAGAAACAAGCAACCCTTGTAGCATTAGCCAGCATGCAGCTATCGAGGCAATCACTGGTCCACAAGAATGTGTGACTGAGATGCGAAATGCATTTCAAGCACGACGAGATCTCGTTGTTGAAAGGCTTAGGAATATACCTGGGGTCAATATTCCAGATATTGGTGGTGCGTTCTATGCTTTTTTTGATATCCAGACCTCCTTGAGTACATCGAATGGACCTCAGAATAGTGTGGCTTGGTGTGAGCAGTTGCTTGAAGAAGAACATGTTGCAACTGTGGCGGGTAGTGCTTTTGGTGCAGAGGGACATGTTCGTATGTCTTTTGCAGCGTCAGAGGAGAAACTGGCAATGGGTCTTGATCGAATTGCGCGTTTCCTTGGTTCGTTGCAGTGAATAAATCATTCACACAGGTTTCAAAGCAGGAAACAGCAGCGATTATCCTCGCAGGTGGAACAGCCAGACGTTTAGCAGATAAACGACCACCTGGCGGGAAAGCAGAATGCATTATCGGTGGACAATCTCTTCTCAGTATTGTGAGTGGAGCTTTGGTTCCAGTGACACGTTTGATTCTTGTTGTGGGTGGTGATCAGCCAAAAGTTTCCTCTCAAGAATTGGTACCCATTCGTCATATCCCTGATCATCAGCCCGGGTCCGGCCCTCTTGCAGCTGTTCGGGATGGACTTCGATGGATATGGCACGAGCATTCAAAGTCATTGCCACAATTCATCATTCTATCTGCGTGTGATCTGCCTTCCATCAAACCATCCCTTGTGTCAGAAATGGTCGATCGTTTCCCACAAGATGAACTAAGTACGAGGTGGGTCATTCCAGAGGTAGGAAAACGTCTTCAGTACCTTTTTTCTGTCTGTCGTCCGACAATTCTTCAGCCGTTGGATAGCTTTTTTGCGGCTGGTGGTCGTGACTTTCGTAGCTTTGTTCAATATCTTCAGGAGCATGAATCAACGAGTATTCATGTCATATCAGATGCCATCTGGCGGACAATCGATCCAAATGCTCATGCCGGCAGTGACATTGATACTCCAGCTGATCTTGCCCTTTACTCCGGTGACGCTTCACATTGATTCTAGGGACGCTCTATACTCATGTCAGAGAGTACGGGTAATGTCGTGTTCGTACTGATGAGATACGTTCTTGTTTAGTTTTCTCAACCATAGATCAGTCGACAATCATGGATGATGTCCTGAATGATCAAAAAGATTCTCTACGATCCGTGCTGCTGCGGCGGTGGCGGTGGTTTACACGACTGCTCAAGCTGGTTTTTGTTTGTTTTGTCATGTATCAGGCACCACGACTGACTCAAGTGACAATTGTACGAGATTGGCCTCTACAAAATGTATTTGAAGGTATTGCTGGCAAAATCTCATCGGGTTCAGCAGCCTGGGATTGGTTCGGGCCTGTTGTCTATAGAGACCTTCTCATCACGACATCAGACGGGGAGCCGTTGCTTGCTGTTGATCGCCTAGAGGTGAATCGAAGTCCTCTCAACTTGGTGTTCCAACCACATGATCTTGGACGCATACGGCTTGAAGGGGCGAGGCTCTCAACAGCTGTTTGGAATGGTGGAAGTACAATCGAGACAGTACTCGAACCATGGGTTCAAAAAATAAGCCAAAGCAATCGGCAAGGGCTTTCTGAAAGTCCTACCGATACCCAAAATCTTGAAACATTATCTGATCATACGAGAAGTCATATTGCTGGAACCGTCGAAATTGTTGATGCAACAATCGAGTTGACGGATTTACGGCACGGAGATGTCTGGTTGCTTAATGAGATTGCTGCAGTTATTCCATTTCCAAAGTATGCGGAAAGTGGCGAATCTTCTTTTTTGCCATCAGGCACAATCTGTAGTGGATCAATTCAACATGCTGAAGAACCTCAGTTGCAGATGAGCAAATCTTCTTCTCAGGTTCGAAACAGCTTGGCGACAGCAAGTATTGTCAATCGAGCGAACTCAATGCTTGCTCGGCCTGGTGGTTGGTCAGTAACAGTCTCTCAGCCGGAAATGGACAAAGGAAAATATTCATTGGTGGTAGGAACGACCCGCTGCCCGGCCGGTATTTCCAGGATTGCAGCGAATCGATTTGGCTGGTCGCATCTCTTACACGGCATCGTCGATATTCGTGCTGATATCGTTCTTGATCAAGCACTTAAAATGAAGTGGTCTACGCCACCAGCCAACAACGAGGCACAGGTCAACATCAAGGGAAATGTGGTTGGTCGTGATTTGTCAATTGTTGAAGTCGCTACCGATCAGAAGGAATTGATCATTGAGAAAGTTGATATGCCTTTTGAGGCTACTCTCTTGCCTGAGAAGTACATCATTAAGAGATTCCAAGCGGACACAAATGTAGGTTATTTTGAAGTTGCCGGAACCATCAAGGCGACACCTGACCGCAGGCGTACAAGTGATATTGGATTTCCTGGATGGCACGTACTGGAAGTATTTCAAGGTGATGATTTTGAGGCTCATGCATCCATTGAAGTTGCTCCGCTGTTGAATGCCTTCCCTCGTGTTCGTGTGCTGCGTCCAGACGTGCAGATGACAGGAGGTACAGTCACTGTAGATGTCCAGAGCCAAGAACTTGAGTCCAGTCGCCAGATTCGTTTCAGGTCAGAACTCACTGATGTGTCTGCAATTCAGAGTGGAAAGAAAATAGAATGGAATGCTCCTTGCACTGCTTGGGTTTCTGCTAGGCAGCAACTCGACGGACAACTCTATCTTGAAGAAGCTGGTTTCGCATCGACTTTTGCAGATCTTTCAATGAATGGGCTAGCTGATGGAATCGAAACAAAGTGGCGGATTGATCTTGGCAGTACATTTCAAAGTATGAGCCAGCTGCTGGATCTACACAGTGAGAAAAACAAGCAGTCTCTCTCAGGTATATCACGAGGACAATGTCGTGTAGATCGATCTTCAGAGACGGGTTCAACAAAAGTCTGGACATCATTAAGTATCGAAGATTTGAATTGGTCGATTGGTGATCAGACTGTCTGGAAAGAGCAGCTCGTTGCCGTTGATTGTGATACATCGTGGATTGAAACACAGGCCGACATCGTACTGAAGGCTGTAGATTTCAAGTTTGAGTCAGGTCGCGATTCGTTTGTTGTTGTGCTTGCCGACGAATGCAGTTTTGCTCGTGATTTCAGAAAGACACTGTGGTCGAATCTGAGCGATCAAGCGAAGAATGAACCCATTTCTTTCGACTGTCATATGTCCGGAAACTTGATGACCTGGAACCAACGTATTCTCGGTCTTGGTGCAACTGGAGGTTTTGAATTACCCTCTTCTAAAACACAAGTTGAGGGAAAATTTGAAACCAGCTGGAACCTTCGGTGTGTCGGTCAACAGTTCCAGATAACAAAAGCTTCAGCACAAATTGAGCAACTGGCTATTCTTGCCGGAAAGCAACGCATTGAAGAGCCAAAAATTATTCTTTCAGCGGTTGGATTAGTTGATCCATCTCGAGGAATCATAAAGCTCTCTAGCGCTGAAATGTTGTCTTCAACGGCATCACTACGAACCGGTGGATTGCAGATAGTTTCGAGGAGTTCGATAGATCGACCATTGATCGACACTCTTTTCGATACGGTGCAGGGACAATTTCAGTGGCAAGTCGACCTTACAAGACTCGATAAATGGCTGGCACAGGATGCGGCTCTAGACGCTGCAGGTCGTCTTTGGGGGACGGCGGACCTTCTGGAAACGCCTTCCGGGATCAATCTTTTGATGACAATAACGGGGAGTCAATTAGCCGTTTCACATTCAAGCATCAGAATAGGACAGAGAGAGAATTCACGAGCACCTTTGGCTTGGATAGAACCGCAGGTGAATGGACTTCTTGATGTAACCCGACCAGTTGTGAATGAAACAGGAGCGAACCAATTAAAAATCAATCAGTTTAAAATCGAATCCTCAACAATGAGCGTTGCAGCGACGGGATCAATCAAAGACTTAATAGGGAGACAGCACGTAGAAATTGGCGGGACGATACTGATGAATTGGGAACAGTTAACCCGACTTCTTTCACCGTCTTCAGGTCGTATGCTGAAACTGACAGGTGGCGGCCCACAACCGTTTGCCATACGAGGGTCCTTCGGATCTTCCCACACGGCTGATGACCCAGTTATGGTGCCGGTACCTGACAGTTGGAAGGCACCTTCGCCACATCGTATTTCACCAAGACAACAACTTATTGCCTTACCATCAAAGCAGCACACGAGTGCTGACCATGGCGTGGAGACATGGCTTCCCCGCATAACTGCCGAAACAACACTTTCTTGGCAAGGTGGCCACATTGCTGATTTTCCTCTTGGTCCTGGCACACTTCCTCTGCGACTGGTCGAGGGACAGCTGGCTTTCGGTCCATTTGAGATACCAGTTTCAGGAGGAAAGATTCGTGGGACACCGTGGATACAGCTTCTTCCTTCACCGGGTGAACTTATATTGCCACCGGGACGATTGATTGAACGCATAGCTCTTACGCCACCTTTGTGTGATCGGTGGCTCTCTTGGTTATCACCGATTCTGCGGAGTGCAACCGATGCGCAGGGTTTTCTGACCATCGATACATCTGGAGGCCAGCTACCCTTGAATGATCCACTCAATGGTCAGTTTGAGGGCCAATTATTTCTGGAGCAGTTCTCTGTAACACCTGGCGATATGGCAGGACCGCTCATTAAGCTTTTGGCAAAACTACAAAGTGTTGTTGATCCACGTTTTGCGTTTGGCGATCAGGTTGTTTTCTTGCGGGCACGGCCAGATCCAGTACGAGTGCGGATCGTAGATGGCCGCGTTTATCACGACAATCTCGTCATGGACATGGGCCAACTTTCTGTACGAAGTCAGGGAAGCATGGGACATGACGGTTCGTTGTCGATGCAGCTAGAAGTTGCTTTTCGAGGAGATCTAGCAGGAACTACACCGGTCGTAGCACAACTTTTACGTACTCCTTTTGTAATTCCACTTCGTGGAACAGTTCGCAGTCCTCAATTTGATGCAACTGCTCTCGATACAATCTTCAAGCGAATCATGCAGAATACAGCAGATGCAGTATTACGTGATGGTATTGGTAGAGGTCTTGAAGCACTCTTTGGCAATCCTCAACCGCCTGAACAAAAAGTCCCTCAACCAACGCAACCACTGACGTTTCCAGATAGCTCGTGAACTGATGAGGAGTCGTGCCCCACTCTGTTCTTGGAAGATTTGATTCGGAAATGGTCAAGCTGCCGCGTGGCGCAACCGTCTATTCAGGCCATTAATGAGTTTTTTGAGTCGCTGACAATAACTGAAATGTTCAACTTCAAGTGCATGTCGTGGTGACTTGATGTAGTGAATCGAATGATTTTTTGTCGTCCGATTTTTTTGCTTTTTCAGCCATGCTTGAGCTCGTGGGGCGATACGATTCGCAAGAATCATTCGAGCGATAACCTGTGACTGGAGATCTGTGATACCCCATTGCCCGCTGTCTGGTTGAATCATTCCAACAACAGCAAGATCATTCACTTCTGGGTGAAGAAAGTGCATAAATAATTCTGGCAGACCATTCTTCGTATTGAGTTCAGATGCATGTATTTTTGGTAACGTCAGGCGATATCCTGTCGCTGCGATGACAACATCGACCTGTTCACATCGCCCGTTTGTAAAGACAGCTCTATCACCTTCAAATCTTTTAAGATCAGGCATTGGATGAATTGCACCCTTATCAATGCAAGGATAAAGATTTTCATTGATGACAGGGTGCGTTTCCCAAAGATTATGATCTGGTCGAGGAAGGCCATGTTTTTCAGGTAAGCCAATCGTACGAGCAATGACTCGTTGACTGATTAATCGACGGATTCCTAACGGTACACGCATTTTAAGGAGTCGTTCGCCTCGGATGTCTGAAGGTCTTCCCATGAAGAGGCGTGGCAGAACATGATAATTTCGCCGAGTGGAGTGGAACGTCGCAGCGGCATGAAAAGAAGCTTCGACAGCAATGTCACAACCAGAGTTCCCACCCCCAATAATAAGCACTCTCTTGTTTTTTAGTACGTGGGGAACTTCTGGAGATTTGTATTCAGCAGAATGGATTACCGGACCCGAAAAGCTGGAAGTGATAGCTGGAAATCGCGGCTCATGGTTGTGCCCTGAAGCAAAGATAAGACCTGCGTAGTTTCGTGTTGTTCCATCTTCGGAATCCACTTGCCAACCTTGCCTCACGTGATTGTGTTGAATGGGTGTAATGCGAGCAACAGAATTCTGAAAAAGAATGTGA
>CAXEMW010000124.1:0-9657 GCA_963997395.1 uncultured Planctomycetaceae bacterium
GGTACGAAAACTACCCAGATCGCGAATACGCTTGGGAAACAACCGGTCACGAGTCCTTTGAGCCAAAATTCGGTTTGGTTCCACTTATTTTTGGCACGATCAAAGCAACGGTTTACTCGATGCTTTTTGCGACACCAATTGCTCTTCTTGCTGCAATCTATATGAGTCAGTTTATGTCTGCTCCCTCGAAGTCGCGAATCAAACCAGTAATCGAAATGATGGCCAGTCTTCCTAGTGTTGTATTGGGGTTTATTGCGGGACTTATCATGGCACCACTTATTGAAAATAGTGCTATGTTTTTTATTTCTAGTATTTTCACAGTACCGCTAGTACTTCTTGTTGGTGCATTTTTGTGGCAACTCTGGCCTCCCGGATTAAGAAGCCAAGTTTCTGCATGGCGATTCCCTGTAGTCCTTGTTGTGGCGATTCCTTTGGGCGTTCTTTTGGGATCAATTGTCGCAAAACCAATCGAACTACTTCTATTTGGTGGTGATTTTTTTGCATGGCTAAACGGCCGGGGGGGAAGTGGTTGGGGAGGTTGGGTGCTGGCTTTGTTCCCACTCTCTTCAATTTTCGCTGCCTTTCTGATAAGTCGCTTTATAAGTCCATGGCTAAGACTACGAAGTGTCCATTGGGGACACTGGAGAACTGTTTCTGTTGCACTCTGCCTCTGCTTCGTTGGCTTCATCCTATCGTGCGTATTAGCTACCTTATTTTCGACATTTTTTGACGCATTGCGATGGGAAACAAGGGGCGGCATCTTCAGTACCTACGTGCAACGTAACACGATGGTGGTTGCAATCGGCATGAGTTTCGCAATCATTCCGCTGATATTCACGATTGCTGACGACGCTCTTTCCAGTGTGCCTGATCACCTTCGAAGTGGTTCGCTTGGTACCGGTGCGACACCATGGCAAACGACAGTTCGCGTCGTTGTTCCTGCTGCGACTAGTGGGCTTTTCTCAGCTGTCATGATTGGTTTAGGTCGAGCAGTCGGGGAAACCATGATCGTCCTAATGGCAGCCGGCAACACTGCAATTATGGATTGGAATATTTTCAGCGGCTTCCAAACATTGTCTGCCGCAATAGCTACTGAATTACCCGAGGCTGCACGAGGGACTGCCCACTACCGTGTTCTTTTTCTTGCAGCGGTTCTGTTATTTATTATGACGTTTATCGTGAATACGATCGCTGAAGTCGTTCGACAACGATTCCGGAGGAGAGCCCATGAACTCTAATCGGTTTCGGCGGCGAAGCATCCGCTCACCTTTTTCTAGCCTTATGTCACATGGCGAACCGTGGCTGTGGTTAACCTCTGGTTCACTCGCTATTTCTCTGATAATGATTGTCGGGCTGCTGGTTTTTATCACCATACGAGGTGGTAGTAATTTTTGGCCTCGTACTCTTTATGAAATAACATTACTCGATGGGGAAAAGTCTCTAGGTGAAGTAACTAGCCGTGAAACTGATTCTAGTAACTCCAAAGACGGTCACGACAATACGAGGCGTCGCCTTGTACGCACTGCAAACTTTGAAGTGACAGGCGCGCACTATAAGTGGTTCGATGAAAAGGAGATTGCGTCCACACAGCAACCAAAATTTGCGACTGCCGTCGAGCGACTTGAAGACGGACGGTTTCATGGTTTTCCTGTTCGCCTCATGGAAAATGGTATCGCAGTAGCGAGCGACCCAGAAACCGCATGGGCGAAATACAAAGAGATAGCGCCATCCATCCGCCAACGCTTTCGCGAAGCAAACCGTATTGATCGACATGAGCGAGGGGAATTACAACGTCGTCTCCGAAGTGCACGCCTTGCCGTATTCAATGCTCGCCTCCATCATGAAGATGACAGCCAAATAGTTATGAATGCTCGAGACGAGGATGAACGAGTCAGGAGCGAAGTTGCTGAAATCTCGAGTCGTCTCGATAAAAAAGTGGACTCGTTACGACGCGATAATAGTTCGTGGGAATTTGAATTTGAAACGGCAAGTGGTCATCGAATGACTCTCCCTGTCGAAGAAATAGTTCAGGCATGGCAGCCCAACAGACTTGGCTTTTTTGGGAAACTTGGTGTGTACTGGTCGCGCTGGTGGGAGTTTCTTTCAGATGATCCTCGTGAGGCAAATAGTGCTGGTGGTGTCTTCCCTGCCATCTGTGGCACGGTTAGCATGACCCTTATCATGGCACTACTTGTCGCACCCTTTGGAGTTCTTGCAGCACTTTATTTACGTGAATACGCCACCGATGGACCTCTGACTGCTGCAGTTCGAATAGCTATCAATAACTTGGCGGGCGTGCCAAGTATTGTGTACGGAGCCTTCGGTGTCGGATTTTTCTGCTATGGAGTCGGTGGCTGGATTGATGACGTTTTCTTCAGTGCCAGCTTACTCGCGGATAATCAGCCTACATTTGGCACCGGTGGGCTTTTATGGGCCTCGCTTACACTTGCATTGCTAACGTTGCCAGTCGTTATCGTAGCGACAGAAGAGGCGCTGGTCGCCGTACCAAATTCGATGCGAGAGGGATCCTACGCTTGCGGTGCAAGCAAATGGCAAACTATTCGTCGGATTGTTTTGCCGCGAGCGCTTCCTGGAATAATGACTGGTCTCATCTTGGCAATGGCGCGTGGAGCAGGAGAGGTTGCGCCTCTTATGCTCGTTGGCGTGAAGAAAGTGGCACTCGATTTGCCGATCGATACCTCATTTCCGTTCATTCATCCCGAACGCGAGTTCATGCACCTTGCCTATCTCGTATATGACGTTGGTTTTCAAAGTCCTAATAGCCAGGCAGCGAAGCCAATGGTCTTTACTATCACGTTACTCCTTGTTGCCATTATTGCCGTACTGAATATCGCTGCAATTTATATCCGATCTCGATTGAAACGCCGCTACACCCTACAACAATTTTGATGCCCTAAGAGCCTTATTTTTGGCTGGGAGACGAAGCCATGAAAAATGTGATTGAACAATCTGCAACTTCTGGAGATCAACTACCTGAGGTGCATGTAGATCGCCTCGAGGCCGTTGCGCAGGGCAAAGACGTTCCGGCGGAAGTCCACCCACAAGTACTTGAAGAAAAACCTGTTCTGGAGATTGAAGATTTCAATTTATGGTACGGCATGAAACAAGCACTCCATAATGTCACAATGCCAATCACTCACAGTAAGGTAACAGCTCTCATCGGCCCAAGCGGCTGCGGCAAGTCAACGCTTCTTCGAAGTGTCAATCGAATGAACGATCTTGTTCAAAACGTGAAGATTAAGGGCACGATGCTATTAAATGGCGATTCGATTTATGACCCGCGCAGAGATGTCATCGATCTTCGCAAAAGAATGGGTATGGTTTTTCAAAAGCCAAACCCATTTCCGATGAGTATTTTTGAAAATGTTGTGTATGCATTGCGAATCGATGGTGAACGAAATCGTGGAATTTTAGAGGAAGTCTGTGAAGTTAGTCTTCGTGGGGCAGCATTATGGGACGAAGTAAAAGATCGTCTGCAAGACAGCGCCCTTGGACTTTCTGGTGGCCAGCAACAAAGACTCTGTATTGCTCGCGCCATTGCAGCAGAGCCAGAAGTGCTCTTGCTTGATGAACCTTGCTCTGCTCTTGATCCAATTGCGACAGGTAAAGTGGAAGAATTGATACAGGAACTGCGAGGCCAATACTCCGTCCTTATGGTGACGCACAATATGCAACAAGCCAGTCGTGCCAGCGACTACACCGCATTTATGTATCTAGGCCGTCTAATTGAGTACGGTTCGACATCAGACATATTCACAAATCCTGTACTTCAGGAAACCGAATCCTACGTTACTGGCCGATTCGGTTAATCGGAAGAATCTTTTCAATATCTGGTAGTAACCCTTGCTATGGCACGTCACATTGAACATCAAATTCAGCAACTTAAACAGTTGATACTGCGTTTTGGAACAATTGTTGAAGAATCAATCAATCGTTCGAACATTGCACTGTTTAAGAAAGACGTCGCGCTTGCTCGTCGAGTTATGGACAATGACTCAGAGATCGACCGTATGGAAGTCGAAGTTGAGGAGGAATGTTTAAAAATACTTGCTCTGTATCAGCCCGTTGCTGCTGATCTACGTTTTGTCGTTGCTGTCTTGAAAATCAATAACGATCTAGAGCGGATTGGAGATCTTGCAAGCAATATTGCAAAACGTGTTGCACAACTCGAAAACACTGGCCCCTATGAATTGCCTCGTGAAATTCCGCTTATGGCAAAACAGGCTGAAGAAATGGTGAAGAAGAGTCTTGATGCTGTTGTGAATGGTGATCCAGACCTCGCAAGACTCATTCGAGAAGAGGATGACGTAGTTGATGCTGGCCGACAGACAGTGCGTAAATTAATGATGGAACAGATCAAACAAAACCCGGAATCTGTCGAAAGCTTACTGCGGATAAATTCTGTATCGAAACATCTTGAACGGATCGCCGACATGGCAACAAATATTGCCGAGGACGTTATCTATATGGTTGAAGGAGAGATTGTTCGCCATCGCCAAGATCCATAAATCTGATCAGGAGAACGCGAATACAGCCAGAAGCATTTAATGGGAAAAGCTCTGTTGTTTTTTTCTTATTCTGAAAATCCGTGAATGAGAAAAACTGTTCGAGTTGCTTTATTCTTCCCGACAAAAATTAAATGCATTTTTCCGGTTTTTCGGGTCTAAAAAAGCGTTACCGGTTTTCTGCTAACACATTTCTCACAATTGCCTCATGATCGCTTCATGATCCAGTCATAGCCTATCTGCTGATGAGTTGGAAAGGTTCCAGCCCGTCATAACTCACAAGACTAGGAATAAAAGGAAACCCTTCCATGTCTCATCTTTTCAGTTCCCGTAACAAAAGTGGTTTCACGCTTGTGGAACTTCTCGTTGTTATTGCCATTATTGGCATTCTAGTTGCTCTTCTGCTTCCAGCAGTTCAGTCAGCTCGTCAGTCTGCAATTGCCGCCGGTGCAAATACCACGCTAAATGGCTTTGGTCGTACCGCAGCTCTCCTCGAAGAGAATGACCGCGGTGGTCGTCTCACCACGAGTGCATTTGATCACAAACGTGACGGAGACATCCGTAAGTATGGTTACGTGCGTGACGCCCTGAAGTTTAAGGTTGTGAATCCAGGGAAAGCCCTTGATGCAAGCAACCCGTCAACGCTCAGCGAAAAGTGCCTTGACTACACTGGTGCCGGTGGTACTGCCAACGGAAATCCAAATCGTTGGGGTGGTAACGCAAGCGGCATTGAGTTTGGTGGAACAAATTCACCAAATGGAACAGGTGCCGGTGGTGCATGGACTGCAGCTGACTCAGCCGCACTCTATGACGATGGTTACAACTGTAACTTTGCATCTTCATGGCACTTCGTTCGTGGTGATGTCATTCCAAGTGCTGGTGGACTCCTGAAGATGGACGCTAATTCATCCGACGGATCAAAATGCCCAGGTGATGGAACCGGCCCACTCTCAGAAAGAATACTTTCTCAGTGCAAAACCACTCGTGACATGGTCGCCCTTATGGGTAACGCACGTAATGGTGATGGCAGTGAAGCACTTCTTGATACCACAATGGCAAATGCTTTGAACACGTTCTGGGGTAAAACGACTGTGGGTGAAGAAGTCGCCCAAGCTGGTGACTTCACTGTTGAAGCCTTCTGTGATGGCATGAGTGCTGATGCTTCTGGCATTGCAGCTCTCGTTGGAAACTTTGACTCTTCAGAGCAAAAGCTTCATGAGTTCAATGATATCCAGCCAATCGTAAACGCTCGTCCGAATGACGTGTCGGGCGGCCCAGACGTTGGTGGCTATGCTCAGATGGTCCACGCTGACGGTTCGGTGCAGAAGCACTTTGACGTTGCTGGTGCTGGTGATGATTCTGACGGCTTCATCGGAGCCTACAAGAACGCCGGCGGTAGTGGTTACACCGTTAACGCGAGTGCCTGGAATGGTGAAGCTCGTGGCAAGATCTGGCTGAAGCAGCTAGGTGGTGTAAGTAAGCAAGCTGGTGGTGGAGCAATTGAATAATTAGTTCACTTAAGGCCCCTTCCGTAGAACCGCGGCTGCCTCCGGGTGGCCGCGGTTTTTTTTGTGTACGAACACCCAGCGTGTATTATTTGAATACGAACCTTCTGGAATCTTTCGTCTGCCATTTTGAAAAGATAGTTTTACAAAGACATGAGTACAGCTACCGAAATCGCTCACCATTCGATTCAAAGTCCATCTTTCGACTCGAATGAAAATCAGACTGCCGAACCTGGGCCTACCGAAAACAAATCCCCGGCATTGAGCCGCGGGCTGCAACTACAAATAATCGCTACGTTGCTTGGAGGCACCCTGCTTCTCTGCTCATTGCTCGCGGGGTACTTATGGGAAAAACCTTTTTTTGCATCCCTACCGGCAGCACTTTCTGTCGTCCTTCTTGCTTCTCCGCTACTTTCTGCTGCAGCAAAAGATCTCTTGTCTGGTGTCGCTGGAATGAACGCGCTTGTTGCACTTGCTGTTATTGGTGCCGCTTCGAGTGGCAAGTATCAGGAAGCTGCTGCAGTTGCATTTTTCATGATTGTTTCGTCGTTAATTGAAAAAAGAACGGCTGCCGGCGCTGAGGCAAGTATTGAATCACTCATTCGTTTAGCACCTACAAAAGCAAGTAGAATTTCTGGTGATCAGGAAGAACTTGTTGAAGCAACAAATCTTCGACCAGATGATGTGGTACGGGTGCGGCCGGGTGATACTATCCCGGCCGATGGCGTCATTATCCGCGGTGCAAGTACCGTCAATCAGGCCAGCGTAACTGGTGAATCAATCCCTGCTGAAAAAGCCAATGGCGAGGAAGTATTCGGAAGCACCATAAACCTTACTGGCCTTATTGATATCAAAGTGACCAAGGCTGGTGCTGACACGTTACTTGGGCGCGTGAAAGACCTGATCCTACAGGCTGAGAAAACGAAAACTCCAATCATGAGGGTGGTCGATCAGTACGCCGCCTGGTATACACCGACCATTTTGATGCTCGTCGGGGTCGTTCTCTTTTTTGCCCTAAAAAACAATCCGGCAACCGCATTCGATCGAGCAATTGCTATGCTTGTCATTGCATGCCCTAGCGCCTTGATTCTCGCGACACCCACTGCAATGGTTGCCGGTTTGTCTGCTGCTGCGCGACTTGGCGTCCTCATAAAAAGCGTTGCAACCTTAGAAGCTGCTCGTAATATCACAGCCATCGTTTTTGATAAGACTGGAACTGTTACAAGTGGTATTCTCAATGTGACTCGTTTAAGTCCAACAGAACACACAGAGCCAAGTGATCTTCTTCGCTACGCTGCATCTGCAGAACAGAATAGTCGCCATCCTGTCGCACGAGCCGTCACCGAAATGGCAAAACAGGCGCGACTTCGATTACCGACACCAACACATTTTGAAGAAGTAGCTGGTCGGGGTGTACACGCAACTTTTGAGAATGGTGATACTGTTTTCGTCGGAAGAGCGACATGGCTGAGCTCGGCTGTACCAACCCCAAATGAAGTCGACGCCGAAGAGCTTGAATCCGTCCAGTCATCAAGTGAAACAGATGGACTGTCTGTCCTTCACGTTGTCCAAAACGGACGCTGCATTGGCTGGATTGGGCTTGAAGATAACGCTCGCCCAGAAGCTGCTGGCGCTGTTGATAAACTCAAGGATCTGGGCATTGCCAAACTGACTCTTCTAACCGGTGACCGAAAAAGTGTCGCTAAGCGTGTTGCTGGGCAAATGCATTTTGATGATTACAAGGCAGAAGTCTTGCCTCATGAAAAACTGGAAATGGTTGACATGCTGAAAGATGCAGGACATCGTGTTGCAGTTATTGGAGATGGAGTCAACGATGCTCCAGCCCTGGCTGCTGGTGATGTTTCTATCGCGATGGGAGCCGCGGGCAGTGATGTTGCTATCCACTCAGCCAGCATTGCCTTACTCAACAGCAATCTGAACAGGATTCCTTTTCTTGTCGAACTGTCACGAAAAACGATCTCTGTGATACGTCAAAACATGATCATTGGTGGTCTTTTTATTGTTGCATTTGTAACCCTCGCTGGAGCTGGATATATCACTCCTGTGATGGCTGCTGTCCTCCATGTTGTCAGTGGGCTTGCCGTTGTCTTTAACTCAGCGCGACTTGTTCGATGCGGTGAAGATATTGAACAGCAAGAAGCGACGGACGAATAGATTGAGCATGGTGCCATTGGTTGAACAAACTACGACGTGTTTCAACCAACGTCACGTTTCTGGAAAAGAATGATGGCAAGGCTCAGGAACGCAACGCTGATGCATACTGCATACAAGGTCACGACTCCCAGATATTCGAGTGTTATCGTATGCCCTTGAGTCAGTGCATCAGCTGGCCAAAAGAATTGAAGGTTGGGCAAGATGTTAGCAAATGGTTGTAGCCAAGCATTACTTTGTAATGTCACTGTGGCAAAATATTCACCAACCAGACCGACTAGGAAGAATCCGATGCAGATAAGGAGAGTCGCCACCTGTCCAAACCGCGTTGACGCTGCGATAGCAATACTTGTTATGGCAATAATCGCCTCAAAAATGAGTACAAGCCCGATCATCAGCTGTGGATCAAAATCTGAACTTGGGCTTTGAATTTTCCACTTTCGGCTAATGCATGAGATGGTGAGAAATGAGATTAATGCCAGAACAAAGCCCGAGCATGCAAACGTCGCGGGGAATGACCACCTGTAAAGGTAGTTGGCCAATCCAGCAATAAGAAACGTAAGTGATATTGCCAGAAATCCGAAAAGTATCACCACTGGGTCAAAGATATCCCCTGCTCGAACACTTGACTGAACTTGATGTCGAATGGTTAATAGAAACACAATTGATAGGAGCCCATATGCAAGACCTATGGCTGCTATGACACCCAAAAACTTACCGAGAACAACAAATGGCCTTGGAACCGGCTTACTGACGACAGTCAACACCGTCTTGTTTTCAATTTCCTTGCAAAGAACGCTGGTAGCAATAAACGCTGACATCAATAACCCTGTCAGAAAGAGCGTACTTAACCCAAGGTCAACGAGCAGTTTGTTGTCATCCTCAAGCGTGTAGCCAGCAACATTGACATTCAGGAGCATTGCCAACAGCCCACCGCAAATAAGCACTGTGTGGACTGGCTGCCGTATTGATTCAAGAAGAGCATTTCGAGCGAGGGCAAGAATAACCATTTCGCTAAATTAGCCAATTATCCCTACGAAATGAATGGTTGCGTTCATAAATGGTTGAATTTCATGGAAAACCCTCAATAAAAGTACATCATTTTTGAAACATTAGAATTAGATGAGTGGGTCTCCTCCTGCTTGTTCCCTTGCTTCGTAGACATTTTAATAATGTTAAAGAAGAAGGTAATTCGAATCTGCTTTTCCTCCTTCATCGTTTTGCCCAGACGAACAGTTGACATCTGAAATGAATCGCAATGATCGAAACAACCATCAGGACGACACACTGCTTTACAGTCGTGCTCTAACTGCTGCAATTTCTGGTCTTGCCATCCAGTTAATTCTGATGCTGGCGGCAGCATTGACCGCCCTGTGGGGTGATGCACAGGCTCTCTATGCAGTTTCATGGCACATGCTGGGTGGCTTACCTATTTGGATCATTCTCGTTCTTCT
>CAXEMW010000125.1:0-9511 GCA_963997395.1 uncultured Planctomycetaceae bacterium
AAAATTATTGTTGATACCTACGGCGGCTGGGGTCGTCATGGCGGTGGCGCCTTTTCAGGAAAAGACCCAACAAAAGTTGACCGCAGTGCCGCTTACATGGCTCGCTACGTTGCAAAAAATATTGTTGCAGCAGGACTCGCAGACCGGTGCGAACTGCAACTGGCGTATGCAATTGGCGTCACAGAACCTGTCAGCGTTCACATTGATACCGCTGGAAGCGGAAAAATTGATGATGAACGGCTGTGTGCACTCATTCGAGAACATTTCCCACTCACACCTCGTGGTATCATCGAGCACCTCGACCTCCGAAGACCAATCTTCCGTCGAACTGCTGCAGGCGGACATTTTGGACGAGACGAGTTCCCTTGGGAAAAGACTGATAAAGCAAGTGCTTTGGCAGAGGCTGCTTCCTCGACAGCTGCAGCAAGCTGAGGCGTGCAGTCCCGTTAGAAAACGATACTCACGAACGGAAGCAGTACTGCTCGTTGTTTACGTGCATGCAGATAACACCTGACATCGACACTGCTTTTGAGTGAGTCATTGGCGTCTAAGGGAGAAGAATCCACGAATCGTTCATAAATCAGAGATGCATTCATGCTTCCTGCCTCACAAGACGTACGATCGGATAGATTTGCGACAGGTGAGAGTTCGTACCCCGACTTCCTGCAGTTCGCAACCAACGCTGTAAGCTATCTTGCTGCTGGCACATCGTTTTTCATTGCGATTATTATTCTTTCCCGCCGTATAGCCGGCGGACTCACATCCCAACCATCCATTTCTGTGCTACTCCTCGTAGCCCTCGTTGGGAGTGGTCTCATAGCCACTGCAAGCAACGCAGGGCCAAAATTGAGCCCTACCTTGCGGTGGTTGGCGACAACGACTCGTTGCGGCGTTCTCCTTGCACTCCTAACGCTCGGAATTTGGCTCCCTCTCCTTACTTCTACCACGTTCGTAACGATTACTCTTGTGGGGACTCTTGCATTCCTGCCATCTCACCGTTCATGCGATAGAAAACTGACCCGCATGCCATTGGCTCCATACTGGACGGTACTGACCAAAGTACAACAAACTTTTCACAAGAACATGCTCAACATTTTCCGATTCAAACAAGCCGAATCGAATCTGTTTACCAGTGAAAAAAACTACGCTTTGCCACGGTGGAAGTTATTCAATCGCGAAAATACAGATGCCAAACAGTTAGTGCCACTCGAAAACTTTTTTTCCGGGCAGGCGATTTTCCGGCCAACGACAAGGCATCAATCAGGACCCAAGGACACATTACTCCACTGGCAAGAACGATATAAATTGCCAGACGGGACCGAATACCTACGCGGCCAACTCATGATTGCTTTCTCTGCTGGAACCCGCTTGACGACAGGCCATGTTGGATTCTGCCCTGCATTCCAGACCATCCCCATCGTTGAGGTTACTACCGACTATGACGCCCTAGAAGTTTCAGTCACGGCGGCAGAAATACTACCATGGGGTGTTCGCATCGAATGCCGAGTTGAAGAACCAATTGATGAGGGAACCTCTATCCCGGTTTTTCTAAGTGTGAACAAGCCGTTAGAATCAAATATTTCATAATCACATCACAACCGAGGCATGCACTGAACATGGCGCGTTGGCCCGAGCACATCTGGACTACACTTTTCACGTATGGTCTTATTTTCATCCTTTTCCCCCTGCTCTGCTTCTTACTGTGGAATTGGGTTCGTGGCTTTTAATCCAGCATCCATTTCAATCGCACGACACCACATATGCCAGCACCAACTACGCTTCTCGATCTATTAGAACCGCACGGGGAACAGCATCTCCTTGCCTACTGGGATCAACTCTCCGAAGAAGAACGCAACGGTCTGCAATCCCAACTCATGGCAATCGATTGGAGCGAGGTTGCTGCTTGCAAAAAACTAGTCGAGGCCCGCCATGAGAAGAAAAGCATCATAAAACCCAAAGGTTTTGAAAACATTGCGACGCCACGTTGCCAAAAACTTGGAGAGCAGGATACGGCAACATCAGACGCTCTGAGGCGAGGGCATGAATGCCTACGCACCGCCCAGGTAGGTGCAATCTTGATGGCAGGCGGCCAGGGCACTCGACTTGGGTTCAACGAACCAAAAGGAACGTTTCCTATTGCAACAGTATCGGAAGCAACTCTTTTTGATGTGCTCCTTGGACAACTCAGTGCGATTAAGAAGCGATTTGGAAGCCGTATCCCCCTAGGCATTATGACAAGTGCTTCCACAGACACGGCAACCCGTAAATTTCTCGCCGAGGCAAAATTTTGTGGCCTCGATGCCGATCAAATCTTTTTTTTCTGCCAAGGCAATCTACCTGCAGTTGATGCGACGACCGGCAGCCTTCTACTTGATGCATGTGACCATGTTGCAGTTGCACCAGATGGCCATGGTGGGATGTTGCAGGCGCTTATCGAAAGTGGTGGTCTTGATTGGTTTCGTCAGCAGGATTGCCGCACACTCGTAAGTTTCCAAGTAGACAACCCCCTTGCAAAGCCACTTGATCCAGAATTTCTTGGCTACCATCTGCTCTCTGGTTCTTCACTTTCAACACAGGTTATTCCAAAGATTGATCCTGAGGAGCGGGTTGGCGTTGTGACTGAATCTGGTGGAGTAACAAGAATCATTGAATATAGTGACCTACCTCAGCCCATCGCTGCAGAGCGGCTTCCGGACGGAAGGTTACGATTCTTTGCAGGTAGTATTGGAATCCACGCATTCGAAACACATTTTTTAGAAGATGTTGCTTCATCCCAAGCAAGTCTTCCGTTCCACATCGCTCATAAAAAAGTTCCTTTCATCAATGAGCATGGTCGCTTCATTCAGCCATCGGCACCAAATGCTTTCAAGTTCGAACGATTTATATTTGACTTGATGCCCTTAGCAGACAGTGTGACTGTCGTGGAGATTGATCCGGCAGAAGGTTTTGCGCCGCTAAAAAATCCATCTGGTGCTTCCAAAGACTCACCCGAAACAGTTCGGCAAGCGCTCAACGCGTATGCCATCCGGCATCTTGAGCAAGCTGGTATCATCGTCGCATCAGGCGCGCACGTAGAACTCGACGCTGCATCAGTTTTTGATGACGAAGATCTACGACTCATTGCAACGTCTGGTGTTTTTCCAAAAAACCGCATTGACGGCCGGCACATTATTCGGGCAATCTGAGGATTTCCAGAACTCACCCCTCTTCGGAGAATATTTTTATGCTTCACGCAATAATTATGGCGGGCGGATCAGGCACCCGTTTCTGGCCATCAAGCCGTGCAAAACTACCAAAACAATTGCTGCCGCTTGCAGGCTCAGAAACACTTCTTCAAGACACCGTAGGGAGGCTTCAAGGGCTTGTCCCCCCGGAGCGAACCCTCATTGTCACCAACATGCGGCTTACAGAAGCTGTCCAAAGACAGTTACCCGAGCTTCCGCCAACTGCAATTGTTGGTGAACCCTGTAAACGAGACACCGCGCCGTGTATCGGACTTGCTGCCTTGCTTGTACTTCAACAAGATGCTGACGCAACGATGGCAGTCATGCCCAGCGATCATGTGATTGATCCAACTGAATCCTTCCAGAAAGCTCTGCTGCAGGCAAATGATCTCGTCAATCAAAGCCCGGATCGACTTGTCACGTTTGGGATTCGTCCATCGACTCCATCCTCCAGCTATGGATACATTCAACAGGGAGAGGCCCTACCGCACAAAAAAGATGATGCACCGGTTCACTGTGTTGCTCAATTTCGGGAGAAGCCGCCTGTAGATGTAGCGAAAGAATATCTCAACGCCGGCAATTTTCTCTGGAATGCCGGAATCTTTGTCTGGCGGGCAAAGACAATCATTGAAGCGCTTTCGGAACATCAACCAGCGTGCTTGGATCGCTTAAGACGTATCGCAGACAACTGGGAGACCCCTCAACGCAATGAGGTCTTTTCTGAGGAATTTGCAGCAATAAAAGGTGTTTCGATTGACTACGCTGTGCTCGAACACGCTACGGAAGTGGCTGTAATTGAAGCACCGTTTACGTGGGATGATCTCGGCGGCTGGTCTGCTGTCGCTCGGCAACGAGGACAAGACGAAAATGGGAATACTGTGGTTGGTCGTCACTTGGGAATCGATTCAAAGAACGTCCTTGTGCACACCTGCGACGACCACCTCATTGTCACTTTGGGTCTAGAGAATACTCTTCTAGTACACACTGATGATGCCACCTTGGTTGCTGACAGATCGCACGAGGAGCATATTCGCAAAGTAGTCGCTGAGCTAGAAAGTAAAGAATGGCACGAATATCTCTAAGAAATAGTGTATTTCTAAAAATATTCCCTGTACTGCAACTGAGTGTCATCTCATCATACTTTCTCATCATTGCGATCCCGCAGGTTACTGGTACAGAATATTCCACCACAGATAATACTGAAAAACACTGGGTCAGCAAAATTTTTGATGACTTCACGGCCGCTACTGATGCCTTGCAGTGGTCGGATGTACGAGTCGTCAGCAATTGGCGAATACAGCAGCATGTCCAGTCCGAAGCATATCGACTCTTAGATTCAGATGATCATGTCGTCATCGAGGGAACTCTAAAAAGCTGCTCTGCTAAATTTTCCGGACTGATGAAAGAAGGATGCATAACTCCTGTCGAAAAAGAGGTCGTCATTGTTCTTCATGGTCTTGGTGAAGGGCGAAGTGTGATGAAGCCTCTTGTTACATTTCTTGAAGAAAACATGACTGCCAGTATCCTAACCTTCGGGTATGCAAGCCCTCGGGCACCCCTTGCATCACATGCCCATTCACTGGGCAGGGTGCTCGCAGGATTACCACCAACAACCGCCATCAGTTTTGTTGGTCATAGCATGGGAAATCTTGTTGTGCGGAGGTGGCTACGAGACGCACAACCAGACGTTTTAAATCGAATCGATCGGATGGTAATGCTCGGTCCACCCAATCAAGGATCAGACCTTGCTCGACTGGCCGCAAGCAACCACTTGCTTAGAAACCTGGCGTCTGGTGCAGCTCGCGAACTTGTACTGCACTGGGACAATATCAGCCGTGAGCTTGAGACCCCCTCGTTCCAGTACGGTATTATAGCTGGCGGCAAAGGTGACAACAAAGGGTACTCGTCACTCCTTGAAGGTGACGACGATGCAATTGTTCGCGTGTCGGAAACACAACTTCAAGGTTCAGACGACTTCCTGGTTATACCTGTTCGCCACTCACGTATGATGGAGAACACAGATGTGCAGAAGGAAACACTCTGTTTCCTCCTACAGGGACAATTCGCCAAGAAACATTTTCACACAAGTCTTCCTGAAAAATGAATTCTACAACACTCCCTTCAGGTCGACTTGCTGGTGTTGACTATGGTCGCCGCCGGATTGGCATATCGATTTGTGATGCCGAAAGAATGATTGCGAGCCCTCTCCTGGTTCATAAAACAACCGGAGACAGACAATCCGATGCTGTATTTTTTTCAAAACTTGTGGAACAGGAAGAAATTGTCGGATTCGTTGTTGGACTCCCCATTCACTCCGACGGAAGAAATAGTGAAATGTCATCTGAAGTGGAGAAGTTTGCGACATGGTTGTCAGATATCACCGAACGACCAACAGTCTTTCAAGACGAACGGCACACATCTCAGGAAGCATCTGGACTACTGAGGCCTGCACGGCTCACCCGCGACCGAAAAAAAGAGCGGCATGATGCTGTTGCGGCTCAGGTCATTCTCAGTGCATGGCTGGAAAGACAGGTGGCACCACGGAACAATTCGTATCCTACAGAACCAAAAACTCTCGATGAATCGTAGATCAAACAATCCGTCTCGATTAATTGTTGGATGCGGCTACCTGGGCCAAAGGGTTGCGCGCCGTTGGCTTCAGTCTGGATCAACTGTTTTTGCTACAACTCGTAGCTCAGCAAATGCTCAACTCCTAGCTTCAGCAGATATTCACCCAATTATTGGAGATGTAACAGCTGCCGACGGATCACCAGCAAGCATCCGGAACTTGCCAGAGGTAGACACCGTTCTCTGGGCGGTCGGGTTTGATAGAGATGCACATGCAAGCTATTACGATGTTCACGTCGAGGGACTTCTTCGTATTCTTCAACAAACACCCAACAACCCTCGGGTCATCTTTATTAGCTCGACCGGCGTGTGGGGAAATGAAACCACTGAGGATGTCGATGAGTCTACGCCCACAAACCCTACACGAGAGGCAGGACAGGTGTTACTTGAAGCAGAGGCTACTCTTGGAAAGCACTCTAAGGGTCCGGGCGTCGTGCTCCGACTCGCCGGAATTTATGGACCAGGCCGACTGCCACGATTGAGTGATATTCGAGGAAACAAGCCAATCCCTGCTGATCCAGACAGTTGGCTTAACTTGATCCATGTTGATGATGCAGCCTCTGTCATCTGCGACATCACTGAATTTCCGTCACCAGAAAGCCTCTATGTTGTCTCAGACAACAACCCAATACGTCGCAAAGAATGGTACTCGTCTCTCGCAGAGTTTACAAACAGTCCACCACCAAGGTGGGCCGCTGAAGCTACCCGCCTACGTGGTGGAAACAAACGAGTAAATTCAAGTTGCATCTGGAATGACCTTCAGAAACAACCCGATCATCCAATCGCAATTGATGCCATGAAAGTACTGCTTCAACAATCCTCATGACTGCCTGTGCGGAATCAAACGTCTGTCGAGCGATCCTTACACGACACTTGCAGGTCTCTACTTGCCGCCAGACTTCGCTATAAATGGCATCTCGCCAGATAATATCGCAAGATAATCGGCTGTCACCCTCATTGCCTCATCAAAATAGAAGTCGCGTGTCACAACTGGACGTCGTGGCCCCGCATTGTCTTCCTGCTTCTTTTCTTCTTCTTTTTCCGCAGCCTTCCCTTCGTTCCACTCTCTTATAAAATCTGATTCTAAAAGTGAAACTGTCTTTTCATTTTTTCTTTCCTCATAGCGAGCGATATCTGTTGCAAGTTCCAGAAACTCTTCATCGACCGCAACACGCTCAGCTGACCGTTCCCGCAAGACCTTCAGCATTGGATCAGTCACTTTATCGGTTGATGTAAACTCAGCCGCATCAACCCGATCAAAAGGAATTGCATGATCAAGATCAGCTTCCCCAACAGGAAGATGATTCGTTATGCTCGGTAATTCAACATCACTCTTCACGCCCTCCATCTGGGTGCTGAGTCCACCTGGACGGTAAAATTGTTGCATTGTAATTTTCAATGCACCAAGCGAGGGAGCATTTGGCAACCGCTGAAAAAGCTGCCGTCCAAGATCAAGCAGACTCTGCACAGTTCCCTTTCCGTGTGTGGCTGAATCACCGATAACAAGACCTCGGCGATAATCCTGAATCGCTCCGGCGACAATTTCGCTCGCGCTTGCGCTAAACTTGTTGACAAGTACAACGAGCGGGCCATCCCAAACCACACCGGGCTCCAAATCGTCATACTGCTGCACTCGCTGATCCGCATCTTTAATTTGAACGACTGGGCCTGTATCGATGAAAAGTCCCGTCAGCGAAATTGATTCTGGCAAAGAACCACCGCCATTACTGCGAAGGTCTAAAGCAACGCAATCAACTCCTTGTTCACGAAACCCTTCTAGTAGCTTCCGGCAGTCACGAGTGCTGCTCTTGTAGTCGGCCCGCCCCTGCCGTGCAGCCGCCATGTCCATGTAAAAACTTGGCAGATTGATCACCCCGACACGCCAAGGACTACCATCTGGCTTCATTCCTTCTTCAATGATTTCGCCACGGGCTGCACTATCTTGTAGTTCAATTTTAGCTCGAACAATATCATAAACCGTCGGCACTGTTTGGCCGACTGGAATAACCTTGAGACGCACTACCGTCCCTCGCTTACCTCGGATGAGCTTCACAACATCATTGAGATTCATATCAACAACGTCAACCAACTCTCCTTCACGACCCTGGCCGACACCAACAATACGATCTTTTCTTTTTAGCCGACTATCCTTGTCAGCAGCACCTCCGGGAACAATTTCAGCCACCGTGGTATAGCCATCCTCCCCTTTCAAGGAAGCTCCGATGCCATCGAGTTGAAGCCTCATGGTAATTTCAAAATTCTCAAGCGTTCCTGGCGACATAAAGCTGGTGTGTGGGTCAAGCGAACTTGTGAGTGAAGATAAATAGGTCTCCAATAGTTCATCTGCGTTCATCTGATGCATTCGCTTTGCAAAGCTGGTGTACCGTCGCAGCAACTTCTCTCTTGCCTCTTCAGGCCCAACCTTTTCCATCTTCTGGACGAGCAGGTCGTACTTGATTCGTCGCCTCCACTTGTCACGGACTTCGTTCTGTGTCTTTGCCCACACTGCTATATCACGGTCGATAACAATGGACTCTTCCTGATTAAAATCAAGCTTCGTCTTCAACAGTTCCTCAACAATCGGAATTCGTTCATCAACCCGCTCAAGAAAACGATCATAAACCTCATACGCAAAGCTCACATCGCCTCTGCGAACGAGATCGTCGAGGCTTGTCTTTTTTTCCGAAAAACTGTCGACATCAGATTGCAGGAAATAAATTTTGAGTGGATCAATTGCTGCTAAAAATGTATCAAACCAACGAGACGCGATCTCATCATCTATTGGCTTACGAAGAAAATGCTCTCTTTCAAGATAACTTTTCACGGCCAGAGTAATCTGCCGATCATTCGGGCCCGGTGTCGGTGCTTCACGTTCATCTGCTGACATACGTGCAGGCACCAACAAGATCCCCATAAGGACTGCACAAAACAGTCTGGCCAAAGCCGACACTCTGCTGGGACGTAATGGCACAGGCCTGATAGCTACTGGTAGGTGGCAATCCACGCAGCAAACTCCTTCCAAAATACACGTAAGCTGTATCTACGAATTCTTGCGACGGGCGTTCTCACGCGAGATCTAACCACCGCACCAAAATACATACCCTCATTGTGACGACTTTTTGCTTCTGTGACGAGATGTTTTTTTAGCAAAGGCACTGTGAAATTCCGCCTAAAAATCAATTCGTGCTGCAAAGACATCTCAATCCGCGGTCAACTAGTGCCTCTGCAACCTCTTGAGCAGCTCCAAGGCGGGATACTTTCACCCACTCCACAGCTGGAAATTGGCTTCGCATTTTTTCCAGGTACTTTTCAACTTGCTTCTCCACATGCCCATGAAAAAGAAGGTGCGGATGGAGCACGACTCGCTTCACTGGCTGCCGCCCATTGACGCCAAGCATTAATTGATCAACTGCTTCGCTCACAGTCGGTTTCGCCGCTGCAACGAAACTAATTGCAAACCGATATTTCGCAACACTCAGCAACGAACTGTAGGTTGATCGCACAAAGCTCCAAAGTTGATTACTGGCAGTTGGATCACTCGATCCTCGCCCGATTACAAGAAGGGCCTCACTACCGCCTTCAATGGGAGCAAGGCCATCAATGGCCTCATAGAAACGATGGCGAGCAAGACTTATAATCTGCCCGTGTAGCCCGAGGGG
>CAXEMW010000126.1:0-9502 GCA_963997395.1 uncultured Planctomycetaceae bacterium
TCCCCCTGTCGAGGCTACATGAGCTAACAAACGGGTAACTGTCGTTTTTCCATTTGTACCGGTCACCGCTGCCACAGGAATCCGACCATCTTCACCGGTTTCGAAAAGCGTACTGATGATCGCCGAACCGACATCCCTAGATCCTCCAACCGTTGGTTCCAGATGCATCCGAAGACCGGGACATGCATTAATTTCAACAACACCTCCATGCTGGACACTCAAAGGCTGATCAATACGTGTCGCCATAATATCGACGCCCGCAATATCAAGCCCAACAACTCGTACCGCATCAATAGCAAGCCGAACTGTGTCTGGATGAACCAGATCTGTGACATCCTCAGCAGTGCCTCCAGTACTCAGATTTGCATTCCGACGGAGAAGAACAAGCTGCCCATCATTCGGGATCGATTCCTTTGAAAATCCTTGCTCGCGCAGGGCAACCTCAGCAGCGGCATCAAGGCATAAAAGAGAGAGTGATCCTGCATGGTCATCGCAACGACGTGGATTCTTGTTCTCTTCCTGCACAAGCTTTTCAATCGTCGAACTACCATCACCTGTAATGCAAGGTGCACAACGACGTGCCGCTGCAATAAGCTCACCACCAATGACTAACAGCCGATAATCATCACCTGCCAGACAACGCTCAACGACAACCTCTTCCTCCTCCGAAATCGCTACGCTATATGCTTGGAACACCTCGTCCTGAGTTGTCAATCCAACCGAAACACCTCGACCCTGATTGCCGCAACGAGGCTTGATGACTACTGGTAAGCCAATTTCCGTCGCCACTTGCCAAGCTTCTTCAGCGGAGAAAACTGGTTTCCCTTTTGCAACTGGAATACCGGCTTCTTCAAGCAAGCCTCGAGTCAATTCCTTGTCTTGCGCAATTGTCTCACTGACAACCGATGTCTGGTCGGTCTCCGCCGCAATAATCCGACGCTGCTTGGACCCAATTCCAAGCCGGACAAGTGACCCCTCACTTAGCCTACGTACGGGTATGTCCCGATGACGTGCAGCTTCCACGATTGACCTGGTACTCGGACCAAGTTGTTCGACAAGCAACTTCTCCCGCAAACTTTCTACGGTTTGTCCAACATCAAAATGACTTCCCTCTATGGCAGCAACAAGGAGTGCGTGTGCTGCATTCAAACAATGTATTGCAAACTCTTCTTCCTTATATTCAATGATGACGTTGTAGACACCATGTTTTTTCGTTTCGTGTGCCCTACCGTATCCAACTTCTGTACCAGCAAGTGATTGAAGTTCGAGTGTCACATGCTCAAGAACATGACCCATCCAGGTACCAGTGCGCAATCGTTCAAAAAATCCACCACGCTCACCAATCGAGCAACGATGCTCGATCATTGTCGGCAACCATTTCATCAATCGTTCATTAAAACCAGCAAGCTTATGTGAGGGATATTCCTCAAGCCACCCGAGATCAACACGGACTTCAAGAACAGGAAAACGGGCCCACTGATTAGGACCTCGAAGAACTTTTATCTTGTCAATATTCATAAGCGGAAGGCACCACAGGAGAATTCGTCAGAATGAATCAGAGGAGAGTGTTGGGTTATTGAAATGAGGATTTTGGATAAACAATGCCTGACAGGAGGCTGTTAGTCTTGAAGCCTCTTTGCTTACAAGCACCATGCTCGAAGCAAAACGCTCACCATGACGTAGCGGTGCCGAATTCTGTGAAAGGAGGCGGGGGAACACATATGCCATGTATTTCTCGGATTCTTTCCAGCAAGCTTTCGCTTGAATGAACCGTGTTACGATACTATTTGGCGATTCCAATTCCAAGTTTTAATCCTTCAATCTCGATCTACTAATCCTCGGTTTTGAGTATTTCGCACGAAACCAGATTGAAAAGAACGCTGTTTGAACCGAAGTTACTGAAGAAGCTCCGTCGTTGGATTGGATTTCTAGGATACTCTGATATGCATAATGTGTGCCAAAAATAAGCAAATCCTCACTGCTGCATCATGAGAAATAGTTGGCGATGACTCAAATACCCTCTTTCCTGCCCAATTTCGACAATCTTCAGAATTGCCTCGAAACCAATTTAAATCATACTCTGACGCTTCCTGCAATTTCAGTCGGTAGGTTTTTCACACAGCGAGGCACCATTGTGTGTAATTTCTATACAGGACTCGTCAGCGATTCCCTACGCTTTCAGCAAAGTATGTTACAGCATCTGCAATGCGAATAAATATGCCACCAGCTGAATCCTTTGATCGTGCCGGCTCAAAAACATCAGAGACTTTGCTGGCATGCTGTCATATCAATCTTGATGATAAAGCACAGTTCGGTTCGAGCTGGTTGGCAATCTCTACGGCGGCCCTGTACTCAGGAAAAGGTCGCCCTCCCACGACCCAACATCTTATTGACGAATGCAAAAGCCACGCACAACATTGCTGGCCACTACAAAAAGATCTTCACCTGACCCTGACGAATCGGCCTACGATAGGCCAAATTGAACTGCGCGCGGGTCAAGAAGTTCTTAAATGTTGGAAATTTAGTGCTGGAATCACACCTGATGTTGAACGACTGATTGATAGTTTTGAAACAGCACGCAACGATTTGTTCATAAGTAATAAATTGCCTTTGAAGCCGAACTCAAGTGGGGATAGCCCCTCTCCCAATGCATCAAAAAAAATTACAACGGGATCATTTGCTGCACTTATTAGGGTACTCAGCTTTGCCGGTCCATATTGGCGGGTTGTCGCGATCGGGACTGTACTTGCGCTTGCCACTACGTTTGCCAGCCTCGTACCTCCATATCTCACAATGCCACTTGTTGACAGGGTACTCATACCACAGCAATCTGGAGAGCATGTAGCTATTGGAGCCGCCCTGCCGTACCTTGCTGGTCTCGCTGCAGCAGCCATTCTTGCTTCTTCTCTTGGATGGGGACGGACATGGATACTTGCCTGGGTCAGTGAACGCATCACCGCAGACATGCGAATTCGTACCTATGCTCACGTGCAGTCATTATCACTCGATTTTTTTGCCACCCGACGAACCGGCGACCTCATTTCCAGAATTGGGAGTGATACTGAGCGGCTGAACAACTATGTATCGATAAGCCTGATCGATTTTTTCTCAAATCTGCTTCTCGTGGTATTTACTTCCATTGTTCTATTTACCATTTCTCCGCTGCTTGCAGTGATGACTCTTGTACCGTTTCCTTTTGTCATTTGGCTTGTCTACTCTGTCCGTGGCAGATTGCACCAAGGATTTTCTCGTAGCCGTATTGCCTGGGCTGATATGACGAGTGTTTTAGCCGATACGATTCCAGGAATCCGCGTTGTAAAGGCATTTGCTCAAGAGAAGCGAGAGATCAGTCGATTCAGGCGTGCGAATCATCGTGTTCTTGAGGCGAATGACCATGTCAACATTACGTGGAGTTACTTTGGCCCACTCGTCACACTATTCAGTGAATTTGGAATTCTTGTCATTTGGGCAAGCGGGGTGTGGTTAGTTTTCAATAACACTGTCACTGTTGGGACATTAACCGCTTTCCTCGCCTACATATCACGGTTTTATGGCAAGGTTGAATCCATGGTGCGGATGGTTCCTGCAACACAACGGGCGGCTGCAAGCGCACAAAGAATTTGTGACCTTCTTGACTGCCACCCGACAGTCGCAGAGCCCGCTGTTCCGCATCAAATTGAACACTTCAAAGGCCAGATTGATTTACAGGATATTCATTTCCGTTATGGCAACCGCGAAGTCATTCATGGAATTACCCTCACTATTGAAGCAGGAGAAATGATCGGGCTGGTTGGAACAAGCGGCGCGGGAAAAACAACACTCGCCAATCTTATCTGTCGTTTTCACGATCCAATTAGTGGCTCTATCTGTGTTGATGGAATAGATCTTCGTAAACTTGCACTCAATAACTACCGACGACATATCGGATGCGTTTTGCAGGAACCCTTTCTTTTCTTTGGATCGATAGCCGAAAATATTGCATACGGACGGCCAGAGGCGTCGCGAGAAGAAATTGTTGCTGCCGCCCGAGCTGCCGGAGCACATGAATTCATCCTTCGTCTTCCTCATGCATACGATTCACGGGTCGGTGAACGCGGAGCCCAACTCTCCGGTGGCGAACGACAGCGGATTTCAATTGCTCGAGCACTTTTAGTTGACCCTGCAATACTTATCCTTGATGAAGCGACATCAAGTGTTGATGCTGAGACTGAATCAGTTATTCAGCACGCAATCGAGAAACTTGTGACTGGCCGAACCACGATAGCAATTGCCCATAGACTTGCCACGCTTCGCCGAGCAGATCGTTTAGTTGTCCTTGAGCATGGTCAGATTGTTGAAATTGGTACGCATGATGAACTACTTGCTATTGGCGGAACCTACGCCCGCCTTTACCAGACCCAAATTATTGACAATCACAAACAAGACATCACTGTAAAAACTCCATACGAAACTGAATCTACCACAGAAGAAAAAACATTTTGACTGCGAGTGAATTCCTCGTGACATTCACATACAGAGAATGCCGAACGTACTTTATATGAATATCAACGACTGTAGATTCACGTGTTCATCAGACGAGAAAGTTACCTTGCTTACACCCGCAGGTGATCGCCATGTAGCAGTCCGCATTGTACGAGCATTTCCGTTCACTGCTGCTGATGGGCCAGTCGCTGTTGTCGACAGCAACGGTCATGAAATTATCTGGATTGAGGACCCTGATTCACTTTCATTGACCCATCAACAATTTATTCAAAGCCAATTAGAACGAGAAGAATTCCTACCACGGATTCATTTCATTGAGTCGGTATCAAGAGGAACACCCCGTCAGTGGAATGTCGCTACCGACCGAGGGCAGAATTCTTTTGAACAAGCCTTCTCTGACGGGGTTATCTGGCATCCTGACGGGAGCGTCTCCATCACTGATTGTGATGGCATTTGCTACCTTATCCCAGCTGTCCAGAAACTGGACAGACGTAGCCGAAGGCTTCTCGAGCGGTATAGCTAGCAGAAAATGCCGCCCTCTTTGACCAATCCCTCTCACCTACCAGCTCTTATTTAAACTGGATGGAATACGCCGTTCATACGGACTGGAGCCTCATTTTTTCGAGAAAAAATGCTCAAGAATCCTAACAATTCGGTTGAAAGACATTTCCAAGCAATTAGGCTCGGAAATGTCGTCGAGGTACCTTTTCGGAGTTTACGTGATGGTTTCTTTCCAACGTTGTATTGCGCGGGCGTCGGTCAATCGTCTTCTTCCTTTCTTGATGAAAGCAGGAGTGTCGCTCTGTGGCCTATCCGCTTTTCTTACTGCAACACCATGTGCAGCTCAATGCTGCGGTCAGGCAATCACACCACCGGTAGTTTCGCAGTCCTACCGTTTGGATTACCAAACGGTGTATGACGAACAGAAGATGACTGCATACAAAATGACATACGAGACGGTTTATGACACCAAGACGTATACGGTACAAAAACCTGTTTGGGAAACAGAGACTCGAGAACGACGATACACCGTCCAACGACCCGTTTGGGAAACTCAGAATCGTGAAGAGCGATACACCGTCATGAAGCCTGTCTATGAAACAGTGGTTCAGGATCGCAGCTACAACGTTGTGCGCGACGTTGTCGAAACAAGTACGCGTGAAGAACGATACACGGTGATGAAGCCTGTTTACGAAACCAGCGTGCAGCAGCGGGTAAGTACCGTTCGTCGACCAGTTTACGAAACATCAGAAAGGCAGGAAGCGTATACGGTCGCTGAACCTGTCACCTCTATGAGAACGGCTTATTCTGTCAGCAGTACTCCTGTTGATACAGTGACCCCAGTAGTAACACCTGGCTATACGTCACTCGGCTGGCAGCCAAGGGCAACCTACTTTAATCCTTACACTGGAGTAACCTCGTGGAGACGAGGTGGACTTGGTTGGAATGTTACGCCTGGCATGGTTGTCAATCAGGTCAATCGCGTGTATCAGCCAACCGTAACTCCAATTCAGGTACCACAGACAACGTATGTGAACCGAGTTGTTACTCGAAAAGTACCGGTTCAGACTGTTCGCTATGTAGACGAACAGGTTGTTCAACAAATTCCAGTGCAAACCATGAAAATGGTACCAGAGGTTCAGGTTCGACAGGTACCTGTTCAGACAGTGCGCAAAGTAGTCGAACGGGTTGAGAACAAGGTTCCAGTACAGGTTTGCAAATATGTTGCTGAGGAGCAGGTGCGACAAGTGCCTGTTCAGGTACTGAAGTATGTTGCTGAACAACGCGTAGAACCGGTTTCGGTACAGGTGTGTAAGTATGTTGCTGAACAACGAACTGCCCAAGTACCACGCATCGTCGCAAAGCAAGTCCCTTACTCATATGTCGTTCGCAAACCTCGTACCGTTGTGACACGCGTGCCTCTTGATCCCTGTGGCAACCCACTCCCTGTCGCGACAGGTGTTGCACCAGCACCTGCTCTCCCTCCAGCTACCACTCCTCCAATGACCCCAGCAAACTCGACAGCCCCTACATTGGCTCCTGCTACACAGGCACCAGCGACTCAGGCGCCCGTCCCAGGCAATGGCCCGATAAAGACTTTCAGTGACAGACCCACTGATGTACCCCTCTCAAGTAATGAGGGGTGGAAGGATTCCGAATTGAACCATGTCAATCCAGAAGCTGGATCTTCTACATCCGGGGAAAAACCGATTCAAGCAAATCGACCCACCGGAGACATTGACCAGAAAATTCCAACGCCAGCAGAACCGACACCAGCTGCTGGTACGTCACTGAAACTTCAACCAATACCAGCACCCCCAACGACACATACGACCTAGGAGCGTTGGATACGCAGTTACGACCACATCGTTCTGTTGCATTGGTTCCGGTGTATTTCGTCCTTCAGTAACAATTTCTTTGTACTGCTTCGTCATCTCCTCACGTCGTTGCAACGAGTCACGTACTACTAACCGGTTCGTGCATAACTCACATCATACGACGGTTGCACTATACTATTTCTTCTCAATTGTGTCTGAGTCGCAAAGCGTGATGCATGAACACACATTCCCTTCGATCTTTCAACTGCTGAAATAACATGCAGTTATGCCTTACGACGCATTGCCCTGTGAACGATCAATATCTTCTTGGTGTCGACTTTTCATCTGCACCAACTCACCGCAAGCCAATTACTGTTGCCGTAGGCTTGATGCCAACGACCACTGATCCTGTCTATCGACTCCAAACCATTCGTGAAATTGAAACACTTCAAGACTTCGAATACATGCTAACTGAACCACTTCATTGGATTGGGGGGTTTGATTTGCCATTTGGGCAACCACGTACACTTATTGAACATAAGCATTGGCCGACACAATGGGATAAATTTGTGCACTTTTTCTGTGGACAGTCGCGAGAATATCTCAGAAATACCTTTCGTGACTGGTGTAATGCTCATCCACCAGGCAATAAATTTGCCTGGAGGAAGACTGACAAGCCTGCGGGTTCAAGCCCCGCAATGCGATGGACTAATCCACCAGTTGCATGGATGATGCATGCAGGCATTGGCCGGATGCTTGAGGCTGGCCTCGCATTTCCTGCACATCGCTATCCTCGCAAAAGAAGTCATATCAAACGCATTGCTCTCGAATCGTACCCAGGATTTACAGCACGGAAGATAACCCGAGGCTCATACAAGAGCGACTCTCCAGCAAAGCAGACACCTGAACGAAAGGCTCGTAGGAAAATGATTCTTGATGCTGTTTCAGTTGGAGAAGCAGGACTCTCGATACGCTTTGAGGCGAATCATAGGTGGAGACAACATATTATTGCTGATGCTCGCGGTGACCTTCTCGATGCAGTTCTCTGTAGCCTGCAGGCTGGACATGCCGCATTACAGCGAAACTTTGGACTCCCCCGTAATCTTGATACCCTTGAGGGCTGGATTGCTTCTGTGCCCGTGAGGTAGAACGATCCACACGAGAACCTTTTTTCTTCAAACTCTTTGAGTACTACTGAATATGAAACCGTCAGGAACCGATGTCGAACAAACAGCTTGTTTGCACGGGCCCCTACTCGACGACCCTCAGTCATTCGAACTCTTTCCTGAGGATTCGGTCGCAGTCACTCGGCTTTATACCGTAGCAATGATGGCGGATGTTCTTGATGTCAGCCAGGCAACTATCCGCCACTGGCGTCGAAACAAATTGATTCACGCCACGCGGTCCTCCGGCTCAATTGATTGGTATGACTACTCGATGTTAGTCGTCGCAAAGGATCTTTCACGACTGCTTTGCTCTGGTTTATCGCTGCGAGAACTGAGTCGCAAAATACATCTTTTCACAGAGGGTGATGAACTCCGCGTTGCTGAAGTAATTAATCGGATTGTTGTTGATGGCCATAGACTCAGCCTTCGTTGTGATGATCATCTTCTGTCTGCTGGTGGGCAGATGCAGTTAGATTTTTATGCCTGTGGCATAAATGCTGACATGGGCCATGAGTCATCCAAGATGGTCGAGCAACCCGAAACGCTCTCACTCACTTCATTCCTTGACACTTCTCATCCAGAGGTTGTCATTGAATTCCAAGACGAGCACGCCACGGACATCCCTTCTTCAACAGAACTTCTCGACATTGCAGCTGATCTTGAGGCAGCAGGAAATTTCATTGAGGCTTCTGAAGCTTTGCGCGCCGTACTCCAAGCAGACGGACCTTGTGCATCGGTTACCTTCATGCTCGCAGAAACCTTATACCGAGCAGGTGATTTGGCCGCTGCAAGAGAACGCTATTATACGGTTATTGAACTCGACGAAGATCATTTGGAAGCCCGCGCCAGCCTAGCGTGCGTTCTTGCTGAACAGGGCGATGTGGAATTGGCAACCGCCGCTCTTGAAGGCGTCCTCAAGCAACAACCTGAATATGCTGATGCGCACTGGCACCTTGCAGGAATTCATATGGAGGCCGGGTGTGAAAAGAAAGCTGAACACCATCTTCTTCGATTTCTTTCACTGGCACCCGAGAGCCCTTGGGCTAATTTAGCCCGAGAAAAGCTTTCTCAATCCAATTCGGATTCGGGCCAAGATACGATTGATTGACTCTCACGCTAGCCAATCATGTATGACGCGACCATGAACATCCGTGAGGCGGAAATCCCGGCCGCTATGACGATATGTCAACTTCTTATGATCAAGTCCTAGCAAATGCAACATTGTTGCTTGAAGATCATGAACGTGAACGGGATCTTCAACTGCTTGAAACCCGAATTCATCTGTTGCGCCATATGCCATACCACCTTGAACGCCACCTCCTGCCATCCAAACTGTGAATCCGTGGTGATTGTGATCTCGTCCTGTGGCGGTTTTTGTTCCGGCATCATTGGGTAGTTCGACCGTTGGTGTGCGACCGAACTCACCACCCCAGAGCACTAATGTGCTATCGAGTAGGCCAAGCCCAACTAAATCATCAAGTAATGCACCAATTGGCTTATCTGCTTCACCGGCAAGCTTTCGATGATTTTTTTCAA
>CAXEMW010000127.1:0-9454 GCA_963997395.1 uncultured Planctomycetaceae bacterium
GCTGGATCAGCTGCTGACGTTCCGCTCGAGCAAGGTGGAAAACTCCCATACTCATTCTTGTAGTGCATCATCGCCATGTGCAGCAGGTCAATCTCAGCCTTGATTGCTGCGTTTTGCCCTGAACGCCTTGCCTGAAATACAGCAGGAGTAATCAATGCAGCCAGCATGGCAATAATGACAATCACAACAAGGAGTTCAACAAGCGTAAAGCCTCCGCGCTGAGGCAACGCAACTGCATGATTGCCCTTCACATGCAACCTCTGCTCGTGCGTGCCCACACACCATGTTGTCTGTCGTGTTGATCTCGTCATGACAGTTCCTGAATAAGTTTGATAAGCGGCAGGAAGAGGGCCACAACAATGAAGCCAACTGCACCACCAAGGAAAATAATCAAAATCGGTTCCATCAAGCTCGTCAAGCTTTCTGTCAGTACCGCAACCTCTTCGTCATAGGTATCTGCAACCTTGTAAAGCATGGTGTCGAGTTCACCAGACTCTTCACCAACGTCTACCATGTTGACTACAAGGTCATCAAGAATTGGTTTCTTGGCTTTCGTCATATACAAAAGCGCACCAAGACCCGGCACAAAGATTGTCCAGAACATGCCAGCAACGACGTTATACGTTGGCACAGCGGCATCTTTCATTGGCTGCGCAATTGCTTCACCATCGCGAATACGATCAGAGACATGCGAGAACATCTTCTCAAACATCTTGTTGCCTGTTGTCTCTTTGGTAATGTTCAGCCCCTCAAGAATTGGCACACCAGCACCAAGCAGAGTGCCTAGCGTTCGGCAACATCGTGCAACAAGGTTTTTTTCAACGAGTTGGCCAAAAATTGGCATCTTCAGCGTGAATAGGTCCCACCCCATCGCACCGTAATTACTCATCCGGACGATTTTGATAAACCACATAAACAAAAATGGAACCAGCGGAATAAAGCACCAGCCAGGCAGCGGCAGAACCTGTGTTCCCGGATCGTCACCACTGCCACCAACGTACCCCGTGGAAAGAATTGACGAGATATCAATAAGTACCTGCGTCATGGGCGGCAACGTTGTGCCAAAGTCATCGAAGATGGTTTTAAACTGCGGCACAATCGTAATCATGATGAACGATAAGATGCCGACAGCCACAGAAATAACCACAATCGGATAGACAAGCGCGCCTTTGACCTTCCTCCGTAAAGCACTCGCACGCTCCATGAACTCACTGAGCCGTCGAAGAATGACTTCGAGCGCACCACCCGCTTCACCTGCACGAATCATGTTGCAGTACAGCCGGTCAAAACACTTTGGACTTTTTGACATTGCCTCAGAAAGCGTTGCACCGCCTTCAATCTCATCACAGGTGTCAAGCAATGCATTCTTCAGGCCGCCTGGCTTCTGCATTTCACCGAGAACTTTGAGACTTCGCAGAATTGGAAGGCCTGCATCCTGCAGAATTGAAAGCTGTCGGGTGAAAAGCGTGAGCTCCTTCTGCTTGACTTTCCCCAGCGCAAACGTCCGGCCAGGCTTCTTGCCCCCAGCAGTTGCACCTGCCTTTTGGGCCTTGATCTTTGTAACCATGTAGCCCATCGACCGGATGGTGGCCTGGGCTTCGTTCTCATTGGTTGCATCGACGGTATCTCGGATTTCTTTTCCGGTGGCCGCATCGATGGCTTCAAACATGAACGTTGGCATGGTGTATCTCGATCAATAGGAAAGTGAACGAACTGAAACTGTCTACTTACGCCTCAAGAATTGTCTCACGGATAACTTCATCTGCTGTCGTATGCCCTTCAAACATATTAACCATTCCCGAATCACGCAGCGTGACCATGCCGGCTTTTCGAGCAAGATCACGAATCTCTTCTGTTGATGCATTTCGAACAACCAGATCACGAAGCTCATCCGTCATGATTAAAAGTTCATAAAGCCCCAGCCGGCCCTTGTAGCCACTGCCACTACACTTATCACAACCGCGACCGCGGAAAAAAGTCTTCCCAACAACCTGGTCACTCGTTAATTCAAGATCAGTCAGCGTGTCTGCATCAGGCACATACTCTTCCTTACAGTCCTTACAAATTCTACGCACAAGCCTTTGGGCAAGTATCGCTTCGACCGTAGCGGTGATAAGAAAGGGCTGTACGCCCATATCTCGCAGCCTGGTCACTGTGGCTGGTGAATCATTGGTATGAAGCGTTGAGAAAACCATGTGTCCAGTAAGCGCGGCCTGAATTGCAATTTCGGCAGTTTCAACATCTCGAATTTCACCGACGAGAATTCGGTCAGGGTCTTGCCGAAGGATCGCCCGCAGTGCCGCTGCAAACGTCACACCAATATCAGAATCGATGGGCACCTGGACAATGCCTTCAATGTCATACTCAATCGGGTCTTCTGTCGTAATAATCTTGTCGTCGGGTTCATTTAATTCTGACAAAGCTGAATAGAGCGTTGTCGTCTTTCCTGAACCAGTTGGACCCGTCACAAGAATAATTCCATTAGGCCGCGTAATGATTTCACGGAAGGGACGCAGAATGTCGTCATCCATACCCAATTTATCGAGATCAAGCGAAACAACTCCGCGGTCAAGCACCCGCATGACGACGCTTTCACCAAACAGAGTTGGCAGAACACTGACACGAAGGTCAACAGGGTGACCACTCACTGACAGTTCAATTCGTCCGTCTTGTGGCATCCGCCGCTCGGCAATATCAAGGTTAGCCATAACCTTGATACGCGTCGTGATTGCAAATGAAAGATGCTTTGGTGGCGGCACCATTTCCTGCAGCACACCGTCTGCTTTCATACGAATTTTGAATTCAGACTCAAATGGCTCGAGATGAATATCACTCGCGTTCTCTTTGATCGCCATCAACAGGACAAGATTAAGCAACTTTCTAACGGGAGCAGAGTCTGCCATTGCCTCTGCACTTGTCAGATCGATTGGCCCGTCTTGCAGCAGACCTTGTGACGCTTCGGCCAGATCCTTGTCCTCTTCCATCTCCTCAACAATCGATTCCACGGTATCGACTTCACCGGAATAAAACTGTTCGATCGCCTTGTCAATCTCAGCATCTGTCGCAACAACAACTTTTATTTCATAGCCCAGAAATACCCGCAGCTCGTCCGCTATCTGGATTTTCTGAGGATCCGCTGTGGCAATCGTCAGCACACTGTCCTGAAGCTCAAGTGGCACGACTCGGTACATTTCTGCCATCGTCTTACTGAGAATCTCTACAAGGCTGTGTGTGATCTGTTTGTCATACAGCGTGACAAACACCGTGTTCCACTGCTCTGCAAGCGCTTCACCAAGCTGCTCGTCAGAGAAAAAACCAAGCGACACCCCCACACGGCCAAGCAGTTCTCCACCGCGAGCGTCTTGCTCGGCGAGCATTTCTTCCAGCTGATCTTCGTCAATCAGCCCAAGGTCTGTCAGAATTAAACCAAGTCGCTTCAGTGCCATTACCGCTACCTCGAATTCATTTCTCGTTGAGCCCGTCTTGCAATTTCTTCTTCGTTCTCAAAGATACCTTTTTTCGCATCGTTAATCCGTTTAATGAGATCATCCGGCTGCTGGGCCTTATATAAAACCTCTTCCTCGGCAACTTTCTTATCTTTCCAAAGCCGAAAAAGATGGTCATCAAGCAGTTGCATTCCAAGTTTTGTACCAGTCTGAATCGCTGAATTAATTCGGAATGTCTTATTCTCTCGAATAAGGTTGCCAATAGCAGGTGTCACAACAAGAATCTCATACGCCGCAACACGACCGCCGCCGATCTTTTTCAGAAGAGCCTGCGAAACAACACCGATAATAGTCGTGGAAAGCTGTGTTCGAATCTGTTCCTGCTGATTTGTGGGGAATGCATCAATGATTCGATTGACAGTGCCCTGTGCTGAAGATGTATGCAGTGTGCCAAACACCACATGGCCGGTTTCGGCTGCAGAAATCGCAGCTTCAATCGTTTCAAGGTCACGAAGCTCACCAACCAGAATTACGTCAGGGTCCTGACGAAGGGCTCGCTTCAGCGCCTCTGCAAAACTCGTGACATCTGTACCGACCTCTCGCTGGTTCACCGTGCTCATTTTTGAGTAGTGATAAAACTCGATTGGGTCTTCAATAGTGATTATGTGATGGTCAAACTTTTCGTTCAGCATGTTAATCAGGCTGGCAAGTGTCGTGGACTTTCCAGAGCCGGTAGGGCCTGTCACAAGAAAGAGGCCACGAGGTCGCGTCACCAGACGCTGGCATACGTCCGGTACGCCTAACTGCTCTGGCGTGAGCATCTGGTTTGGAATCTGCCGCAGGACCATGGCGATCGACCCACGCTGCTTGAACACACTCACACGGAAACGAGCCATGTCGCCAAACGCAAAACCAAAGTCGGTACCACCCATTTCTGCCAGTTCGGCCTGACATCGTTCTGGGGTAATCGACTTCATCAAACTGTTCGTATCATCTGCGGTCAGCACCTTCGTTTTTTGTGGCTTCATGCCACCGTCTTGACGAAAGACTGGCGGCAGCCCTTTCGTAATGTGAATATCACTGACGCCACCCTTTACAGCTGCCGTCAGGAGTTTGTCGATCATGATTGTGCCACCTGCCTCTTCGGGCATGGCGAATTCTTCATCGGCTGATCGGGACTGCACAACGGCCGCAGAATCGTCACCATCGTCTTGTAGATCAAGCTCGAGGGCGTCGTCGTTGCCTTCGGGTGCAGCAGAGGATGTCCCTCTCTTCAACACCAACACCTCAGTTCCTGAAACTTCGACAACGGACGCATCGATAGAACCATGAGAGCAGGTGAATGAAAAGTTTTTTGAATCGGCACCATCGGGCATGACCGCTCGAATAAGACCAGCAACGACTTCGGTAGAGACCGGTTGTATCTTCAGTTGCCTGAGTTGCTCACCAATGCGTAGCATCGGAGGCACTCCGCCGGATAGTCGCAATTCGGTGGCATGGTTGTCGAAGGCTACCTTCAACAACTTCTCAATCTGTGTAATTTCAGGAGACGACGTCTTGCTCATAGTGTTATCCGTTCCCGGTGGTTCCGCCGAGGAGACTGATTGATGACCAGATCACAAACAAGGAGACTCTTCTCCACATTTTCGTGAACTGCAGATCGAGGGACAGACCCCCGACACAATCATACCCTGACAAAAATTCAGCTTTTCCTGAGGGGAGTGTATCCCGCATGACCGGTATCTGCACACCAGCTAAAAGCCAAAAACATTCAGAAGTTCCCCTGCGCAGCAGACCTTTTCGGTCAGACACGACGAATGGACTCATGAACATGGAACGCCTCGAAAACATCGGGCCAGCCCCTGACAGCGGCCCGATGAGGCACGTTGGGCGTATAAGCCCTTTGTGCACGTACCTATTATGGTTCATCGACACAAAAAAGTCACGAATTTAAGCTGAAAACAATTGAAAAACACGTTGGCATGCCGGCTCGCATCCGATTTTTTTCCAAAAATGCACTCAAAACCCGTTATTTAGGCAACGGCATCGACTTTCTCACGAGTCTGTTACGATTTCTCGATGCCTCATCGTAACAACCACCGACGTAACTATCGCCGTACCAACTACCGAGGGAGAAACTCTCGACGCGGAAACTATAGACGCAACGACTCCAGCCGCATCGACCATTCCGTTGAAGTTGAATCGTGGTTACCAGAGCAACGACTCGGAAATCGGAAAATCGTCTGGCTCGTTGACCCGCTCTCTGCAATACCGGGTGAAGGCCTCCTCCCATCCCGTACATGGGCACTGGCCAGAGCATTCGTTGCCGCCGGTCACGAGGTCATCTGGTGGACAAGTAGCTTTAGTCACGCACGGCGAATTACGAGAACACCGCCCCTCAAAATTGTTGAGGAGGAAGGGTTCAGCGTCCGCCTCATTGCGTCACGTGGATACAACTCCTATTTTTCTCTTGGACGTTTTGCAAGCCATCGTAAATTTGCTCGCGGATTCGAGAAACAAGCTATCGAAGGCCTCGCCAGCGGAGATCTGGCACGTCCGGATCTTCTCATTGCAACCCTTCCTCCCTCCAGTACCGTTGACGCAGCAGTTCGTCTCGCGAATAAATTAGATGCTGAACTTCTACTCGATGTGGATGAATGGTGGCCAGAACCATTACGGCCAATGATCCCCGGACCACAATGGTTCGCTCGTCTGTTGGCATCCATAACATTTCCGATTATTGCTCGAAAACAAAAAGACGCACTGCAGTCGGTGGACGCCATTCTCGCTGGATCACAAACCACCAAGGATGCTGTCCTCAAGGCTACAACTTCTCCACCACCTATCGAGGTTATTCCAACCGGTGCCTACCTTCAGGATTACCCCCGTCCTCCCCACTTTATTGACCATGTTCCGCACTCACGTCACGAACAGCCTGAAACAATAGACAAGGGACCGAATCAACTCTCAATCGCCGTGGCCGGTGACATCGATCAGAAGTCAGACATCTTTTTACTGACTGACCTCGCTCGCGGACTGAGTGACAAGAATATCAATGCCGTTTTCCACGTTGTCGGTGGTGGCCGATGGATGCCCCGCCTTGAGACAGCTGCTCCTCTTTTGACAGGCACCTGCTCCATGCAATGCCATGGCCGGGTCGATCGTAGTCGGTATGTCGGCATTCTTTCTGAATGCCACGCTGCTCTTGTGCTTCCTGGCCGACTCAACCACTTCCCGCTTCCTGTGGAAACCAGTGATTATGCGGCCGCTGGTCTTGTGTTACTCCTCACTCACAATGGTGAGCTTGCAGATCTGGTGCTCGGAGCACATGCGGGGGTTCTCACGAACTCTCAGCCAGAGGCACTTGCTGCTGCTATTGCCCCACTGGCAACTGATCCGCAACAGATAGCCCGGTATCGGCAAGCATCTCGAAAACTTGCTGAGACGTTTCTTGACCGAGAAAAACTTGCCGCAAAGGCTGTTGTCTGGCTTGAGTCACTTGCAGAACTCGAACCAGTAAACCCTCTGTGACCATCAATCCGAGACTCTGATTTCCGTACACGAATTTCACAGAGTTCGCGAAGACAGGAACCATGGAATCAGCATCGAGCCCGACGGATGATTCAGAACAGACGGCACTCGAACTCCTTGAGCAGCTTCGTTGCAACCCGCAATTACTGGAAGCCGTTTATAACTCCTCGCCCGAGGAGCGAGTCAATCAAAAGAAACTTCGCAAGAAATTCCCTGCTGAACTTGTACGAGAAGCTGTCGCTCTCCACGAGACTCGCCAACGCGGACACGAACGATTGCCACATGCTGACGAACTATGGCTCACTCGCACAGGGCTGGAGCAGGCCACAACCTGGGACGTGGCTGTCCACAAGGCAAAACGATTCAAAGATCAAAGCACCATGGCTGACCTCTGCTGCGGTATTGGCATCGACACTGCCGCGCTTTCAAAAAGCACGTCCGTGCTCGCAATCGACTCAAACTCTTTGATGGTTCGCCGTGCGACGTGGAACAGCGAGATACTGGGAAATCCGTCGCAGGTAACAGGTGAAGTCGATGATGTCACCTGTCGGGAATGGACAGGTTGGTTTGTTCACGCTGACCCTGACCGTCGTGGTGAACGACCTCGACCAACCCGCCATCTTGAAGCCTATTTGCCAGACCTCCAATGGATGCAACGTATTCTTGAAACCGCCCGGGGTGGAGCCATTAAGGTTGGACCGGCAAGCAACTGGCCACAGCACTTTGTCAACAATTCTTGTGAAATTGAATTGGTCAGCCTCGCAGGGGAGTGTCGCGAGGCAACAATCTGGTTTGGTGAATTAGCGGGCCAACTCGCTCGACGAGCAACAAACCTCACGACGGGAGAATCACTCACCGGCAATCCATCTGTTGAATCAAGGACAATAACACCTCTTGATGCATTCCTGTGCGAGCCTGATCCAGCAGTGATTCGATCAGGGCTTATTGAAACATTGGCAGAAAATCACAACTTGTCTCGGATCGACTACGACGAAGAATACCTGACAGCTTCTCAGAAACCTGAAACAAGCCTTGTGACTTCATTTGCCGTTGAAGCCATTCTTCCGGCAGGACTGAAACACATTCGCAGATATTTCATGACGCAGCCTCGGCACCACTATGAAATAAAATGCCGACGTCTCTCTGTTGATGTTGAGTCCGTTCGACGTCGCCTTCCTCTCGGTGATGGCCAACCATCGACGATCATCTTCTCCCATATCGCCGGGCAATCACGGGCCGTTGTTGCTCGGCGAATTTAATGCGTTTGTTGTCAGGCCATTACCGATCAGCGTACACGTGTGTCATCTCTTCAGAAGTAAGTGGTGTCTGAAGATCATCACTCTGGAGCTGGAACTGAACACGCTGATTGCCAGGACGACGACCACGAACCTGAACATGAAATACAGCCTCATCCGCTGGCGCGAGTGATGCAAGTGGCTCGAATGTTATCATCAGATTCTGAACCTCGTAGGGAACAGGACCACGTGCCTCAACTGGTTGAAGGTCACCAAGCAGTTTTGCCGAAAGGGCGACATTCGTGGCTGCTTTTGTCCCCTGATTTGCCACTCTGACAACATATTCTGTAAGGCCATTGATCTCGATTGGGTCTTCACTGTCGGCAACTTCCAATGCCAATGATGCGAGACCTTCGACCTCGATAGTGTGTGACAGCTGATCTGCCAGGCCGGCAGGGTTTCGGACAGCTGCAACGATGGTTTGCGGGCCAAGCACAGTCGGCATGGCAACAAACTCCACCGTGCCCAATTCTCCTGCTGGCAATTCCTCGAGACTCCAGAGCACACGGTGTGTGTTTTCGTCGTAGTACCCTGCATTATTTGCACGCACAAATTTCATGCCAGCAGGAAGCTGTGCAGCTAACTCCACGGCTAAGGCTGGAGCTGTGCCAGTGTTATGCATATTGAGGGTACAGGTTGCTGGCCGTTGCAAGTATCGGCGCTTTGGAATATCTGCATGGAGTTCCAACATGGGTGCGGTAATTTCAGCTCGCAGTGGACGACTAACCTCGATGCCACCGTCTGCTCGTGCACCTATTCGTATCTCATGGACGCCTGGAGTAATGGTTGCCAGTTTCAAGGAAATCGATCGTGATGAACCGGGCTCTAATTGCCCGACATCAAATTCAACCTCCCTACCAGCAGGGTGTGATACTGAATCTGGAAGAATTCCCTCTACAATCACACCAGTTGCCGTACCAGTGCCTGGATTTGAAAGTGAAATATCCACAGCCATCATCTCACCAATTAATGTCGGCTGAGGTGGTTCAGCAGTAATCTCAAGGGCGGGCTTTGTAACCCGTGATCGCACGGTCGCATCAGCACGAAAAGTAACGCTTGCAACACTTCCAATATCACCCTCAAGCTGAGGCATGACTTCCATAGCTACACGTGCTTCTTGTCCCGCCTTTAATTCACCAATAGCCCAGAGCAGTTCGCCCGACGGTGTATTTGTGTCCACAG
>CAXEMW010000128.1:0-9413 GCA_963997395.1 uncultured Planctomycetaceae bacterium
CCAGGCAACTGCAGAAAGTAAGAGCATGAGCATGAAGAAAACAGCAAATGACCAGATAGCCAGATCTCTCCTCAATTCCGCAGGGCTCTCGAAGTCTTCTAAAGATGTGCCTGGAGGTGGATTTGCACCGATTTCAGAATGATGCGCCCCATGGTTTTCATTGTGTCCATCAGCGGCGTGAGGTGTTTCTGAACCCCATGCGTTGCTTGTTGAGGATGACACAATCAGTATCACCATGAGAGCAAGAAGACATGAGTGCCCAAGCCGGCAAGCTGTGTGTAAATACGACATCTGTGTCTCCTGTGGCAGACCGCTTCGCGTGAACATTCTGACGGCGTGTGGTTGCAAGCCTTTTGTAATGATCGCTGGGTTGATGCGATGCCTTGTGGTCGTAATGAATGTCATATCAAGGGGTGTCACTTCAACAGGTGTGAAATCATTCCAAATGTATTCCTAGGCTCGTTGCCAGATGACAGATACGTGGAAGATTCCCGTATCCGTCATCTGACGAATTACCTTGCCACATCTCTTAAAACCAGCAGTACTGTTGTCGGTCGCACTTGGCGATGTACGGAGTACTTGTAACCAGTTTTCTTGAAACACAGCAGTGGACGAAGGAGAACTACTTTCCTGAGCAAATGAACAGTGCGTAGAACGTAAAACCCTCAATCAATGCCGCAGCAATAATCAAAGCAGTCTGAATGCTACCTGATACTTCGGGCTGGCGAGCCATGCTTTCATAAGCTGCTGCAGCAAGTTTACTGATGCCCATGGCGGCACCAATAACAACAAGGCCAACGCCAAAAGAGGCTGAAAGATCAATAAGTGCTCTACCACCAACTGCTTCTTGAGCACTGGCAACATCGGCACAGAGTAGCGTGAGCAAAACGACGGCAAGTGTGCTGGCCGAGCGGGCTGAGAAAAACGAGCGAAGCATCACGGGCTGGAACTCCTTGAAAGCGTGAGTCTGGAAACCATTGTTTCCAGACGGGATGAAACGAGATCTGTTTGTTGGATTTGTGCCGAACGACCTAAGACGTCGACCCGCTTCCTATAGAGGCATGTTTTAAGCAATTTTGAGAGGTTTTGAAGGGTCTCGAAAGTTTTTTTTTGTGGTTTATGACATTAATGGTGGTGGACCGCCGCGCCAACGAAAAGCGCTGACAAAAACGTGAATATATAGGCCTGCAGGAAAGCGACAAAAAGTTCCAGAACGCTAAAAAGGGTCGCACTGAGGACACTAATTACGGTAACAGTTGCCCATGTGCCTGTCGAAGCTGAGGCGGCCGCCGTAATAAGACCCATAATACCGAGAAGTACGAGATGACCAGCAACCATGTTCGCTAATAAACGAACCGCTAGGATCAAGTGTTTAATGCACAATCCCAGTATTTCAATCAAGAAAAGCCCGAAGGAAATAATAATTTTAAGTGGCAGCATATATGTGGGCATGTCAATTGGTGGAACCTGATTTAAAAAAAATCCAATCACACCGAACTGCTTCATGCCTGACAGCAAGCCAGTAAGAAAGGTTACAGCGGCTAAAGCGAGAGTGACAGAAAACGATGCTGTTGGCGACCCTGCCCAAGGAACCATCCCAAGCAGATTGCATCCTAAAACAAAAAAGAAGAGCGTCCAAAGCATGGGAACAAAGGTGTCCCCACGATGTACCGGTGCTGCGTTTCCATCATCATGGCCATGGCCTGGTGGGTCATCAATCGCTGGCCGCGCAACGTTGTCACGAATGAATACGAGAAAAGCTTCAAAAAGATTAGCGAATCGCCCTTTTGGAGCTGCTCCGGAAGATAGTTGTTTTGCAACTCGTGTGAATATCAGCACCATGACGGCAGCTACAACGAGTTCAAGAATCATGTACTTCGAGATTGCAAATCCAGATTTTGGTGCATAGAGGCTGTGGAGTTCCGCGAATGGTTGCGGGATAAGAACTTTGCCATCAAGTGCTCGATTAAATTCATTCACGTCAGTAACGTATGGATGTCCATCTGTCAGAAACGAAGGCACTTCACTCAATGACTTCCAGTCATACCGCCACAGACTCTTTGGTACTTCGAAAAAATAGGCATCCTTAAGATGGTAGATGGGGTTTGCTGACATCAGATGGAATTATTACTTCTAAAGTAGAGTTGTTTTGTGTTCGGTCTTATTTGGGAGCGTGGTGTTTGGCCGCCTGAACACCTTCACCATAGCCGACTACGTGGAGAAGGATATCAAGTAAAAGCAAAACTAGGTAGGAGGCAACGAGAGTTTCCGTTATAAAATTTTTGAGTGGCCCGCTCCAGTGCACCTCTGCGGCACTGATCTGCAAGAAACCGAGTGCTAAAAGTGGCACTGTAAGTCGTATTAAATTTGCCGTGAGAGCACCGGCAATACCCAAGGCAGGCTGATGTGGAACCACCTTTTTTGTCCGGCATGTGACATACCAAGCTGAAAAGGCCCCGCTGAGCGTGATAACGCTCACTACTGCGACAGTTTTCGCTCGAAGTTCAGCGTCCAGGTTCGGTATATTTCTGGAAATCATGACAGCAGCGAGGAGAACCTGACCTGCGGAGAGAACTGCAAACCCAAACGCAACAGATTTTACAATGGATTGTTGTGTGTTCTGCATGGGAGGACCTTTTTTTAGCTATTTCTGCCGTTTTCCAGCGGCTAACCGTACAACGGATGTGAGTCCCAGGACAAAACCGAGCAGAAATCCCACCGGCTCGAGAATCGTTGTGTCGAGTTGGCGGTCGAGCCAGTCCCCAGTAATGCCCGGGAGCACCATGACTAACCCTATAGCAGTGATTCGACCAACCCACGTGAAAGCCGCTCCGATAGGAGGAATTTGCGGTTCTGTCATGTACGAGTCTCAGTCTCTGTGAAACCAAACTGTGCTGAGGATCTTCTGTTTCCGTAAAAAGGCTGAATTGGAAAGTGCAGAATCCAGTGTGCGTTTCTATGACGGACTTTCATTGCGGCCAAGAAGAAAATATGTCTGCTGGATGCCTTTTCCTTTGATTTGCATTTCACCTCGATCGGTAAATCGATAACGATCTTTGAGCAACGTATATGTCGCTTGAGATACATGCACTCGAGATGGTTCACCGTGAGACTCCATGCGACTGGCTGTATTGACAGTGTCGCCCCATAAGTCATACGAGAATTTGTGTTTGCCAATAACCCCGGCAACAACCGGGCCAGTATGAATGCCAATACGAACTTCCATGGAAAGTCCTCGGTTACGCATCACACCCCTGAATGCCTCGAGCATGCCAAGCCCCATGCCGGCAACAGCTTCAGCATGATCATCACGAGCTTCGGGAAGTCCTGCAACAGCCATGTATGCATCACCAATAGTTTTGATTTTCTCAACTCCGTATGCATTTGCTAAGTGGTCAAAGGCAGAGAAGATGTCATCAAGTAGGTCGACAAGTTGGCTAGCACCCACACGCTCTGAAAAAGTCGTAAAACCGCAGAGGTCGGCAAATAAGACGCTGACTGATGAAAAGGACTCGGCAATTGTAGAGACATTGTTCTTCAGCCGCTCGGCGATTGGGTCGGGGAGAATATTACGAAGCAGACGCTCTGACTTTTCTCGTTCTCGTGTTAAGTCTGCGAGTGATCGTTCTAGAGCGCCAAAGGCAGCATCACGTTCAAGGAGCCTTTTGTAGGCCTCGGAGTGAACTCGGATTCGAGCAATCAGTTCAATCTGATGGGGGAGTTTGATGAGATAGTCATTTGCACCGGCTTCTAGCAGTTGGGCCTTTGTCGCAGCTTCTTCGGTAGCTGACAGCATGATGACGGGGATTTTTTCTGTGCCGGCATGGGAACGAAATTGGCCTACAAGATCCAGGCCATCGATATCTGGCATAACAAGGTCTTGTAAGATGACAGTCGGTTGAAATTCTTTCGCCGTCATCACTGCCTTGGATCCATCTTTGCAGAACGCAAACGTCATATCAGCTTGATCAGCAAGTAGGCGTCTGACTGCTTCGCCGATCATTGGCTGGTCATCAACCAGAAGAACCCGGTGGCCGTCAACAGATCGTCCAACGGCCTCCTTTACACCCACCGCTACCGCTGGCGTATGAGCGTCGTTTCGTTGCTGTGAGCTACTGTCCGAGGGGGCTGCGTCAGTCATTCGTTTGCTACCACCAAGCGTGTTTTGTTGCTGTACAAGTCATCCTCAATGGACACTGGCAAGATAAAGAGGGTCCTTGTTCAGACTTAGGAGTCATCGTTCTGAGCAAGCAAGCTGGGGAACCAGGATTTGAACCTGGACTAACTGGTTCAGAGCCAGTCGTGCTACCGTTACACCATTCCCCAGAATTTCAGCAAAATAAGGCTGTTTTCACGTCGTGCGCCTCATGGTCTTCTAATGTTCAGGATCCTCCGAAACAGTCCGTTACCAATCAATTGTGTTGTGGTAGCCTATCGCGGACTTGGCAGATGGGCAATCGGTAGGGAAAGCTGCTGGCGGTCGGCAGTAAATTACCCATTGCGTATTCAGGAAATCAAAAAACAAGGGTGCAGGCAGCGTGTCATTTCTCGTATTGATGACTGGTGGTAAGGCGGGAGAAAGATATCGCCTTGTGAAAGAAAAGACGATTGTTGGCCGCCATCCAGGCTGTGATATTGTTGTTGATTCTGGCTCTGTTAGCCGTCAGCACGCGGCGGTTGAGATGAAAGACGGTAATTGGTGGATTGAAGATCTTGGGAGCCGAAACGGCACGCTCATTAATGGTGAGAAATTAACCGGACCACATCAGCTAGAGGCTGCAGATGAAATTGGTGTTTGCGAAGATCGGCTGGTTTTCACAGTAGGTGACACCACTCCTTCGGAGTGGGTTTCATTAGGTGGGGAGACCGATGCATCGCAGACTGTTTTTCAGTCACACGATGAAGAGTCGGTGATCGTGTCTCAGCTAGACATCCCCCGCCCTTCGGCGGATGAAGGAATCAGTCAAAATGCTGAAGCAAAGTTGCGGGCTGTTATCGGTTTGAATAGAGCACTGGGTGCATCTCTTTCACTTGAGGAGGTCTTACCTCGACTCCTCGATGGTCTCTTCGATATTTTTCCAAACGTTGAGCGTGGTTTTGTATTGCTCAATGATGTAAAAACAAATCGCCTGATTTTGAGGGCCAAGAAACTAAAGAACGCTGAAGAAAAAGGCGGCCTTCAGCTGAGTCTTTCTCTTGTGAATAAAGTGGCGTCATCCCAGCGAGCTATTCTTTCAGCTGATGCGACGAGTGACAGTCGTTTTCAGCTCAATGATAGCGTTGTAGACTGCAATATACGCTCAGTGATGTGTGTCCCGTTTATTTCTGCGGAGGGAACAGTTCTCGGTGTATTGCAGGTTGACTCCCGTGATATTCAGAATGGATTTAGTCAAGATGATCTCGAAGTCCTTGCCGGAATCACCGGGCAAGCTGGCAAGGCTGTCGAGCAGGCAACGGCACACGATGAGAAAGTGGCGCAAGAGCAGTTCAAACGAGATTTAGAGTTGGCGAATCGTGTGCAACAGGGTTTGCTTCCGTCTGTTCCGCCGGAAATTAAAGGTTTTGAAGTATTTGATTTTTACGAGGCTGCTCATCAGATTGGTGGAGATTATTTTTCTTACATTCCACTTGGTGAGAACCGTCTTGCTGTGGTGCTTGCCGATGTTTCAGGGAAAGGTGTTTCTGCAGCACTTGTGATGGCAGCTCTTTCGGCAGATGTACGATACACGCTTGCGATTGAAGCAGACGTTGCAAAAGCAGTGACGTTGTTGAACTCAAGTTTTATGAGAAGTGGGTGGGATGACCGCTTCGCGACTTTTGTTGTAGTGGTTCTTGATTCAACATCAGATGTAGTCAAGGTCGTGTCCGCAGGTCATCTGCCAACGTACTTACGAAAAGCCGATGGGAGTGTAGAGACAGTCGGGCTTGAAGAAGCGGGCTTGCCGCTGGGAGTCGACCCGACGTTTGTTTATGAATCTGCCGAGGTGAATATGACTGCTGGCTGTACGCTTGTTTTGTATACAGACGGTATCAGCGAAGCGATGGATCATAAAAATGAAACGTACGGACTGAAGAGATTAGAAGAAGTGTTGTCGGAGCCAGCCGATTCGCCAGCGGCCGTTGGTCGACGAGTCCTGGTTGATGTTGAGCGACACGCCGCGGGGCAGGTTCGGAGTGACGACATGTGCCTTGTGTGTGTCGGAAGGCCCGTGGTTACTCGATAAGTGGCATGGTCGACTCGGAATAACCAAAGGAAGCAAAGTTACGAATAACCGTGCTTTCCAGACTTTTTTCGAAGGTGCTCTAGTCTGCATAAACGATGCTTCCAATGTCACGTGAGAGGGTTAGCAACGTGCGTGCTGGATGACTGAATCCGAAAACTGAACGTGTATTGTTGTTCCTGCTCCTGGCTTGCTCTGGATGTCGGCTGTTCCACCGAGGTGAAGTGCTCTCTGCCGAATGCCTTCAAGGCCAAAATGGTCCTCTGTAGAGCTTTCCAAATCAAAGCCGCAGCCATCATCTTGAATAAGCAGCGATATACTCCCGTCTTCCCTCTTGTTTAGTTCGACACGGACCTGCTGTGCTCTAGCGTGCCGCCGAATGTTAGTGAGCGATTCTTGGGCTATACGGAAAAGCAATACCTCGATTTGTGCAGGTAATCGATTGATCCCAATGTTGTGCAGTAAAATAACGTCTTTGATTTCGAGGCGGGCATCTCCAACCAGCGTTTCAAGAGAGTCAATGATCCCAAGTTCATCTAAAGTCGGTGGACGAAGCCCTGAAATAAGATGTCGAGTTTCCCGTGACGCCTCTCGCAAAAGGCGAAGAGCTTCATTCACGTTTGGGTCATCCGCTATTTTGCAATCACGACTTGGGTTTGCTTTGGCCGCCTCGAGCTGCATAATCGCTGCGGCAACATACTGAGCAATCCCATCATGGATTTCATAGGCGATCAATTGCCGATGGCGTTCTTCCTTCTCAAAAGTTTGTTTAAGGAGTCGAGGGGTGTTCATGATGAATTCTATTCTACCTGCATTGAACGATGAGTCATCGCTTCGGTTTCGGGATTCGGCTGCGGCCAGCGGATTTTCCTCTACCTCGCCGTCTCTTCTGATTCCTTGCTCTTGTGGGCGATGACCCATCACGAAGATCGGCTATCTGGTCTCTCATTTTTGCAGCACGTTCGAAATCGAGTTCTGCAGCTGCGTTCAGCATGTCGGTTTCGAGCTGTGCAAGCAACTCAGCTTGTTTTTGTTCAGATTCTTCGGTGTTGCCAACCGCAGCATGCGCTTTCGCCCGTGCCTGTGATTCGGCTTCAATACCAGATCGGATTTCCTTACGAATGGTCGTTGGCGTAATGCCATGTTCTTGGTTGTATTCAATCTGCATTTCGCGTCGACGCTGTGTCTCATCGATTGCTTGTTGCATGGAGTCAGTCATTCGATCTGCATAGAGAATGACTCGAGCATCGACATTCCTAGCGGATCGGCCGATTGTCTGCATGAGGGATGTTTCACTGCGGAGGAAGCCCTCTTTGTCAGCATCAAGAATTGCAACGAGTGAGACTTCTGGAAGGTCGAGTCCTTCACGAAGTAGATTCACGCCAACAAGCACGTCAAACTCACCCGCTCGGAGTTCACGAAGTAGTTCGACCCGTTCAAATGCATCCAGTTCACTATGGAGCCAACGGCAGCGGACATTTTGTTCCTGGAAATAGTTTGAGAGATCTTCAGCCAGTTTCTTTGTTAACGTTGTGACAAGAATGCGATTGCCCATTTTGACAGTTGTGGCAATCTCCTCCAGAAGGTGAACAACCTGATTGCGAGCAGGGACAACCTCTATGACCGGATCAAGAAGGCCAGTTGGCCGAATGATCTGTTCAACCACTTCACCCTGCGTCTGATCGAGTTCCCATGAACCTGGTGTCGCTGAGACGTAAACGGTCTGGTGGAGTTTTTTTTCAAACTCATCGAACATAAGCGGGCGATTGTCCAGCGCGCATGGAAGCCTGAATCCATGGTCGACCAAGGTGAGTTTTCGGCTCCGGTCACCCGCATACATCCCGCGAACCTGAGGGACTGTCACGTGCGACTCATCAATAAAAAAGAGAAACTCATCGGGAAAATAATTGAATAACGTGTCTGGAGTACTGCCTGGTGGTCGTCCAGAGAGTGGCCTCGAATAGTTTTCGATACCTGGGCAAAAGCCAGCCTCCATTAACATTTCAAGGTCAAACTTTGTTCGAGCTGAGAGTCGCTGCGCTTCGAGTAATTTTCCTTGACTTTTCAGCTCTTCAAGCCGTTCCTCAAGTTCCTGACGAATTTCACCAACTGCGGCCTTGATGCGGTCCTCTGGCATCACGAAATGTTTTGATGGGTAGAGGTAGGTCTCGTCTTTTCTTGCTGCCACTTCCCCACTGACTGGATGGGTTATAGCAATCGACTCAACCGTATCCCCCCAGAATTCAATTCGTGTTGCAAGTTCGTCGTATGGAGGCCAAATATCAACAGTATCACCTCTTACGCGGAAACTGCCACGCTCAAATGCAATGTCGCTTCGTTCATATTGAACCGTAACAAGTTGCCGTAGAAGATCATCTCGAGACAAGGGGACGCCTGTCGCAATGCGAATAACCATTGCACGATAGTCTTCTGGTGATCCTAGACCATAAATGCAGGAGACACTCGCAACGACAATGACGTCCCGACGACTGACAAGTGCGCTTGTTGCTGCAAGCCGAAGACGATCAATTTCCTTGTTAATCGCGGCATCTTTTTCAATGTATATGTCACGCTGTGGGATATATGCCTCAGGCTGATAATAGTCGTAGTAACTTACAAAGTAATGAACTGCATTATGTGGAAAGAAATCACGGAACTCACCGTACAGTTGTGCTGCGAGAGTTTTGTTATGTGAAAGTACAAGAGTAGGCCTCCCAGTCTGAGCGATGACGTTTGCCATCGTAAAGGTTTTGCCAGCCGACGTCTGCCCATAGCAAAACACCTCAAGGAGAGAGTCAACCAGAAAAGGCAGCAAGAGTCGTCTGCCTCCAACAAGGCCGTATGCCCCAACGACTTCCACAAGTATGCATGTACCTGCCAACCGCCGCCCTCCGCCATTGCCAAGGCGCTGACTCGCGACCACAAACCCATTCTCGTGGAGGAGCGAAAACGAATCGAGAGCTGTGGCGGCCACGTCGCTGGTGGCCGTGTGAACGGGCAATTGCAGCTGTCCAGGTCGTTCGGAGATGTGGGTCTAAAGCGGTAGGAATGTGGCTGGTGCCGTGCGTATTGATTGTGCGATGGCAATCCTGACGGTCATCCTGCCTCGTAGCTACGGTGTCATCGCGGAGCCCGATGTGCAGGTGGTCCATGTGAGGGCGGAGGACGAGTTCGTCGTGCTCGCGTGCGACG
>CAXEMW010000129.1:0-9336 GCA_963997395.1 uncultured Planctomycetaceae bacterium
TGGCGGTTGGCAGAGGTGCATATCACGAGGCGTTAATGGCAGGGGATCTTGTTCACCAGCTACGTCAGGAAGTCGCAGCCTTGCTAGGTGTTTCACCAGAAAGGATCTGCCTGCCGGTATCAGCGACTTTTGGGTTGAATCAGGCAATCCATGGTGTTGTTACGTCTGGCACCCATGTCATTGCTACTGCGGCTGATCATAACGCAACACTTCGGCCACTTCATTACCTACAGGAAAAAGGTCGCATTCAGTTGAGTGTCGTTCCATGTGATGGACGAGGTTGGGTTGATCCGGACGACATTGTTCGGGCATGGCAGGCGAATACAAGTCTTGTAACTCTTTCGCATGCATCAAATGTTACAGGTGTTACCCAAGAGGTTGAGTCAATTGTAAAAGTAGCACGAGAACGAGAAGCACTTTCACTGCTCGATGCTTCTCAATCAATTGGTCATGTTGCAGTTTCCCAATATGAGTCGATAGCCGACATTGTTGTCTCGCCCGGCCACAAGTGGCTGATGGGAATGCACGGAATAGCGGTACTCTATGCAAGGCAAGGAATTCATTTTGATCCACTGATTCAAGGTGGTACAGGTTCAAGGAGTGAATCTCTTGAAATGCCCAGCGAGATGCAGGATCAAGTTGAGGTAGGAACATTAGACTTCCCTGCGGCCGCAGCACTGCTCGCCGGGTGCAGGTGGCTGAAGGAGGAGGGATTGGAATCGGTTGCAGCTGCTTGCAAGAGTTACGTTCAAGCGTGCTATGATGAATTATGTGATATTCCGGGAGTTCGTGTGGTAACTCCTGATCCAACTTCAGGTGTTTTAGGTCCGCCGATTATCAGTATGGTCTGTGATGGGTATTCACCAGTTGAGGTCGCTGCATTGTTTGAACAGATTGCGGGTGTTCAGGTGCGTTCTGGATATCACTGTGCTGCTTGCATTCATGAATTTCTAGGGACCACCAAAGGCGGGACTGTCCGTATTTCCTTTGGTCCTTTTAGCGGGATTGAAGATGTTGAAGCTGTTGTCTCGGCAACAAAGAAGATAATGCTGTAGAGTGCAGGGTGGTAGAAGGAGGTGTTGTATGGCAGGTAAAAAAAATGACGTCTGGTATTCAAAGGGTCTTCGCTTTGAATGTTCGCAATGCGGGGACTGTTGTACCGGCGCTGAGGGGTATGTCTGGGTCAATCAGGCCGAGATCGATGCAATGTCTGCGCGTATGCAAATTACTCCTGAGGTTTTCGAGAAACAATTCGTGAGACGAGTAGGTGTTCGACGGTCGCTCACAGAAAGGCCCGGAGGGGATTGTGTGCTCCTTGATGCTGAAACACGTGGTTGCACCGTCTACGAAGATCGTCCTCGCCAGTGTCGCACCTGGCCGTTCTGGGATTCCAATCTCAAATCTGAGTCGTCGTGGGACGAGGCGGCTCAAAGTTGTCCGGGCTGTAACAAAGGGGATCTTGTGCCGCTTGAGAAAATACAAGAACAAGCTGCGCGGATTCGCATTTAATAACCAGTTGCTTTTACAGGGCCCCATAGCGGCATCCAGAGCAACTGATTGATTCACTGCGGCTGATTGGTAAAGAGGCTCATCGGAGCCGTGTCCTGAAAATTTTTCAGCGTCTTCTGTTAGAGGACGCCACCGTGTGTCCGGTATGGGGTCATGTGAGACGGTTGGTCAAGGAACCAGATGCGTTCCCATTCATCAGTAATCGCCCGAAGATCTTCTGAGGTGTAGATTAATTCCTGAGCTCTCCGAATAGGGTCACCGGAATACATGGGAATGAGGCATCCCGTGTTCGTTGCTACGAGAATTCCTATGACCAATGCAATGATAAACTTCAGGCCGATATCCCACGTACCACTACGGGTATTGCTGGTATTCATCGCGCCGCGCTCCCTGTATCAGTTATGTCGTTTGTCTCAGTCGAATACGTAAGTTCTTCACACAAATAGTTGTCTTTTGTTTTGGACACAGCAGGCACATCCCGGTGGTTGCCTGTTGGCCATCGGCCGGATTCTTTGTGGGTCTTTCTCTGCATACTATTTACTGAGCAAGACATTTCATTGCGATGGTAAAATTTTTCAAACTGATATGTATGTTGAAATAGGTACGTATCTGCTCTGTAATCTGTCACTAAAACAGCTTCTCGGTAGACTATGGGCTCTAGGGAGATTGTGGCTCGTCGAGTTTTCTGACTCGTGCTTCCATCTCCTTGCCCGGCTTGAAGCTCACAAAAGACCGTGGTGGGACGTTGACGGCATCGCCCGTTCGAGGGTTTCTGGCAACCCGACCACCTCTTCGCTTGATTTGAAATACCCCAAAATTCCGAAGCTCGATCCGGCCGTCTTTGACCAGTGCGTTTATGAGTGCGTCGAATGTGGTTTGAACTGCCTCCTGAGCTTTCGCTTTTGGGAGGTCTAACCGCTCGGAAATAGTTCGGACAATATCTTGTTTGGTCACGACTCTGACACTCCAGTCGTGGAGTTAGGGCCGAAAATGGCCGTTTAAACCCCATGTGGACGGGCCAGTCGGCATCTGTGTCGAGAATTCGTGTCCGTCCGGTAGGAACCATAATGGGGCTTTAGTCGTGATGTCAACGAGGATTGGGATTTTGTGAGAAATGTGGCACTCGCCTCTTTCATCTCTCATATCGGCCTAAAAATCGGTAGTCTTGAACTAGATCATATATCCCGAAGAAAAATTAAATCTTGCCTGTTTTTCCTATTCGACGGAGCCGTTGGCAGTTTGCCGCTGCGGTACACTGAATGAGCGGCGTGGACTGATAGGTTTCAGTTTTTCGGCCATCATCGAGGTCCCCTTACCATTTACAATAAGACGATGACTGCATCTGCTTCTCCGGTGCTCCCTGACTTAACTGTCCAGCTCGGGCGGCTTTCAATACCGAATCCGATCATGGTTGCGTCGGGAACCTTTGGTTACGCCAATGAAATGCAGGAATTTGTCCCACTGCATCGACTTGGTGGGATCGTCCCCAAAACAATTACAGTCGCGCCACGAGCGGGAAACCGTCCCTGGCGTACGATCGAGACTGCCTCCGGCTTACTGAATTCAATCGGTCTTGATAACGACGGTATTGAGCAGTTTGTTCTGGATAAGCTCCCTTTCCTTCGGTCATGCGGTGCACCTGTGGTTGTTTCAATTGCAGGGGGAACAGTCGCTGAGTTCGTGTTGCTTGCTGAGCAACTCGATAAAGAAAGTGGAATAGCTGCCCTTGAGTTAAATATCTCATGCCCTAATGTTAGCCACGGTGTTGATTTCGCAACAGATCCAGAGCTCTGTCGACAGGTAGTCGAAGGTGTACGCCACGCAGCTCAGTTACCAGTCATAGCGAAGCTTACACCAAACGTGACGGATATCACATCGATTGCCCAGGCGGCAGCTGATGGTGGTGCGGACGCTGTGACACTCATAAACACATGCCAGGGGATGGCAGTCAATTGGCGCAAGCAGCGGACACTCTTAGGGAATGGTATTGGTGGTTTGAGCGGTCCTGCAATTAAACCAATCGCTTTGCGATGTGTGCACCAGGTGCATACCCGCGTGGGTATACCGATAATTGGTGTAGGCGGCATTATGACAACGGATGACTGTATGGAGTTCTTCGTTGCTGGAGCCTCAGCCGTACAGATTGGAACGGCAAGTTTCGCGGAGCCTGTTATTACGGGGCGGATCCTAGACGAACTTCCTGCAGCTGTAAATTCACTCGGGGCATCGGAACTTCAACAGATCGTTGGTACTCTAGTAATTGGCGATCTTGAGAAAACGTCAGCCAAGAGCGGCAAATAGCTGAGAACTATATTGGATGGGCTCAGGTTTCAATGAGGGCGGATGACGGACGTGTTGGAGATGAAAGCCGGTATGCAATCTAAGTCAACTTCTACAGCGAGGATGCGAGTCCTTTCAGGCATTCAGCCAACAGGACGGTTTCACTGGGGCAATTACTTTGGCGCAATTCGGCAATATATTGAGTTGCAGGATGCTGGGGATGCGTACTATTTTATCGCGGACTTGCACGCGCTCACAACAGTTCGTGAACCTGAAAGACTTCGCGGATTTGTGCGAGATGCAGCGATTGATCTGGTTGCTTTGGGGCTCGATCCTGAGCGAGCCACGTTATTTGTTCAGTCAGATGTTCCCGAGGTCGCCGAGCTTACCTGGTTATTAATGACGGTGGCACCGATGGGGCTTTTAGAACGGTGTCATGCGTATAAAGATAAAAAAGCGAGAGGACTAACTGCAGACGCCGGCCTGTTTACCTATCCCGTCCTCATGGCTGCAGATATTTTGGCGTACGATGCGGATGTGGTGCCGGTCGGTGAGGATCAGGTGCAACACATTGAAGTATGCCGAGATCTAGCTGGTACTTTCAATCATCTCTACGGCGATACTATTTTTCGTCTTCCGAAGCCACGGCTTGTTGATGGTGCGGCGAAGGTGCCAGGGACGGATGGGCAGAAGATGTCGAAAAGTTATGAGAATACGATCGAGTTATTTGAAGAACTGCCAGTACAGAAAAAGAAAATTATGCGAATTACGACAGACTCCCGATCGATGGAGGAGCCAAAGGATCCACAACAAGACCATCTGTACCAGTTGTTTTCCCTCGTAGGATCTCAAGAAGAAGTTGTGGAAATGGGTGAACTCTATCGACGTGGTGGGTTCGGGTATGGTGAGGTGAAAAAAGCAGTTGTTGCAGCTGCCAAAGAGGCTTTCGCCGCTGCACGAGAACGACGGTGTGAACTAGAGTCGAATCCAAGCAGGATAGAGGAAATTCTTGCTGTGGGTGCGGAACGAGCAAGATCAGTTGCTGGTAATGTTCTTGAGCGTGCGCGTGAAGCATGTGGGCTGCGTGGTTCATCTACGCGGGGGCGGAAACAATGAATGTGCTTGGTGTTGGCACCGACATCACAGAGTGCCTGCGTATAGGCAAAATGATTGAGCGACACGGAGAACTTTTTGTGCAACGTGTTTATACGCCCAAGGAGATCGAATACTGTCGAGGCCGCCGGATGGCAATGCAGCATTTTGCGGGTCGATGGGCTGCGAAAGAGGCAATCCTAAAGGCACTTGGTACAGGGTGGCGGCAGGGTATCAGCTGGCGCGACATCGAGGTCGTTAATGGCGTAACTGGAAGGCCCGTTGTGACTCTGATGGGCGGCACACAAGACGTTGCTGAAAAAATGGGGATAGGCGGCGTACTTGTAAGCATTTCCCATTGCCGCACTCATGCCACGGCTCACGCGATCGCGGTAAGCCAGATGCCACCAACGTTCGATCAGGATATGCCTTGGGAGTAGGCGGCCTACTTTTCAATAAACTTTTCCAATTCGGCAACCCCGCCTTCAATAGTCAAGTCAGATACTGGGGTTCCATCATCTACCTGCGTTTGCCCATCGCGGCGAGTGAGTACAAGTGTCTGCTGACTTTTCATGTGGTCGGCTAATTGCTTTCGAAGATCTTTCTGTTCTTTTTCTGGAAGTTTCGCAAATGCACCTCGTCCACGGCATTTTGGGAATTTACTACACCCAAGCCATGGGCCTCGCTTGCCATCACGGAGATTGAGGAATTCGCCACATTTAGAGCACTCAATGTCCGTCAAAATGGGGGGAGGGGCAGGGAACTTGAGGTTCCCTTTTTTGTCAATGTTCATGATAAATGATGCTGGTACATCCGGATCTGATTTCTTGGATGACTTTTTCGGTGGCGGTGGGCCATCTTCGACAAGAAAGTCTCCAAACCGTCCCGTTCGTTTCACCATCGGCGTTCCATTTGGTGAGAGAAGGTCAATTTGCTCTGGGAGCAGGGGGCGGCCGTCGCGGTCAACAGGCATGGCGAAGGTGCAAGCCGGTATTTCTTTTGGCTTCCGCTTTCGAGGTTTTTTCCCTTTCGCTGTCTTCTTAGGAGGAGGCGGTTCCACAAGTATTTTCTCGTTATACCCACAGCATGACAGGAACCGTCCTGTTTTTCCGAGACGATACTCAAGACGACGGTCGCACGTTGGGCAAGCATATTCAGAAGGTGTCGATTCGGCTTTTTTGTGCTTGAGTTGATCAGCGAATTCAATTTTAGGAACAAGTTCTTCATAGAACTCATGGAGCATGTCGGTCCACTGTTTTTTTCCTTCAGCTACTTGATCGAGTTCCTGTTCAATCTCGCGGGTATAGCCGACTTCGATAAACTGATCGTGGAACCCTTCCTCAAGGAATTCTGTAACTGCTTCACCAAGTGCGGTCGCATAAAATCGCCTTTCACGTTGTTCTACATAGCCACGATTTTCGATCACATTGATAATGCTTGCATAGGTTGACGGCCTCCCGATTCCTTCTTCCTCTAGTTTCTTTACAAGAGTCGCCTCACTATACCGGGGCGGTGGCGCTTGGAATTTCTGCCTTGGCTCAATACTGAACGGTGCGAGTTGTGTTCCCTTATCAAAATCGGGTAGGACCTGATCGCCGTCTCCCTTCGGGATGCCGGTAACACGCAAACAGCCATCAAATCGCAAGACGCGTCCATTTGTTTTAAAGACGGCTCCTGTATCTTTGTCTGAACGTCGCATGCGCACAGCCGTGCTGTCCCATTCAGCATCGGTTGCTTGACAGCCAACAAATGATTGCCAGATGAGCCGGTAGAGTTTGAGTTGCTCGTCGCTTAAAGCCGAGGCGATAGTATCTGGATCACGATATGGATCGGTTGGTCGAATTGCTTCATGAGCTTCTTGTGCTGACTGATTACTGCTTGAGTAAAAGCGAGGTTTTTCAGGAAGGTATTCTTTCCCTAGTTTCTCTTCAAGGTAGCTTCGCGCTAACTTAATGGCCTCACCGGATAAATTTGTTGAGTCAGTTCGCATATATGTAATTAGTCCGACTCGCCCTTCTCCCGGCAGGTCGATGCCCTCATAGAGTTGCTGAGCGACACGCATTGTTCGATCCGTTGACATGCTTAGTCGGCTACTTGCTGCCTGTTGCAAGGTGCTTGTGATAAATGGTGGATAGGGTCTCGACTTTGTGCGTTTCACATCAATTGAATCGATGCTATAGCGTGTGTTGGAGTCTGGCTTTCCCGTTATTCGTACAATATTTTTTGCTCTACCCTTGCCGGTACTGCTTGCCTCTCGTTGGATATCAATGTCAACCAAGCCCGCTGCCTCAGCAGCTGATACTGCTTCATCAACAAGTTCTTCGGCCGATGTTTTGTCGGCCTCAATCTTCAAGGTCTTTCCTCCAACCTCAACAAGTTCGGCGGAAAGGCTGCGGTGATCAGACAACCAAGCGGTACGTTGCTTAATTGTTGGTGGTCGGTTGCGATCATCTCGCTGCGACATGAAGTCGTTCCAGACGGCATGCAGCGCGTCAGCGCCATCGGTATCGAACGAGAGATATCCTGAAAATTCCCAAGACTCATCTGGAGTAAAGTCACGAATCTGTTTCTCACGCTCTACAACAAGCCTTGTAGCCACACTCTGTACGCGGCCCGCACTTAATCCCGAGGCGACCTTTTTCCAAAGAATTGGAGAAACTCGGTACCCAACAATACGATCAACAATTCTGCGAGCCTGCTGTGCTTCCACACGAGGCATGTTAATACTGCGAGGGTTTTCAAAAGCTCGTTGCACGTCAGATTTAGTAATCGCGTCAAAAGTCACTCGTTTCGCCTGCTTTGGATCTACTTTCAGTTCTTCTGCAAGATGCCAGGCGATGGCCTCTCCTTCACGATCAAGGTCAGTTGCGAACCAAATATCACGAGCCCCTTTCGCAAGCTTGCGGAGTTCTGTGACTGTCTTTTTCTTTGCTGAATCGACTTCATAAGTTGGTGCAAAGTCATGCTCGAGGTCAACTCCGGGTACAAGTTGTTTGATTCCCTTGGGAGCTCGGCTCGGAAGATCACGAATGTGCCCCACTGACGCTTTAACGACAAATCCACGTCCAAGATACTTCTCGATGGTCTTCGCTTTTGCAGGACTTTCGACAATTACGAGCTCATAGTCGCCTGAAGGAGCGGCTCGGGGAGCTGATTTGCTGCTTGTGCGAGCCTTACGGGTGGTCTTTTTGGCCATGAATTTTGTATACAAAGTGGGTGAAAGTGAATAATTTCTACTGATATCGGGATTGGCATCAAACTATCTGGCGATACAATTTCGACCTAGTTCTAGCTAAACAGCGTTACCTTCCCCGATCTCTACTTGTCAAGCCTCAGTGGTTTTCCAGCCCGCGGCACTTCAGAAAAAGGCGGTTTTATGGCCGGATCATTCAACTTCTTCCGGAAATATCAGCGATCGATGCTCGTAGCGGTAGCGGTCTTGGCGATGTTAGCCTTTTTTGTGTTGCCTCCATTTCTCCAGATGGGGGCAGGCTCGTCCTCTGCAGATCCAGTTGTTGTGTCATGGAAAGGTGGTGCTGTTCGAGAAGACCAGCTTGAACGAGCAGTGGCTCTGAGAACCCTCGCGAACCGTTTTCTTATGCAGGCGGCTGCTACAGCCGGTCGAGATCCTTCTCGACTACCCGCATTTCCAGAGGGTGAGGAATTGATTGTTCGTGAGATGCTTCTTGCAAAAGAGGCCGAAAAAATTGGATTGACAGTTAGCAATACCGCAATCAATGAGTTTCTTGCTGCGTGGACAAACAATATGGTTCGGCAAGATCAGTTCGATTCAATCATTGCTGGCCTTCGCTATGGTCGTGCGCCGGTTTTGGCGGCAGACCTCTTTGAGTCCTTGCGCACTGCTCTCGTTGCACGAAATACTCTGCTTTTATTTCAAACAGGTTTTTCAGGCGATCCACCGGGGTGGCGGTGGGACTTCTACAAACGACTTGAACAGTCTGCAACGATTAAAGCTTTTCCAGTTGAGGTCGAAAACCTTGCGACTTCAATTGAGGCACCAAGCGAATCAGAGCTAAGAGTTTATTTTGAAAAATTCAAAAACAACCTGCCGTCAGCAAGGAGCCCAAACCCCGGGTTTAAAGAGCCTCATCGGGTTCGATACACATCACTCATGGCAGATCAGAAGAAATTTGAGGATGAGGCAGGGAAAACAATAACGGAAAAGGATGTAAAAGAGTTTTATGAGACGAATAAGGAAAGTCGGTTTCGTCAGTCACCGCCTGATGCTCCGCTCACACAAGAATCGGCTCCGAGCCTGACCGATGAGAAAAGCGAAGTGAAAGCAGGAAAGGAAAGTGGAGAAGAAAAAACGCTGAAGGACAGTCCCGAGGCTCCAAGTCAACCGGAACAAAACGAAAAAGAGAATGCACCGAAAGATTCCAGTGAAAAAAAATCAAAGGAAAGCCGGGAGCAGGAGAAGGATGTAAGTCAGCC
>CAXEMW010000130.1:0-9317 GCA_963997395.1 uncultured Planctomycetaceae bacterium
GAATTTAGACGGTATCTCAGTCGTACCAGCGCTCATGGGTAAGAAACAGAAATCTCGTGACATTCATTATTGGGAGATTCATTCTCCTTTCCAGCAAGCTGTTCGTTGTGGTGACTGGAAAGCAATCCGTTTTGGAACTGAAGAACCACTTGAATTATATGATCTGAAAAATGACCCTCAAGAAAAACAGAATGTTGCTGCCGATAATGCTGCAGTGGTTCAAAAGCTCGAAACCTTTCTTGCTACAGCCCGAACAGAGTCTCCGTATTTCCCTGCAGTACATAAAAAGAAATCGAAGAAAAAAAAGCGATAACCCAGTACAAACTCACACAACTTCAAACCAATCCATAGAAGCTCTCGTATGCTAAGTCGACGAACAATACTCCAAGGCATTGCAGCAGGTGCTGGTACAGCCTTAGGTCTCGGCGGTTCGCCACTCCCGTTACTCGCCAGTTCTTCCTTGACAGGAGCAGCGAGACTCCCAAAGCGAATTATTTTCTTTTTGCAGAACCAGGGCTTTGATCCAAAAACCTGTATACCAACTGGGGTTTCAGGGAACTGCTCACTTGCTGGTCACACATTACCGGAACCAATCCAGCCATTGGAGCCATACAAAGAACGACTGCACATCATCAACGGTCTCCATGGACAACACACCAGTCCATCACACAGTGCGTTTTTTGGTGCACTTGGTGGGTATCGTGGCGGTGATGGCGTGGCACCCCGCGGATCAACGATTGATTATGAACTCAGCAAGACCCTGCCCGAAACACTTCTACCTCATCTTTGCATTGGCATGGATTCGCTGGAGAACATGAAGAACAAGCCAACCGTTGCCACTCTTTCGGCAAGCGGACCGGACCAACCAATATTCATGTACTCCAACCCCAACCACCTCTACCAACTGTTATATGGCGGTATATCAGACGGGGCAATTCGCAAAGAGTTTGAAGCACGATCCTATCTCTTGGATCAGATTCAAGATCAGGCAACACAAGGTGGCATGAATCTGCCGCGTGCTGAACAAACCCGCTATCAACAATTTGTGAACGGTTTCCAGGACCTAAACAGCCTTCGCCAGAAACTTGGGCAGGTATCTGATCATCTCCGCACCTTTGCACCTCAAGTTGACGAACTCTATGCGACTCCGGAACACGAAACCGACTGGCACGACAGACTGTTGAACCTTGGCATTTCAGCGCTGGCATCTGGAATTACAAATACTCTTACAATCGGATCTGGCCGTGGCGAAATCTTTGGTGCCTGGAAAGGTTTAGGCGTCGAGGAACAGGGACACAACCTTGGTCACATGAACCAACCGGACAATCCAATCTGGATCAAGATTCGCCAGTACAATTCACGAATGCTTGTCAAAATCATGGAAACGCTTGACGCGATTCCAGAGGGAAGCGGCTCAATGATGGACCACACGCTCATCGTCTACACCAGTAACAACGCAGACAAACAACATACAAATGGGGCAAACTGGCCTGTAATGCTGCTTGGCAACTTCGACGGTGCGTTCAAGACAGGCTGCTTTACACAGATTGAAGGAAAGCGACCGATCAACTCGCTCTACACAACGCTTTTACAAACTGCAGGTGGACAGTGCGAACGCTTCAACATGTCCGATAGCATTGCCAAGACTTTTGATACCGGCAATGGTGCTCTCGGAGATATTTTGGCATGACGATCCGGATGGCAAAGCTGATTTGTTCGTCAACCGATAACGATCCGTTGCAACATGTCATTCGCTTTTTCGTTTCCTCACTCTGCATAATTTTTATGCTGCCATGTCTTGCGTCCGATCGATACGTTCCCGGCACTGCTGTGCCCAAAACTTTCGAGTCTTTCGCCAAGCCGTTCCTGAATGAGCACTGCCTGGATTGCCACAGCGGCAGTGAACCTGAGGCCGGCTTGTCACTCGACACTCTTGGTGCCATAAATGAAGCGAACGCAACAACGTGGAGGTCTATCTGGGCACAGGTTTCACTTCAGGAAATGCCACCTGAAGAAGCCGAACAACCGTCAGTCTCAGACCGACTTCGATTCAGGGACTGGGTTGTGCACAACCTCGACGCGACCATGACGGAGAGCGGTGGCTTCCGGGCTCATCGTGACCCAACAAAAGGAAACTTCATCGCTCACGATCTTTTATTCGGCCCGCTCCCTGACGATATCGAAATCGAACCGACATTTTCACCGGCACGACTTTGGCGAGTGACTCCTCAAGAGCATATCACCCGGCTTAATGAACTGATAAACACGGAGCCTGCTTACGATGCAAGCAAGCCAGGCCTGCGAACGCATGGTGATGAGGTACCAACGAACCATGGCGGTGAACTGAAGCTTTACTTTGGCACAGACCGAATTATTCAATGGCAGGGTGGTACGGTTGCCTACGCTACGGCTGTCAAAAGCATTCCTTCTGTGCTGTCGTCAGCACGAGAACATGGCTTCGAAAATTACCCTGACCTGTACTCTGTAAACAGTGCAGAAGCTACGCAACTGTTGAGTACGGCGAATGACATCTTGCGATACATGGCCTATGGCCCGCTGAGCATAGCTGCACCTCAGCAAATTACCGATGACCCAGCAGCCTACTTCAAAAAGTATGTGCCAGGCGACAATCGCGGGCTTCCATCGAGCCTGGTCTACAGCACAAAGACCGTCCGACCAATAACACCGGTGATTGCAGCAATAGACACACCTTCTGCAACAGAACACTGCCTACGAGAGGCCGTCAATTATCTTTTTGAAGCACTCACGTTTCGGCCACCCCAGCCTTCTGAATCTGACCGCTACGTGTCGATTGTTAAAGAATCGATTCAGAAACTCGGCCAGAAAGACGGCGCAACACTGGGCCTCTCAGCGATTTTCCTTGACCGCGATGCATTCTTTCGTCCTGAACTTGTTGAATATGGAACACCCGATGCATTCGGACGGATCATGCTTCAAGACTGGGAACTCGGACTGGCCGTAAATCATGCACTTCGATACATCAAGCCAGATGAGGATCTCAAGAAAAGCGTCCTCAGCGGCACCATGCAGACTCAAGACGATGTCGAACGTGAAGTACAACGAATGCTTGCGGATGACAGCATCCGAAAACCCCGGATCCTGCAATTTTTCAGAGAGTACTTCGACTACGACCAAGGAGGCTACATCTGCAAGGATACCCGGTCTCTCGAAACAACAGGTATCCGCGGAAAGACCAGAGCACGTCACTATCGTTCAATGTTCGAAGCCTCAGCAAGCACCGACCGACTCATTGAGTTAATTCTCAACGAGGACCGTGACGTTCTGCGACAGCTACTGACAACACAAAAAGTAATTGTTACGAAAAATGACAGTGAGTACTTTGGACAACCTAGAACCAAGGCTGACAGAGTCGCTCTGCAGGAAGAGGTAAAAAAAGCTGCTGAGGAACAAAAGCTTAGAGAAGAAGAAGAGCGAAATGCATGGATAGCAGCGAACCCTGGCAAAGAGCCGCCGAAAAAGAAAAACCGCAGACAAGCCCCGACGATTAATGTGTACGTAGAGGAGGCACCCTTCGAAGGGACTGATATTTTTGCTCGAGTCAGCCATCGTAGCTTTGGTGCAGGATCACTCAGCCCAAAGCGAATTTTAACTCAGGCGCCTGAAGGCCAGCGTTTGGGCGTGCTCACCCATCCGAGTTGGCTCGTTTCTCATTCAGATGCCATGGACAATCACGCGATACGGCGTGGTCGGTGGATTCAGGAGCGACTTCTCGGCGGTGGTCTTCCTGACGTGCCCATCACTGTTGATGCCATGCTTCCAGATGCACCCACGAAAACCTTGCGTGAAAGAATGGAAGTGACAAAGCAAGACTATTGCTGGACATGTCATCAGAAAATGGACCCGCTTGGCCTTCCATTCGAAATGTATAACCACGCAGGACTCTTCCGAACATCAGAACTTGAACGACCTGTAGATACGACCGGTGAAATCATTCATTCCGGTGATGAAAATCTCGATGGTCCAGTTAAAAACGCGCTCGACCTTATCCAACGCCTTGCTACAAGCGAACGCGCAGAACAAGTGTTCGTACGCCATGCATTTCGATTCTGGATGGGACGAAATGAAACACTCCACGACCGCGTCGTTCTTCAGGATGCACACAAGGCATACAGGCAGAGTGGGGGCAGCATGAAGGCTCTTCTCACGTCTCTTCTTACATCAGATGCATTTCTTTACCGGAAACCAGAACGGAACCCGTCACCCTGACAGAAAGCCGCTTGAATGTTTCGTCTACTCATTGCGCTATTCACCATTGTGTCATGCATGTTTTCATCAGTCGCGATGTCTGATCAACCCAATATCGTGTGGATTTCGTGCGAAGACATCAGCCCACATCTTGGTTGCTATGGTGACCCTCACGCCATTACACCTAACTTGGACCAACTCGCCCAAGAAGGAACACGCTATACAAATGCTTTTACAACCGCAGGGGTCTGCGCACCGTGTCGCTCGGCAATCATTACCGGGATGTATCAAAACAGTATCGGCACACATCACATGCGTTGTAATGCAACAATTCCACCATGGCTGAAACCGTTCCCTGTGCTTCTTCGAGAGGCTGGGTATTACTGCACCAATAACAGTAAAACCGATTATCAATTTTCAAAACCAGAAAAAAAAGAGATATGGGACGTATCTGGTTCAAAGGGACACTGGAAGAATCGGCCTCAAAAGTCACAGCCGTTTTTTGCTGTCTTCAATTTCACAGGGTGTCACGAAAGCGGAATTGCTTCAGAGTCAAAATATAAATCCGTCACCGAAGAACTCTTACCTTCTCAGCGACAAAACCCGAAAGAACTGACAACACTGCCCCCTTACTACCCAGACACCGCCATCACCCGAGAAGACTGGAAACGTAACTACGAACTCATTACCGCCATGGATGCCTGGGCAGGTGATCTCATTCAGCAACTCAAAGATGGTGGTGAATATGACAATACGATTATTATTTTCTGGTCTGACCATGGCGTTGGGCTTCCACGTGCAAAACGTTGGCTCTACGACTCGGGAACGCATATTCCATTGATCATTCGTGTTCCTAAAAAGTTTCAGAAATCACTCAACACTCCATCTCTCATAACAGACAACCAACTGATCAGCTCCGTTGATTTTGCGCCCACAGTTCTCAACATTGCAGGCATTGACCCACCTTCCTATTTGCAAGGCAGAGCATTCCTTGGGCTTCATCTCAGCCCGCCAAGAGAGTTTGTCTACGGTGCACGGGACAGAATGGATGAACGGTACGACATCATCCGAACCGTCAGAGATACACAGTATCGGTACATACGAAATTTCGAACCACTCAAGCCGTACTATCAATACATGAATACACCCGAGAAGGGTGCGACGATGCGAGAAATTCGCAAGAAGGAAGCCTCCGGTCAGCTTGAACCAGTAATGGCATTATTTTCAGCCAAAGAGAAACCTGTTGAAGAACTCTATGACACGCACGCAGATCCATCTGAAACACATAACCTTGCAGACGACCCGGCGTTCTCCCAAAGGCTTCGTGAAATGCGGTACGCACTCTCCGAGTGGCAAAACGAGATTGGCGACATCGGACTGATTCCAGAAGCCGAAATTGAAATTCTTGAACAGGATGCGGGCTCACGGTTCGAAATATTGCACGGGAACCCTGGAGACTCACCTGTCGAAAATCGCCTCGCAACACTTGTCGATATTGCCACATCTGCGTCAGATGGGCCGGCACGCATTCCGCAGCTTCTTGATGCCCTTAACAACAAGGACCCATCAATACGGTACTGGGCAGCAACGGGCATTGGAAATATCGGTGCCCCAGCCAAGAGCACGCTCATACGTGTCGCAGAATGCCTCGACGACCCATCACCGAGTGTACGCATCGCAGCAGCTAGAGCCGTTGCCAAACTTGGCTCTCCCGAAGAGGCACTACCAGTTCTTGAGGCCGCGCTTCAGAGTGATCATCAATGGGGGCGGCTGGCTGCCGCAATTGTCCTCGATGAAATGGACGAGGAGGCACGCCCTGCCCTCCCCTCTTTAAAGCAAGCACTGTCGAACCAACCAAATAAGTATATTGTTCGTGTCGCGAATAGGGCCATCAATGAACTAGAGAACACCGACCATCAAGTCCCGTAACTAGTAGAGCCTCCATGATGAATCGACTTGCTTTAAACGCTTTTGTGCTCGTAGGTATCGCAACCTGCCCCCAACCGTGCTTCTCTGCGAATAACGAACGCCCTTATGTTGTTATTCATCATCAGGGAGACTTTGACTGCCATACATTTCGTATCCCTGGAATCGCTAAAACGAATGACGACACATTACTTGCCGTCTATGACATGCGATATACAAGCCGCCGAGACCTGCAAGCACATATCGACATTGGCTTATCTCGATCCACAGACGGCGGTCAAACCTGGGAATCTCCACGACCAATTATGGATATGGGTGAATATGGAGGCCTGCCTCAGGACCAGAACGGTTGCTCCGACCCAAACATTCTGATTGACACAATTACAGGTGAAATTCTCGTCACTGCTTTGTGGACTCACGCAAAACCAGGAACACATCAATGGCGGGACGACGGATCTGAGCCCGGCATCAACCCAGCACAATCGTCACAATTCATGGTTGTACGGTCACACGATAATGGCGAGACATGGACGAAACCTGAAAACTGGACTGCACAACTCAAAGACCCCACCTGGTTTCTGTTTGCACCGGCACCTGGCAACGGCATCACACTTTCTAACGGCACATTAGTGATTCCCACACAGGGCCGAGACGCAACCGGCACACCGTTTTCCAATCTGATGTGGAGCGACAATCATGGCAAAACATGGACTGTGTCCAGCCCTGCTCGATCAAATACGACAGAGTCTGCTGTTGTCGAGTTGCCTGATGGGTCACTTATGCTTAACAGCCGAGACAACCGAAACCGCCAAGACAAATCAAAAACAAATGGCAGAGCAGTTAGTGTGACTTCCGACCTAGGTGATCACTGGACAATACATGAGTCTGACCATGGCGCTCTACCCGAACCTGTGTGCATGGCGAGTCTCATATCTCACCAATTAGACGACGGCCGTTCAGTTCTATTTTTTTCAAATCCTCACCATACATCAAAACGAAAAAAAATGACTGTTCAGATGAGCCTCGACGACGGAACAACATGGGGCAAGCAGATCCTGCTTGACAAAGAAGGTGGTGCATACAGTTCACTCGTTATGGTAGATGACAATACACTTGGAATTCTGTACGAGTCGTCCAGGGCTGACCTTGTCTTTCAAACCATTAAGGTCAAAGAATTTGGACTCTGAGTGCCCCGAAGTGATCAGCAGAAACCCCTTTCCAATCGGATCTTTCATGAAACCATTCTTTTGCTTTGCGACTCTTCTTGGTTTTTTTGTTACGCACCAAATCAAAGCGGCTGAAAAGCCAAATATCATCCTCATTCTTTGTGATGATGTCGGCTTTGAATGCTTTGGCTCATACGGAAGCCGTGAGTACAAAACTCCGCGTCTTGATGCACTCGCAGCAAACGGAGTGCGATTCGAGAACTGCCACTCGACACCTCTCTGTACACCGAGCCGAGTGAATCTCATGTCTGGAAAGTCAAACGTATTTAATTACTTTGACTTTGGTGTGTATCCAGAAGGTCAGCCCACATTCGCGAATTACTTCCAGGAGCACGGGTATCAAACAGCTGTTGCAGGCAAGTGGCAGTTGCTTACAGGAAAGGGTGGCATCACTCCCGAGCAAGCCGGCTTTGACACGCACTGTTTGTGGAATATTCCCGGTGGTGGCAGAAATCGCTACTGGAATCCCTCACTCGTACAAGATGGCGAACTACTAGATCTCCCTGAAAATAGTTACGGCCCCGACATTACCACGGATTTTCTGATTGATTTTATTAAGAAAAAACAAGCAGATCCATTTCTTGTTTATTTCCCAATGATTCTTCCACACAATCCGTTCCACGTTACACCGGAGAGTGAAGACCCTCATTCGGCCGATGCCAAAAAGAACTTCATCGACATGGTGCAATACATAGACAGGAACGTTGGCCGTCTTGAGGACACACTCACTTCACTGGGATTGCGCGAGAAAACGCTCATCATCTTTACAAGCGACAATGGCACGAACGCACAGTTGACGTCTGAACTCAATGGCGAGGCAATTCAGGGAGGCAAAGGTTATACGCACGACTACGGAACGCACGTACCACTCATGGTCAACTGGCCTGGTCAGATTCAAGGCGGGCGGGTCATAAACGATCTCATCTGTTTCTCTGATGTGTTTCCAACAATAGTGGACGCAGCACAACTCCCGACAAAACAGATTGATGACGGAGATGGCTGGAGCTTCTGGCCGCAGTGTGAAGGCAAACCAGGTCGCACGCGTGACTGGATTTACTGTTACTATTTTCCCCGTCCATCATCTGCAAAATACAATGATAAATACAGCCATTATGAAGTCAGCTTCGCGAGGAACAAGCGATTCAAGCTCTACAACAACGGAGACTTCTTCGATACAACAGCCGATGTACTTGAAAAGGAACCCCTCACCGAAACCAACCATGCAGCCGCCCTTGATTCTGCCCGCACCATGCTTCAAGAAGCAATTTCTTCGTATCCTGCTGCCGGATTGAACGTGAACCGCCCGAAGCGAAAGCGGACTGAAAAAAAGCAAAAGTAGCACATGCCGTCACACTGCACAGTGCGGCAATCCATCACACACGCACTCAACGCGGTTAGAAAAATATGCAACCAGAACTCTCAACACGTTGTTCCGTGTGGCTGCAGTCACTGCGTCGAATGGTATCCATTTCTTTTGCGTGCTCCTTCAGCTTGCCTCTCATGGCTGACCCGTCTCAACCAAATGTGCTGCTCATTTTGTCTGATGACCACAGCGTGCCCCATATCAGTTGCTATGACGACCCAAACACAACGAAATTCGATATCACTCCAAATCTTCAGAAGTTCGCTGAGCAGGGAATGAGATTTGATCGGGCCTACACAACTGCTCCACAATGCGCACCATCACGCATCTCAATTTTCGCCTGCCGTTCTCCTGTAGGACTCGGTGTCACACGATTTGCACAGCCAGCTCAAGCGAATGTTCCATTTTTCACAGATGTACTTCGTTCAGAAGGGTACTGGGTTGGCCTTGACGGCCGCCATCAACACCTGGACGGACGCATTCGAGAAGTTGAGCATATTGACACGGCTCTCCGTAATGCTGGCATGCAAAATCTCGAAGAACGGTTTGACCATTTTGTACGCAGCGCAGGAACG
>CAXEMW010000131.1:0-9302 GCA_963997395.1 uncultured Planctomycetaceae bacterium
GGGCATACCGATCGATTTATTCGATATGCAGCTCGTATTGCACTTGAGCATCAGCTAGTTGAGACATGGCAAGCACAAGCCCTTGCATTGTCTGAACCAGCAGCATGCATCAACGCCGCTCTTGCTGTCGCACGACAGGCAGAACCGTCCGCTCAGCCAGACGTTCTTGCTGGACTCGATCGAGTATCTGTTGAAAGTCTCGACAAAGATACACTGCTTGATCTGATACGAGCGTATGAGCTTGCATTCATTCGTCTTGGTGAACCAACAGAACATGTCAAGCAGCAGGTTGCAAAGAAGTTTGCACCGTTGTTTCCAGCTGGACACCAAGCAACTCAATCACACCCAACCAAGCAATCCGTTGCACGGTGGATCTGGTCGAACGCACGGGCAGAAGCTTCAGCTGGTGAAGAACTGACTTTTCAGAAAACGTTCACGCTACCTGAACCAGTTGCTGCTGCACATATCATCGCATCCACAGATAACGGTGGTGATATTTTTCTCAATGGAGAAAAAGTAGCGTCGTGCAGAGACTGGATGTACCCAGTCAGTGAACCCGTGAAGACACCGTTCAAAGAAGGTGCAAATACGATACGGGTTTCGCTGAAAAATATTGATGGTCCAGCTGCACTGAAGGTAAGCCTTCGAATACGACATGTGGATGGTCGTGAAACTGTGATCGATTCTGACGATTCCTGGGAATGGACATCAGGACGCATCGAAGGAGCATCATCACATGATCATCAATGGAAACAGGCAGCAGTAACACGTTCACAGAATACCTGGTCTCAAACAGATTCTGCATTCGCAAAAGATATCCAATTTGCGGAAGTGAAAGACGACTATCGAGAACTCAATCGAGCATTATCGAGTTTGCTTGTGGCTGTTCGAGCACCCGGGATTGTCTCAAAATTGACTAGGCTTTTATCAACTCAGACCTCTGGTGAAACGAACCTGGCACCGAACGAGGCCGACCTTGAGCGGATTGCAAAGCGGAATGCTGGCTATGGTCGTGCGGTCACGGGAGTTCTTAACAATCGAACCGATCTTCTACAGATTCACTACGCCTACATCCTACGGACTATTAATGAAAAAGAACTCTGGACAGTTGCAGATCGCAAAGCCTATTTCACGTGGCTGAATCGGGCACAGACATGGACAGGAGGCAACAGTTATCGGAAGTTCCTGGCTAACATCGAGGCAGAAAGCCTGAAAGGCTTTACCGAGAATGAAAAGCTTGCGCTAGAAACGCTTGGTGTCCGCAAACCATATATTCCACCGCCACTCCCAAAACCTGAGGGTCCGGGTCAGAAGTGGACTGTTGATACTGTTCTTGCCTCAACCGACGCAGGCATGAAGAAACGACGTAATTTTGCACATGGAAAACGCACATTTGAGGCGGCCCGGTGTATTGTCTGTCATCGTTTTGATGGTAACGGCGGTGCCACTGGACCTGACCTGACACAGGCAGCAGGCCGTTTCAAGATGAAAGATCTCGTTGAAGCCATTGTTCTTCCCAGTAAGGCTGTAAGTGATCAGTATCAGGCCCATGTGATTCAGACAGTAAAGGGCAAGGTGTATACAGGCCGCATCATCAGTGAGAATGAAAACGACGTGACTGTTGTTACGGATCCTGAAGATGCCACCAAGTTTGCTGTAATAGAGAGGGCTGACATTGAAGAGATGTTCGCAGCCAATCAGTCCCTTATGCCGGCTGGACTTCTTGATCAATTAAATGAAGAAGAGGTTCTCGATCTTCTGGCCTACACACTTTCACGTGGCAAGGCGAATGGTCCACTGTTCAAGAAGAAAAAGTAGGACGTCTGATTCCACGAAAGAAACATGTGTGAACTCAAAAAACCCGTATCTTTCTATCGGGGCAACACAACTGATTCTGCGTAAACCATTCTGCCCGTACGCCCTTCGTGATACTGAAAAATCACTTGTGGATGTGGATAGGCTACCAGTCGTTTGCCACCTAGTTGCTGTGGCATATTGAACACGTTATTGACCTGAACAACGAGGTAATGCGGGTAGAGACGCTGCAAGCGAGGAAGATCTTCGAGAACGTATGTTGACCAGCGAATATCACATGGTTGGCCGCCGGAGTTATAGATACCAGTCGCTGGTCGATTATCTTCATCAAGGCTCGGGACATGATTCACCGAGTTGTGTGGTCCAGAGCAGAACTCCCAGACACGATCCGTAATCTGTATGGCAAAACTGTTATGCAGGTCACCCGTCATAACGAAAACAGGTCGTTTGAGCGTGTCCCAAAAAGCTATCAACTTTTCGCGCTCATCAAGAAAAGCGGTCCAGGCTTCTTCTTTATTTGATGCGGCCTCAAAACCACCAGCGCCTCTGTGGGGAATCATAAAGGGAACTGACGACACCACGAAGAAAAAGTCCGCGTCACTTTTATCCATGCTTTCCATGAGCCACTTTCGCTGGTCCATTCCGAGCATGGTGAGATTTGGCTGATGCGGACGGCTTGTATCGTGCATTTGCCTGGCACCACGAGTATCAAGCAGAAAAAACTCACAGTTGGCGACACGGAAACTTCCATAGCTGCGGCGACCAATTGAGTAATGAACGTTTCCATCTGCAACCGGTACAGGAAAAATCCGGACTCGATGTTTGTCGAGCACCTCACGAATTTCATATACCCGCGAATTCGGATCACCTAATGAATCATCGTCAAAGCGAAGATCATTGACACCAGCTTCTGGTGTTCCCCAATGCACATGAAGATTCAACATTTCATCGAGGGGAAGCGATGTAAAATCTGCTTCTGGATCAACAAGGACATCGCTGTCCGCTGTCAGCGTCGCCTGACCATGATGAACAGAATGAGGGAAAGCCGCTGGATTTGCCCAGCCAAGGTAATCAAGCCATGCCCTTGTTCCTATATCACGAAAGACCGCTCGACGATTCCGGCGACCCGTGCTTCCTGCTCCCCAGATATCGTTGACGAGTTCATGATCATCAAATGTAAAAACCCCTGGGACCGTTCGATGCCATCTCGATAGATTCGTTCCTCGATCAAGATAGAGCTTGTAGTTTTCCCACACACCAACAATCGATGGCATATCACGAACAACCTCTGGCAGCTGTTCAACATCTACTCCCTGCTTCTCAGCCCACGCGGTCACTGGCGTTGTACGAAGTTCCTCATACAACCAGTCTCCGTTCATGATCTGAAAATCAACCTCAGCATGTTGATCAAGTAACGTTGTATATGTCGGCAGACTTGGGCCAATCCCATGTAGTGGATTTTGGTTTGCGCAAGAACCAAATGTAAAAGAAAAATTAAAGAGCCCACGAGGGTTATGCTTTTCGTCACGAAGTGCCTCACTGTCTGGGAGTGTTCGAAATGTTGCAGGAACACCTATTGGGTTGCCATCAATGAATACCTGAACGACATATTCTGTGTCAGATGAAAGATTCTGAAGCGTTGTCCACCCGGTGAAGTCATGGCTTGATTCGGTTTGCACCTTTTCTGAAACACCATCTAATGATGCACTGTCTTTTCCATAACGGAATTCAATTGTTGCTGGCTCATTTGTACGAGCCCAGACTCGCACACTTGTGCTTGTCACTTCACCAAGAAGCGGGCCATGGGAAATGACTGGTGCGTTGGCACCGACAGTTCCTCCGCAGAACAGCAGGCTCGCCATGAAAAATCCTGCTGGTTTCCAAAAGAAGTGAGTCGCTATTCGTGCATTCATAAAACCTAAGCCTTTTATTCAAAATGTTCGATCAAGAAAGGGAGTTTTAAAAAACTCAATCAGAGACAGCATTCAATGCCTCAAACAGCATAAGGACGGAAATAGAATACCATTCGTCAAAGCATATTTTTGGGAAAGCAAAAGTTCCTTGGTTGCAGGACTGGTTTTACTGTCCTCGGTTCGTCACCATAGTGTCATGAAATATTCATATGAGGATCTCCCTGCTGAATTCCTGACGTGTCCAGACCGGACTGCTACGGGTTCAGAAAAATGGGATCGCTATGCCGAACATGTGACGCCCTCGGGAGAAACGATTCTTCCATTTTGGGTTGCGGACATGGACTTTCAGTCACCTGATGTCGTCCTTGATGCCATCCACCGTAGGACTGATCATGGTGTCTTTGGATATACCCATGACACATCTACGTTCCGCTCGACGCTTACAGACCACCTCAAAGAACAGCATCATTGGACGATTGATCCATCATGGATAATCGGCGTGCCAGGAATCGTCACTGGATTATCTATCACAGCACGCTTGTTATCTGAACCTGGCGACGGTATCGCGACACTCACACCGATCTATCCACCATTTTTATTTCTTCCAAAATTAGCTGAGCGACGATGTGTGCAAATCCCCATGCATGCAAACCCTGCTATTCAGCGATGGACTATTGATTGGGACGAATTTGAAGAAGCTCTCACACCAGATGTAAAAATTTTCTGGCTTTGTCATCCTCATAATCCAACGGGCATGGTTTTTGACAAAGAAGATCTCCTTCGTATTGCTGACATCTGCGAAAGAAAAAATGTCGCAGTTGTGAGTGATGAAATCTGGGATGACATCATTCTTGATGAGAACATCCAACACATTCCATTTGCCAGCTTGGATCACCCAGCTGCAAAGAGAGCAATAACATTTGTCGCTGCATCAAAAACATGGAACATAGCCGGACTCGGCTGTGCTGCGGCTATCATTCCTGACGAACGCCTGCGTCGGCACTGGCGGCAGGCTGGCGGTGGACTTGTGCCGATGGTGAACCCACTGGGCTATGTGGCGTCAGAAGCAGCATGGCGAGATGGTGATCCGTGGAGACAACGGCTCATTCACGTCTTACGATTCAATCGAGAATGCGCTCTTGCAACTATTGAACAGATACCTGGTATCTCATGTATTTCACCACAGGCAACCTACCTTCTCTGGCTCGATTGCAGAGAGTGGATATCGACTCAGCCACCTAATAAGAATCTGCCCCAAAAGGCATGTGAAGAATCTGGCATCGGCCCATCGAATGGGACTGATTTTGGAAGCCCTGGATTTTTAAGAATCAATTGTGGGTGTCCACCCGATTTGCTGAAGGAAGGACTGAAACGTCTCCGCAGCGCGTTTCTGGATAAAGAAACTTTCCAGCCATTGGATCGTTAAAAAGAAAGAGCGTCGTGCTGCTAAAAGAGAAGTGCTCAGAGGGTTGATCTCGGCCCACAAAAGTCGAACAACCAACACATTTTGGTAAAGCGACTTTCTCTGTTACGCTGAACTTTTGGGGTTTTTGGGATACGACGTCCCCCCTGTATAAACACAACTAAAGGTGACCTATGCGAACCATAACGACCTGTTTACTTATTGCTTTTACCTGCCTTGCATTGTCTGTCTCAGTGAGCGGCGTTGCGAAGGCTGAAGAAAAGGCAAAGAAAAAGCCTGACCCAGCCAAAATGTTTGAAAAGAAAGATGCCGATGGTGACGGCGCTCTTACGCTTGATGAATTCAAAAAAGGCATGAAAGACAAGCAACTGGAAGGTGCAGAAAAACGTTTTCAGAGGCTCGACGCCGATGGAGATGGAAAAGTCACGCTCGAAGAAATGAAAGCCGGTCTGGCGAAGATGGGCCAGAGAAAGAAGAAAGAGTAAGAATTCTGTACATTTGTGAGATTTTTTAGGAATTTTGACGCACTGTTCTACCTAGAAACCATGTTGCTGTCTTGCCTATTATCTCTTTGAATAGAACAATACTGGTGAGCCACAACGTGTTGTGGCTCACCAGCGTATTGAACAGACATCTGGAAGGACCGTTCACATGAACATCTCTCTATTACATTTGAAAAGTTACTTGCAGCTGAGCAACAGGCTGACTCGTACAGGTCTTCTCGTTGTCTTCTCTATTTTCTCATTGTTTTTTATTGCCGATGCAGCACATGCACAAACCCGTGCTGCCATGCAAAAACGTGCTGCCATGCAAAAACGATTACAGGCAGCAAAGCAGACACAAAAGCAGTGGGCACCTCCACCAATTCGGCTGCCGGAAGCCGTTATTGAAAAACCAAAAGGTCACATACTCTCTGTCAAAGAGATTGAGCGGGACACCACCGCTCGAAAAAACGTCACAGATGCAGCGGGTGCAATTGACTCCATTCTGGAAAGTGAGTGGTCTGCAGCTGGCATTTCTCCGAGTGAAGAACTCACCGATGAACAGTTTGTACGGCGAGTCTATCTTGACCTTGGTGGTCGAATTCCAAGGCTTGATGAAGTCAAAGCATTTCTTGATAAATCCAGCCAACAGAAGCGACTTGATCTTGTTGATGACCTCTTAACCAGCCCCGATTACGTGAGTCATTTTTACAACTTCTGGGCAGATATCCTTCGCTTAAAAGAGCGACCCGATAAAAACACGCTCGTCTTTGAACCCTACATGGACTGGGTGAAACAATCGATTGCTGAAAATACTCCATACGATAAATGGGTATTCTCAATGCTCACAGCAGACGGCAAAATCTGGGACAACCCAGCAACCGGTTACCAACTGCGGGATCGAGGCATGGCACTGCCATACATCGACAATACCGTGCGTGTATTCCTTGGTACACAAATTGGATGTGCCCAATGCCATGATCATCCTTTTGACAAGTGGACCCAAAAACAGTTCTACGAACTTGCTGCATTAACCAGCGGTACCCGTGATCGTGTTTTTGCTGGCAAGGGTGGTGGTGGCATGTCATCAATGATGGGCATGGGCATGCAAGCACAGGCAGGAAACGCGAGGCAGCTCGCGAAGGACCTCAACGAGGCCCGCAAAAAAAGGGAAGTCTCAACTGCTACCGTTCAATTTCTCAGGCTGAATACAACGTCTGTCAATTTCAGGCCGACACCGCTCAAGCTGCCTCATGACTACCAGTACGATAATGGGGCACCCAATCAGAAAGTTGATCCTGCAGTGTTGTGGGGCAAGATTCCTGAGCAGCACAAAAATAGTGACGGCCGCACACAGTTCGCCGCCTGGCTGACAGCTCCTGACAACCGACAGTTTGCACGCGCGATCGCCAATCGCATGTGGAAAAAAATGTTTGGTGTCGGTGTGGTTGAACCCGTTGACGACTTTCAAGATGGAAATATTCCGGCTTCTGAAAAACTTCTAGAGCATCTAGCTGATGAAATACTCCGTCTGAATTTTGATATCCGTGAATTCATTCGTATTGTTGCCGCAACAAAAGCCTGGCAGTCACGAGCTATTATTTATGAGCCAACGGCGTCTGAGCCGTTTCTCTTTACTGCTCCGGCGCTCAAGCGTATGTCGGCGGAACAACTGTGGGATTCGACCCTCACACTTGTTGCCAATAATGAATGGGCGTTTCAGCGACCATCAGCAGAGGATGTCAAAGAGGTTGCTGCCGTCGATCTTGGTACAACGAACATGGAAGAATTCGTGAAAATCTGGAAAGACTACAACGGTGAGTTGGGCCGAGGCGGATACACCAAAAAGATCCGCGATGTTGCCGGTTACAAAGATCAGATGCTTGTGCGATCAAGCGAACTGCCTTTACAGACATTGCCCTTGAGCCACTTCTTGATGCAGTTTGGTATTGGTGATCGTGACTCAATCCAGAGTAGCAGTGAGGGTGCAACAGTGCCTCAGGTATTAACCATGTTCAACGGTTGGACTACACACACGATGCTCGAAAGAGGGTCAGTGATTTACGACAGTGTTGCGAAACAGAAAACATCGAAAGGTGCAGTCGATACAATCTTCCTGTCGATTTTGGGACGACGTCCAACCGTAACTGAACTGGGGCTATCGCGTCGTGAGATTGAAACATCTGCTCAAAGCCCGGCAGCGGGCTGTGGAAACCTTATTTGGGCACTGCTGAACACCAGAGAATTCATGTTTATCCAGTAACATGAGCTCTTTTGTAAGAAACAATTTCGTTTCCTGTGTCATTCAATGTGTAGGTGTCAGAACTCAGTGTTCTTGACAGGGGGACTGTTAGGACGCGGACTACTTACAAATTAGGACGTTGCCGGCAATCGCTCAACAAACATCTGTATTTTTGCTGATTAATTGAAGGCATGTCCACAATCAGGAGATGCCGGTGGTATATGAGTAACAATATTTCCAACTGTCCCTCTCGATTGTGGGACAAAAGTCGGCAGATTTGCGTAATAAATGCCGAAGAATGACCTTATTATACTAGAGTTTCGCTTTCTACATGATGTCATTTGAGCTAAAATACGGCACTTTTGTCGAGCTTTTAGAAGCGTTGGTAAAAATGATTTGTTTGGGAGGAAAGTACATGGCTGGTTCGTCACATTTTTCTGGACGGTGGCTGTTTGCAGCGTTTCTGTGCATCGGTATTTCACTACTGAATGTATCGGCCCGGTCTGCAGAACCAGAGTCGGAAGAGGAATGGAAACCCCCAAAGCTGCCTGAGGCTGTAACCGTCAAGCCAGAGGGTACCGTACTCACGGTAGCACCAATTGATCGCGACACGCGACCAGAAATCGAACAAGCAGCGGCACAGATTGATTCAATTCTTCAGGCTTATTGGAATGAAAATGGTGCCAAGACCGTTGATAGGACCAATGACCATGAATTTGTACGACGGGCATATTTAGAGCTTGCCGGTCGTATACCCACCATCGATGAAGCTCGTGCATTCTGTGAATCCACTAACAGGAAAAAACGTGGACAGCTCATTGACGATCTTCTCGAGAGTCCTGGGTACGTCAGTCACTTTTATAACTATTGGGCGGATATCCTTCGGCTGAAAGAACGGCCAAGCCGGGATATCTTCTTCGAGCCCTATATGGCATGGGTGAAGGAATCGATTGCCAAAAACATGCCATATGACAAATGGGTCAATAGTCTTCTAACGGCTAATGGTCGCGTTGTAGAGAACCCAGCGACTGGTTTTCAGCTTCGTGATGCAGGTATGCCTCTGGCCTATGTAGACAATACTGTTCGAGTGTTCCTCGGCACCCAAATCGGATGCGCCCAGTGTCATGATCATCCCTTTGATCGCTGGACCCAACAGGAGTTTTACAAATTAGCAGCTTTGACAAATGGCAGCCGATTTTCAGCAAAACAGGTTCTCTTTGGTGGAATGGGTACTGCCTCGTTTGGACCAGATGATGCCGAAGCAGGCAGCAATGACATACCGTCCGCAAACACACCATTTAAAAATCAAGATGAACTGATTCCGAATCTGAGGCTCCTCAACTATGGCATGCAAATGGCCATTGATGAGAAGAAGGTCGGGGGTGGAATTCGGAATTTTTATGGTGCACAAACGAAGATGATTAGCA
>CAXEMW010000132.1:0-9208 GCA_963997395.1 uncultured Planctomycetaceae bacterium
GGGTGGTGGGGCGGACGATGTTATGATAGATGTGGGCACCCCGCGAGGCTAGCTGGGTGATTTAGCTGAGTCGTCTAGGCAGCTCCGCCCCAGATATTGCAAGATTTGGGACGACTCCTTCACCAAATGCCGCCCGCGCCCTCATTACGTCCAAACTCTTCGCATTCGACCAGTGCCGCGTCCAGAATCGCGTTGAGCATCATTCCCACCGTGCTCGTTGTCTCCACATCACTAACAGCCTTGATCAGCGCCTGTCTGTCGCGGACAGCGTCTAGCGAATTGGACTTGCCACCGCAAGCACTAACGCGAGTCTCTGCTCGTCTCTTCGGGGCACTGGGTTGCTCAGGTCGCGCCCGCACGACGTCCGGTGCTGTTCTCGCCTTTGATGAAGGCGTCGACCGTATCTTTTTCGGCCTCCCTCCCGGGGCGCGTCTTAGCGGCCAAGACGTCGACCGGCTTCGCGAGCCTGCTGAACCGCGGGTAATAAAAGACCAACGAGCACTCCAATAATCGCAATCACGACGAGCAGTTCAATCAATGTAAAACCATTCGCCTTCTGAAAAGACTTCTTTGAATTCTTCAAGACAGGACATGTGACTCGTGTGAACACTGTTTTTACTCCCAGTACAAAAGTTTAAAAATCAAGTTATATTCTCGTTGGCTCCAGGCCAGGCATTGTTCCAGTTGAGGTAGCAAATTGTTCTGTCGAAAGACCGGTCTGCTGCAAGACTGAAAGATACAGATTCGGAAGCGGATGGTTTTTTTTCTGATCAAATGCAAGATGTTGCCCATGCCGAAAACCACCGCCTGCAAAAAGCACCGGCATGTTCTTATTGGAATGGCTTGAGGCATTCCCCAGATTGCTTGTCAAAAGAACACTCGTTGTATCAAGAATACTCTCACCTTGCTCATCAACTTCTTTTAGCGATCGCAGGAAATCGCCCCATGAATCAACGATTGCTTTTTCAACGATTGCCAGTTGAGAAAGTTTCTCCTCATCAAGTCCGTGATGACTGAGTGTGTGATACCCCTCTTCGACACCGTCGAGTGGCACAACACCTGATCCACTACCAAAGTGGCACACGACATATCGTGACGAATCTGTTGAAAGAGCCAAACGAATCATGTCACTCATGAGCCGCTGCCGAGCAATAAAGTCATTTGGATTTGCAATATCCAGGGGTTTCGAGGCCTTCACAACTGGCTTTGGTTTATTTACCCATGCCTCACTTGACGCTAATCTTTTTTCAAGATCTCGAACACTTGTGAAATATGCATCAAGTCTATCTCGGTCACCAACACCTACGCGTCGCTTCAGAGAACGGGTATCGTCTGCAACGACATCCATAATACTGCGCCCTTCGCGAGCACGATACATTTGGTGACGTCTGTCAGCTGGTGAATCCGCGATAAACAGTTTTGTAAAAAGGTTTGCAGGAGACGACTCTGCTGGAATCATTGCCCCGTTCTCGGTATATGACGGGCTATTACTCCCGGACAATGCCAGAACGAGTGAAGGAAATCGTGTTTCGTGGCCAAGATGTTTCGCTAACAACTGATCAACTGATATTGAATTACCCGAAGGTATTCCTGCTGACATCGGTGCAGCAGACAGGAGACTCGATTCTGCACGATGCCCACCTCCAACACCCGGATGGGAAGTCCCTGAAATAACTGTAAAATCATTTTTCAAATCATGAAAATCTTTGAGATATGCAGACGGCTTATACTCGCGACCTGTTTGAGTTGGATTCAAATTATCTGCGAGCAGGCCCAGACCAAGAGTCATTGCGACGAACCGCTTCGGCACTTGTTTTGTTGAGGCCCCAAAAGATGGGTCCATCGCCGAGAGCCACGGCATCGCCATCGAGACGCCTGCCCCCTTAAGAAGAGTGCGTCGATGAAGTTTTTGCTGAAAATCAAAATGGGCCCGCAGCGTCACCTTCATTCTCCTACTGAATACTGTTCTAACTATTAATTTGGGGACATACGATTTTTCCGCCTGAACACTAGGTATTTCACCATGTCGTCTTCTTATGACATGTTATGCCCTTCACTGCTCAAAACGACCTATACCCCTATTTTTCAACAAAAAGTGGGCTCGTGACGACAGATTTCAGGAGTGATCGAAATCCGTACTCGGTTTCCTGAGCGGTTGTAACAATCTGGTCGATTGCCTGGCGGTCTGAAAAAGACAGTTCGCCACCTGTTCCGTACACAATGAGATGCGACGCCAGCCCTCGAGCGATCCTTTCAGGCTGTGAGGCAAGAACTCGTTTGAGTTCATCGATATTCGCAAAATGTTGTCCGTCTGGTAGCTGACTACTGGAATCAACTTCTGCACCTAATTTGGCTCTTCCTTTTTTCACGGCTAAATAATGGCTTCTCCATTGACCAGCTGGGTCGAATGACTCCATTGCAAAGCCAAAAGGATCCATCTGGCGATGACAGCTTGCACATGATTCATCATTACTATGCTTTGCAAGCTGTTCCCGTACAGTCGCCGCTCCGCGAATATCAGGTTCGATAGCAGGTACGCCCTCAGGCGGAGGTGGAATCTTCATGCCTAAGATCCGCTCGGCTACCCACGCACCTCGAACAACTGGTGACGTTGTACTGCCGTTGGCTGTTACCTTCAGGATTGCCCCCTGAGTCAGCAAGCCACCCCTATGAGAAACTTCTGAGACATCGACTTTTTGCATTCCTTGGCCGACGTCTTGTTCAAGCTTGTAGTATCGGCAGAGTCGGCTATTCAAATAGGTGTAGTCAGCTGCTACAAGATTTTTCACTGGACGATCTTTCAAGACCATGTCAACAAGAAACTCATGTGTTTCATCAAGCATCGCCATTCGAACAATGGGATCGTAGTTCCTATATAATTTTCGGTCCGGCTGAGTAAAATCCATCTGATCAAGGTCGAGCCATTCCGCTGAAAAGTCTTTGACGAACTGTCTCGCGAGGCTCTCTCTTCCCACGTAAGATATTTTTTTCTTATCACCTAATCCAAGCAATCGGTCCACTTGATGTTGACGTACGCCTGCATCTCTTAACTTGTTCGTTGTAGCAAGTGCTTGAAGTGTGTCATCTGGTGGACATCCAGTCAGGAAGTAGCTCAGACGGCTGGCAATCTGATAGCCATTGAGTACACCTGGGTTCTCTTTGAGATATAAAAATTCTGGGCTACAAAGAATTGTTCGATATCCCGCTCGCAGTGATGCAACAAAGGATCGGCCTTCGGAGAGCATGTTCGAGGCAAGGCTTACCGCATTGATAATGTGTTCTTGCTCTACATTTCGCCGGAAGGCTCGCTTCGAAAACGAATGAATCAACTCGGCAAGTACTTGTCGCGGTTTCTTCGGTACGGGCTCAAACCGATTGCGTGACGTTTCTTCAAGCTCTACCGAGCCAAACAGCCTCTGCTGCACGTCTTTCACCGTATACCGATGGACCTGCCTCATCCTTATTCCATCGATACCAATACCAGGAACTTTTTGCGGTTCTCCTTCACCAACGCCAACCTGACCGCCACGAAAACGAGCGCGTTTAATCGTACTGTCTTGAGGCCGGATTTCGAGCATATGCCCTTTTGGCAACCATGTTTCTAATTCCACTACTGTTGGAGTTTCGCTGACCTTAAAGGCTTTCACTGCGGTGAGAATAGGAGCGGTAGAAATACATGGTCCGGAGTGGATCGCCGTCCAGATGCCATCTGTTTGAGGGACATTTATTCCAGAGCAGGAAATGCGGAATTGATACCAGCCATCAGTTGGTGCAGTCGTAGCTGGAATACGACCGTAATAAGCCATTGTTGAAGACCAGACAACAGCCTGCCCTTTCAGCATCTCAGGCTCACGACAACGTCTTCTTGGATTCGAGCGTGCGACAGCTCGCGGCTCAAGATCTCTAGAACATTCATCGCCTGGGTCAAGGGCACGACGAAAGGCTTCATCGAGTGCCTCATCCACCACAACAAGGTGTCGGGCAAGATGATGATGAGACATGGTCTGATATTCAGCAACCGTTGTAAAACCACGAGGGCGACCCTCTTCAGGCAATTTTTCAGCCAGTGGGATATCAATCCCTAAAATTTCATGCAACGAACGCTCGACCTGTATTCGCGTCAATCGACGAGCCCGTACACGACCATAGGTACGATCCCGCTGTTTCTGATGTTTTTGCAACCACTGACTTGCTTGTGACACAAACTCGTTGCGATCTTTTACCTTCGGCTGGTCTGCTTCACGTGGTGGCATCTCACCTGACGTGACTCGGTCAATGATTCTTACCCACGGTGGATCATGTTTTGTTTCTTGAAGATCGATTCCGTTTGACAGAACTTTCCTTATGTCAAAGCCAGCCTCTCCCTCAGGCCCGTCATGGCAATCAATGCAACTGGCTTGCAGAAAACTCTGAATATGCGCGGGAACATTTTTCGGCTTGGGACTATTTTTTGATTCCGCCTGAACAGAAAGACACCCACCAAGAACACCAAGGATGGCACTTAGTGGAATCCACATTGGGAGATGCAGGGGAACGCTTATCCTGTTTTTCATACTTTTAATTCAAATGGGCAGCCGATGTTCTCTACGCAACCTTTGTATTCACTCAAAGAATATGTCTTTTGCACAAAACGTCTTACGACCTTTAATTATAGGACGTTTTCGCCGCACGTCCCTCACTTTAAATCAATGAAGGACACGGGGGGGCATACCCGCATAATCAAAAACAAAGAAGACGTGAAAGGCTTTTACTCATCACTACTACGGAGATTCGCTAAGACCGTATAGTCTTCGAGCGTTGTTGTATCACCAACTGTTTCGCGACCAGCAGCGATATCTCGAAGAAGCCTTCGCATGATCTTGCCGCTACGTGTCTTAGGGAGTGATGCAGAAAAGTGAATGTCATCAGGTGAGGCAATCGCGCCTATTTGCTGACGAACATGCTGTCGCAGCTCTTTTTTCAATGCTTCGTCTGGCTCACCGGACTTGAGCGTGACAAAAACCGAAACAGCCTCACCTTTGACGTCATGTGGACGACCAACTGCTGCCGCCTCTGCAACAGCTGGATGGCTGACCAACGCACTTTCAATTTCAATTGTTGAAAGTCGATGACCAGCAACGTTAAGAACATCGTCAATCCGACCCATAATCCAGAAGTAGCCATCTTCATCCTGTCTTGCGTTATCACCAGCAAGGTACTTTCCTGGGACTCGTTCCCAGTACGTTTCAACGAAACGTTCCTCGTCACCCCAGATACCACGAAGCATACCTGGCCAAGGCTTTGTCATAACAAGCCAGCCACCTTCGCCTGGTTCAACTGGCTCACCTGAAGCATCAACAATTTCTGGATAAACTCCCGGCAACGGCAATGTGCAACTACCTGGTTTCGTGGGAATACAACCGGGAAGCGGACTCATCATAATTCCGCCAGTCTCTGTTTGCCACCATGTATCGACAATGGGACAGCGTTCAGCTCCTATTGTTTTGTGATACCACATCCATGCTTCGGGATTAATACCTTCTCCAACTGTGCCAAGCAACCGAAGGCTCGAGAGATCTTTGCCGTCAATATGTTCGGGGCCCCATTTCATGAATGCCCGAATAGCAGTTGGGGCTGTGTAAAAAATAGTTGGCTTTTCCTCTTCAATAATCTCCCAGAAGCGGCCCTGGTGAGGAGCGTCTGGTGCCCCTTCATAAATAAGGATCCCGACGCCAGCCGCTAACGGGCCATACGTGACATAACTGTGCCCCGTAATCCAGCCACAATCAGCTGTGCACCAGAACAAATCATCGTCCCGTAGATCAAAAACCCACTCCGCCGTTGTTTTCGCCCACAGCAGATAACCGGCCGTTGTGTGCTTAATTCCTTTTGGCTTTCCAGTTGATCCGCTCGTATACAGAATAAAAAGTGGAGACTCTGAATCCATTGGGACTGGTGCAAAGTCTCCCGATTCACCTGCAACCATGTCGTGCCACCACACGTCCCGCCCATCAATCATCGTGACTTCTTGGCCAGTGCGCTTAAGAACAACAACGTGTTTCACTGTTGGCGACTTCTTAACAGCTTCGTCAACGTTTGCTTTGAGTGGTAAAGCACTGCCTCGACGCCATCCACCATCAGAAGTTATGACAGCAACAGCCTGCGCATCGTTGTTTCGGTCTGCAATCGCTTCACTTGAAAAGCCGCCAAAAATGACAGAGTGCACTGCACCGATTCTCGCACATGCTAACATTGCAATGACAAGCTCTGGTGTCATTGGCATATAGATAGAAACAACATCACCTTGTTTCACACCTAAGCGTGATAATCCTGAAGCTGCTTTACTCACTTCTTCCTTAAGTTCACGAAACGTGAGTGTTCGTCGTTCACCAGTGGGTTCGCCGATCCATACAATCGCAGTCTTGTCACCAAGCCCAGCTTCGACATGCTGATCAATACATGCTGCTGAAGCATTTGTCTGCCCACCCACAAACCACTCTGCATGTGGGGCATTCCATCTCAACACTTCGTCATATGGCTTCATCCACGGTAATGATTGAGCCCGCTCTGCCCAGAAACCATTTGGATCGTTTTTAGCCTGATCATAGAGGGCTTGGTACGCTTCCATCGAACCGATACGAGATCGGCTTGAAAAGTCTTTTGATGGCGGAAATGAGCGATGCTCCTGCATCACACTTGCAACTCGTCCTGCCGCCTTATCATTCGCTGACATGTTCTGCTCCTCACCCAAATTTTTCAGTGGAACTCGCGCTGTACGTCAACATGTGTCCCCAAAACTTATTCCCAACCCACGACCAGTTCGCACGGCCGAACCATCTGGGTCGACTCGGGAGAGTCGTTTGATCGCCGAAGCAATGGGCACACTCTCAATTTCTGGTGGCCGGTAGCATACCATCTCGCCAAAACGCCCTTCATGAATCATTTGCACGGCCAAAACACCGAACTCTGTCGCAAGAACTCTGTCGAACGTAGTCGGGCTTCCACCACGCTGAAGATGCCCGAGAACAACGGTGCGTGTCTGCCTTTCTAATCGTTGTGCAATTTCTCCTGCAACAACCTGACCGATTCCACCAAGTTTTACCTGCTCGTTTACATTTATTGATGTCCTACAAACCATATCACCTGTCGGCAACGTCGCCCCTTCAGCAACGACGAGCAATGAGTCCCGCCGACCTACTGATTCACGATCCATGATTTTCCGACAGACACTCTCGAAGGTCCATGAAATTTCGGGGACTAAAATAACATCAGCTCCCCCGGCAATCCCGGCATGCAGTGCGATCCACCCGGCATGACGACCCATCACCTCGAGCACCATAATGCGTTCGTGACTCGCTGCGGTTGTTCGCAACCTGTCTAGCGCGTCAGTCGCGGCTGATACAGCAGAATCAAAACCAAACGTAAATGCAGTTGCGCCAAGGTCGTTATCGATTGTTTTGGGGACTCCAACTACCGGTATGCCGAATTGATGAAACTGATCTGCAATTGCAAGGGAGCCATCTCCTCCGATACAGATCAAGCCGCAAACATCGAGTTGACGGACAGTCTGAGCAACACCGGCCAACAAATCTGGGTCAATGGACAAACGATTATCTTCACCAGTAGTTGCTGCAAATCGACCTCGATTTGTTGAGCCAAGAATCGTCCCGCCCTGAGTGAGGATGCCACTTGTATTCGCCGGTGTTAGTGGCATGTATTCAACCGGATCAACAAGTCCTTCGTATCCACGCAGAAAACCAATACACGAAAAACCAAGCCGTTCGGAAGACAGGACAGTTGCTCGTATAACCGCGTTAAGCCCCGGACAATCACCGCCACTGGTGAGGATACCAATGCATGGTTTCTGATTTTTCACAAACGCCTCCTTCATGAACAAACAAGCATCAACACAGACAAAGAAGTCGTGTCGAAGCCTCACTCATCAAAGAACAAGACCAGCGGCCCGGCAAAACGATCACTGCCGTTGTATTCAAGATGGTACGTCAAGTGCCAGCAAGTCGGATGGCTGACGAGAAACAATGGCCCTATGGACGAAAACAGGCCATGTTCCGCCAAGCAACTGACACAGTAAAAACGGATTCATTCAAGCGTTAGCGGTCACCGTCTATCTGTCGCTGTAATTAATCCTACTACCTTGACGATTCCATCTATCCGCCTCGGCGAAGGCGTGCAAAAAGCCGCGAGTAGTCTCCGAGTCGTACAGCAGCAACGGTTGAATTCGTACTATTTGGATCGGGATACCGATCCTCCTCAATAACGACCATATCTGAATCATCGAATCCGTCTTGGGCATGCTGTTCCTCAATGTGCTTAGTCGTTTCAAGAGAAGCTGATGGGAGTGTTGCGTTCTCTTTTGTTGCAACGTTATTTTGCTTCTTTTCAAGTGGGTTGGTCACGGACAAATCGGAAATCCGTCGATTGATAGACTGCCCCTCTCGACTGGCAACATGCAGATGACGGTGAAAATTATCCGGACCTTCCATAACGAAACGCTCAACAACCTCTTCTTCTTCTGCAAAACATTCTGCAAACGGGTCTGGACGTTTTGCTTCAGCATCTGAATCAAACGGTGGATCGAACACGAGTTCTACATCAGACCCAAGGCGCACATCATCTTCCGTGAAAGGTGATGTTTGCTTTCTTTCCTCATCTATACAGGAATAATTTCCAAGCCCCTGCTGCGCCTCTTTGATCAAAGCTTCGACGGCAAACTCCGTGGCTCGCTGAGATTCTTCAAAGCCAACAGAAGACGGTTCAGCCTCGTCCCACTGCTGTTCTTCATTTTTTTTCTGAGGCGAATGGCTCTCAGCAGAAAATCCCTCTGCAAAAGATAGTGTCGTACTGTCAGCTGAAACATCTCTTTCCATGTGCTGGTCATCTGAGTGGCAGTCTTCCTCAAGAGTTCCAAACTCGATGACCGCTGACTCCACGTCATTCCCGAAGCAGCTTTCCTCAACTACCTCTTCATCAGCGTAATCTGCTTCGGCAGAACATGGTGCACCGGATCGCTCCAACTCATCGGCATCAGCGCGTATGCTCGTACCCGATATTTCACTTTGCAATGACGATGGTGCGGGAAGGCATTGAATTTCCTCCCATGCAGATGCGAGGTCATGTTTGCCGACTTGCTCTACATTCCTCTGCTCGGCCAACCGCATGGCCTGATCACAGAGTTGATTGATGAGTCGTGGAACACCCTCTGTAAGTG
>CAXEMW010000133.1:0-9137 GCA_963997395.1 uncultured Planctomycetaceae bacterium
GCTTACGGTTGGCAAGTCATGGTCGCCCCAAATGGCCTAAGTGCTGCCAGCCCTGACAAAACTGAGTCAACTCTACGCCAACTGCTTATCGAATCCGATCGCGTTGTTGTTCTTGGTGACTCCATTACATTCAGCGGCCACTGGGTTTCGTATCTTACATGCTGGATGGAGACAGCAGGCACTTCTGCCCGAGTGATCGACATGGCACTCCCGAGCGAGACCGTCTCTGGTCTCTCGGAAAACGGACATGCAGGCGGAAAATTCCCACGGCCAGATTTGCATGAACGCCTGGACCGGGTACTGAGGATCAGTAGGCCCAACGTTGTACTCGCCTGTTATGGCATGAACTGCGGCATCTACCAGCCTTTTGACACTGAACGATTGAACAAGTTCCGAGAAGGTATCACTCGCCTTCATGAAAAAGTAGAAGGCGTTGGGGCTCAGATTATTCACCTCACCCCGCCTATCTACGATCAACGCCCGGACAAGCACGGGCCAGCAGGCTCAACCGACTATGATGCCGTCCTTGAAGAATACTCCAAATGGTTGCTTTCAAAGCGACAAAACGGATGGATCGTCATAGATATTCATAGCCCAATGAAAGAATCGCTTGAACTGAACCGCGTTTCGAATCCTGCATTTGTTTTTGCCCCAGACACCGTTCATCCCGGACGTGAAGGGCATTGGGCGATCTGTCGAGCCGTACTGGATGACCTAGGCGTTCCCCGAACATGGGACACCCAACAGGCTCAGCACCTCTTGTCCCATGTCACACAAAGGCTCGAGATACTTCGCAATGCATATGTTGCAGCTGCGGGCCACAGTCGGCCTGGCGTTCCTCAGGGGATGCCTATTGATGATGCAATCACCGAGGCCAATCGCCTCACTAAGATGATTCGTTCAGTTGAGTAATCGTCTTTATTGTTGACTTACAAACTGAAGTGGTCCTTCCAGTCCTGCTACTGAATCATGATCCCCCGTTGAGTTCTCATCTTTTTCTCGCCACCCAATCGCCATCCACCCGTCTTTACGGGCTTCGAGTTGTTCCATTGGTAATGGGCCGGCAGATGCAAGTTGGTCAGGGAGTTCAAGCGACTCAATATCAACAACCTCTTTGAAAACCTTCCCGAAACGTTTTTGAAGAATTCTGCGCAATGAGGTCTCAGAAACGCTCAGCTTTTTATCACCACCCGGAACAAATCCCGGAGGATAAATCTGGACATCACCATTTCGAACAAGGCGGATTTTGTCAGCTGACGCATCAATTTTATATGCAACCCAGATATCCATTGCAGGAAATGATCGATCACCTGACGTATACCGACTACCACGAATTGTAAGCCTGAAACTTCCGTCGTTTGAATTAATTTCCACAGGCCTTTTTTTTGCAAAGGTGATGGACCACGGCGGCTGATCAGGGTCACTCGTCAATGATTCCGGCAATTCACCATCCCGCTCTTTTAATTGCTCTTCGACGAATTCTTGAGTAATTGTTCGGCCTGCAAGGGTAATCTCACTAGCATTATTAACGAGTGTCTCGTGCACGCGAACTGAAAGAATTGCATCGTCATCGACTTCAGGCGGATTCGTGAATGCTGCAATTTGATCACGAAGAGCTTTTCGACCAACAACAGTAAGTTTTTCATTTGTCGTGCTCATCCGAAGTAATTCCGGATACCAACCACGAGCCTTTAACGGCCGACGGAACTTATGCTCGTAATCTTGTGATGCCTGACCGATTGCCTCCGCCGTCTCAGCCTCAAATTCCCGACGGACCCTTTCCTGAGCACGCCTTTCACTAATTGCTTCAATTTTTGGTTTCATCTGAGACACTTTCTTTGACGCAACACGACGAATAAAATTCTTTCCAAATCGGCTGTTGATACCAATTCCTGTCATGCGTGTTCTTGTCGAAGCAGATGCAACAGTTGGATCGGCCCACACACGCTCATCGTCGATATAAATCCGCTTCTGAGCCCATAATTCAGTCACTCCTTCGGAGCACACCGTAACCGGTCCCTTCGTACTCCGAGTATTCGCTAGATTCGTCGCCTGAAACGACAACTGTGTCACCGCTCGCTGGGAAGAGGGAAGAAAATCGAGGAGTACCGTTCCGCTCGTATGACCAGTTCCACGAACTGGCGTTCCGAGCACGACTTCATTTACAGGAGACGTGCGATCCACGACACGATTGACAGCTGATGATAGAAGACTTTCGTTCACACTCATAAAAAGATTTGGACGGTCAACTGCACTCCGTATCCTAGTGACAAGACCAGGCGCCTGACGAGACTCTACTAACCGAGCCAGGAGAGGGCCGACGCCGTCAAGGGACTTTGGGGTTTTGTCCTTCGCTGCTTTCCTGACCAAGTCGCCAAGTTTCTGAATTCTTTTTGTATATGTCTCAGCAGCTTGATCATTGGTCGCTGCTACAGCAACTTCTATTGCCGCTGCAAGTGCTCGACGCACTGTAACAAATTGATACATCTCTAGGCCGTTCTCATTCGCATTGAATCGGCGATAAAGCTTAAGCAAAACACTCACATCAAGGTTTTGCCCTGCGGCTGCTTGGGCCTCAAGCGATGACCAATCAAGATAGTCCCGCCAATCAACACCACTTTCGCTTTCAGACAACAGTTCATCTAATGGCTTAAGTGAATTACGAAGATGAGCGGATGCTTCGACAAGAGCATCTTCATCTGGTTTTTGAAATGGTGGAACTTCGCCAAGTGGTTGTTTACGAAAGTCAGCGATATCTGCTCCGTTGCAGATTCCAAGAATGCTGACACAGGTAAAAAGGAAAACAAAAAGTACGGCAACGTGGCGGAGCATTACATTGACCTAACTGCAAAGGTGCGGAAACAGAAACGATTACGCGAAGTCTAACGATTTTAGTGGCTGTAACTCCACAGCAGCCTCAATTAATCAATCCGCGGCTCTGAGCCCCAATTCTTCCTCGTAAGGTCAAAATCGTTGAGTTTCACGCTATTTTTCTGATTTTAAGGGTGCAGCTATTGCCGGATTCTCAGCAGAGAGATTCAATAATATCTTAAGCAGAGACGTAAATTTTATTTATTTACATGGCTTTTTCAGCCATCGACCACAACGCACCATGCCAAGACACATTCTTTCTTTTACGCTCCTCACCGCCATGATATTCCTCGCATGCGTGGCAAACGGGAAGTGTTTTGCAGATAAAAATCAGAATAACCCGTCTTATTCCTCACGGTGTCAGCAGATCGTTGATGTATCGAACTACACAGATGCCACACGAATTGCTGCAAAGAAATCGGCGATGCTTTTGATATCAATTCGTGCTGAAAATACAACTGCTGGTGACGATGAAGTGAACCAACAACTCCAGAAGCCCTCCGTCAGAAAGCTTTTTACAGAGTCGGGGACTCCATGGGTATTTTGTCAACTTGATTTCAATGAACGTTCAAACCTGCCGATTCCGTTAACTCCTCCGAAAGAAATTCGCGGAGGGCCCGGTATCTTTGTTCTTGATTATGCTCACAAACCAATGGAAGGGCACGTGGTTTCAGTCTTACCAAGACGGAATGGTAAGTACTATCAATTTGTCCCACATGACCTTTCTTTGCTCGCACGGTTACCCGCCGGTTCATTAACACAACGATCGATGATTTTTGCAGTGCGACGGCATGCCGATGCTCCAAAAAGTACTGATGGAAGTTGTGACAAAAAGCTATGCGAAGCGGCGGCTGCACATTCCGCTCATCAAGCACAACTGCAAAGGCAAGGTCATCATGGATGGGGCCTGCGATCACAACGACTTAGCCAACATCGTGGACCAGCAACTGAGGTCTGTGCGGAAAGCTGGCCGGATCAAGACTTGCTTGATTCCTGCATAGACTGCGTTTCTTGCTGGCGGCAATCACCGGGCCATTGGCGGGCAGTCTCAACCGAGCACTCCGCATTTGGCTATGACATACAACGAGGCAAAAATAGCATCTGGTATGCGACAGGCATCTTCATTCACTAATTCGGGAGACAGGAAGAATAAATAGTTTCCCATCACCTATTCTTCCTGTGCGTGCAACCTGACTCACCTTATCAACGAAGTGGTCAATCTGAGAGTCTTCGACCCAGCACTGAATTTCAACCTTGGGAAGAAAGGCGAGCGAGCGATCCTGTTCAGTCGTCGCGTCGAGATAACTTTTCTGACGCCCGTATCCTTTCACCTCATGCACAGCGAGGGCATCTACTTCCAATTCGGCCACAGTTTCAAGAACACGCTCTGCCAGAAATGGCTTCACAATGACAACAACCTGTTTCATGGGAATACTATCTATCGAGAAAGCCGTATGGAATCACTATGCAATTTGTACCCGAAATCAAATCGAATAGAAAAATCGATTCCTTGTCCTCAATTATCTACTGCTTAACGATCAGCCCAATTCTTGAGGATTTAGCCCCATAATTCTTGCAGGAGTGTCGCTAGCTGCTGTGCATCATCAGAGGCAACAACTCGATCAATTCTTGATTTGGGAACCTCAAGTTTCTCTAGGGATTTTTCAATAGATACCCAGAGTTTTGTTCGTTTTTTACCCTCAGCAAGATAAAGGTCTGTAACCTGCTCGCCAAGTCGCTGCACAAGTGCTGTATCGAGGTTCTCATAATAGTTTTTGACGACTTGACGCTGATATCGTGATAATTCGGCCATTCACCCATTCCTCCGGGATTAGTTTGGCCGCGCTGGTAGCAAACGGCTCAGATGACTACAGTATCGGGAAACAAAGGCCTTCCTATCGAGAGAATCCTATGCCAACAATTACCTTTGCTACTGAAAAAAAAGAAATTCAAGTTCCTGAAGGTGCCAACCTTCGCAAGGAGGCGCTCGCTGCGGGTGTCTCACTATATCCTGGGGTCCACAAAGTCCTCAATTGCCACGGTATGGGATCTTGTGGAAGCTGTCGGGTGCTCGTCACCAAAGGAATGGAGAATACAAGTCCAAGAGGACTCCTTGAAAAAGCACGCATGGGTGTTTCTATGGCCTACATCGGGAATGAAGAAACCATGCGACTTGCGTGTCAAACACGAGTCAATGGCGATATAACTGTGACGACTTGTCCACCAACAAACCTTTATGGCGAGAACTTCTTTAGTTGAAATGGTATTCCAGAACAGCGTGATTGACTTGCAACACGACCAGCGGTTGCAGTGATTGCCGGATAAGATCATTCTGTATTCAAATTCATTCGTTGCATTGAGGAAATTTCATGCCATCCGCCCCATCCGCAGTACAAAATACTCCCTCGCTAGACAACCTACGGTGGAAAAAATTTCCTGTTCTTGATGACGGATTTGTGACGGTAGTTGATGTAATGGGAAACGACGCTTCGGTTGTACAAGCTGCGAGAGTGAGTTACGGCGAAGGCACGAGAAAAGTTAGTGATGACCGGCAACTGATCCGATATCTTTTGAGGCATGCCCACACAACACCTTTTGAAATGGCCGAGGTGAAATTTCTCGTACGGGTGCCAATGGATTGCTGGCGTCAGTGGGTTCGGCACCGTACTGCCAACATCAACGAATACTCAACTCGATACTCCCTCGCAATTGATTCAATGCAATCAACGGGGAACGATGGCTGGAGAAGCCAGGCAGCGTCGAATCGACAGGGGTCGGATGGATTTCTTACGAATAATGATGGACACCCTCTGACTCAATCTGAACAAGAATTACAAAGCCTTGCTCGTCGGGTCTACGAAGAAAGACTGCAAGCTGGCATAGCCCGCGAGCAAGCACGCAAAGACTTGCCGCTTTCAACGTATACAGAAGCCTACTGGAAAATAGACCTGCATAATCTTCTGCATTTCCTTGCGCTACGAATGGATAGCCACGCACAACTTGAAATTCGACGGTATGCGGAAACTATTGGGAACGAAATTATTGCAAAACTTTTCCCCCTCTGCTGGGAGGCATTTTTAGACTATCGCGTTGACGCGATGCGACTCACTCGCCTTGACCGCGGTGTTATCCAGCGTTTGGCAGCAGGTGCCACAGCGTTACCGGCTTCTCGTGAAGATTTCAATACAGCTCAAGATAAATCATGGGTCTCTCTGGAGCGATGTCGGGAACGGGATGAGTGCTTTGCGAAACTAGCCTCACTCGGACTCGTGACGGAATCGTGATACCAGGGGAATGACTTCCACCATGTCTCCTTCCTGATAATTTCCACAGTTTTTCGGCACTACAAGAAGCCCATTGGCGTGAGAAAGCCCGAGTAAGTCAGCAGAGCCACCCCACTGCAATGCTTCAACAAAGAGTCTGCCGTCGGACAATTCGAGACGACAGGGGTGATATACGGGTCGGTCGCCGCCACCCTTTATCGAACCGATTAATCGCGCCGTGTGGTGAGAAACACCCTCCATATCGATCGATCGGCCTGAGATAAGACCTAATGCTGGTCGAACAAATAGTTCAAAGCAAACCAGGGCACTTACAGGATTCCCTGGAAGACCAAAGACAAGCGTTGGCGATGCCGCTGGTCGTTGGAAAACCCCAAACCAGATTGGCTTTCCGGGCTTCATACAAACTTTATGAAAAATACATTCGACGCCCATTTTTTCAAGCGTTCTTGGCACAAGGTCATAATCCCCAGCAGAGACACCGCCTGAAAGAAGAAGGATATCAGCCGCGAGCCCTTGAGCCATTAACGCCCTTAGTGACTCAGCATAATCTCCGGCTATACCCATTGGAATTGGTTCTGCACCGCAACGTGCCACTGCAGCGGAAAGCATCGGTTCATTCGTATTACGAATTCGGCCTTTTTCGGGAATTTGACAACTGGAAATGAGTTCATTTCCAGTTGTAATAATTGACACACGAGGAGGTGCATTCACTATTACATGAGAGGCACCTACCTCAGCAGCGAGTCCAATATGAACTGGCTCTAGCTCGATACCACTGTTAATGACCGTCTGCCCAGCCTGAAAAAAACTTGCCTTTTTGCTTACATGCTGGCCAAACCGAAAGTGAGGATCATGTAAAGAAACGCGCTCGCCAACGTGACCATCCGAACTTCCTGGAACGACTCGCTCAATTGGAATAACAGCATCTGCTCCTAAGGGCATTGGAGCGCCTGTCATGATTCGGACGCACTGCCCCTCCTTGAGAATAATAGCCGTTGTTTCACCGGCACCAATTTCAGCAACAACATCAAGGGGCACAACTGTCTTATCATCTTCGGCGAGAGCAAAGTCATTAGAAATGACTGCAAATCCATCCATCATCGAGCGGTGCCACGGTGGTGAATCCGTATCTGAAATCACATTTTCCCGTAATTGCAGCCCAACAGCATTTTCGATACGCACACGACGTGGCTGACTAACAACTGCTGCCTTTTCTATTCGTCGCAGCGCTTCTACGACATCAATCATGAGACTAAACCATTGTTTGTCGCCCCAAGGAAAGACCGCAGCATTTCATACCCATTCACTGTAAGAAAACTCTCTGGATGAAATTGCACACCGTAGACAGGCATTTCACGGTGACGAATAGCCATGATTTCTTTACTGCCATCGGGTGCAAAAGCCCAGGCGTCGACCTCGAAAACATCTGGAACTGATGCTGGATCAATTACCAAACTGTGGTAACGAGTGGCTTCTATTGGTGAAGAGAGCCCCGCAAACAAGCCCCTGCCGGCATGCTCGATCTGATCAACCTTGCCGTGCATCAGTTGCTTTGCTGCGACAATCTTTCCACCAAAAACCTGCCCCACTGCCTGATGGCCGAGGCAGACCCCCAGAATTGGCATGCGACCAGCAAAACGGCGTATAACATCACATGAAATACCCGCTTTATCTGGAGTACATGGACCAGGTGAAATGAGCAGGTGACTGGGCTGCTTTGCAGCAATTGCGTCACCATCGATGGAATCATTCCGATAGACCTCAACGTCCAAGCGTGGCTCTATTTCTCCAAGTCTTTGAACGAGATTCCATGTAAACGAATCATAGTTATCAATGAGAAGCAACATAGAAAAAATGAAATCTATTTATTTGATAGATCCAGCATTACTCCAAAAGCGTCGCTGGATGACCAACACGCTCAACGAGTGGGATCACTTGGGGCTTATAAATTGTTGTATACGCTTCAGCCTGACGATGGGCATCAAGAGCCTCTTGGGAAGACCAATGCTCAACCATAGTAAATCGGTTCGCCTCTGATTGCGAGTGATAGACATCAAATCGCTCACAACCTGACTCATTCCTGCTCTTTCTCATCGCCTGACAGAGCAAGTCACGCACGGCTTCAATATCACATTCTTCTTTTACCGTCAGAATAATATTCATACAAATCATTTGATTGCATCCTTATAACAGTACAAGTCATTACTGTACCACGACAGCTTGCAAAGGTGCTCCCTGCCCATATTTCCGGGCAAGGATACGAATATACGGTGGAAGAAAAGCTGCTCGATGGGCAAATGAGCCGCGAGCGGCTTCTCGATCACTCTCACTTGGCTCAAAAAAATCTTCGAGACAAAAGCCCGCATGGCATATCCCACCGACAATATCCGTGAGGGAATGGATGAATTCATTTGTTCCAACTTCCCTCAAACGAGAGGGTGGTGCCGGCGGAAGTGCTTTTGAGTCATCCACCGAACGAACCTCTGGATAAACAAGTTCATACCGACCATTGGAATTTGGTTGCAACGAAGATTGTAAATTTCTTGGAGACTTGTGCTGACTCATGTAGGCTCCACCTGGCCGACAAATACGAAAAATTTCAACAAAAAGTTTGGCCAGAGAAGGCAGATAGCAACTGCTCACAGGTTGAATAACAAGGTCAAAACGACCGTCTTTCAACATTCTAAGATCATCCATGGAACTCTGTATTAGCTCAAGATGTAGTTTCCGTTCTCTGGCAACCTGTCGATCAAGGTCAAGCATTGACGCTGACAGGTCGACAACTGTCACTCTTGCACCGGCTGCTGCATAGAGTGGTCCATGCTTCCCTCCACCTGCGGCAAGACAAAGAACTTCCAGCCCGTTCAGGCTAGAAGGAAGCCACGGGCGATTGGCAGGACCACCTGTGCCAAGCCAGTTCCTTGGATCTACAAATGCTTCGTCACAGGCAGGATTTGCCAAAGCGTCGCGTGATTTGGCAAG
>CAXEMW010000134.1:0-9121 GCA_963997395.1 uncultured Planctomycetaceae bacterium
ATGAAAATTCCTCGTTCTCAGCAGGTGTAAATTCAGAAACAGATTGGCCACGCCACGATGCTGGGGAATCTGCAAATCCAAAGGCAGAAGGAAACGAAAGCCAAACAAAAAGTAATGCGTACAAAAGGTTACGGAGTCGAGCGAGAACACAAGCAGACATAAACATGAAATCCCCCAAAAATATTTTTCGTGAATTCTCACCTAATACCAAGAAACAACTCTATCGCCATACTCCGAAGCAAGGAGTCTCGGCAAATACCCAACAGTTTATGTAGTCTATCAAACTGGGAGGATAAGCCGGAGTTTGAGTTGGTACAGAGGCTCCGGTGACAAATAAGAATCTCTTGATTCTTTCTATTCATCTGATCTGCAGGTCATCAAACCAATCTGTTTCGTACAACCAGAGGAATACATCCATGGAAGCCACTATTGGTCTTGGAGTCCTCTGCGTCATCTTTATTGGCTTTACTGTGGCCATTATTTCCGGGAGACGTCACGCGCGAGCGATGAAGCAGTTCTCAAAGACCATTGGCTTTTCATACATGCCGCACGTTGAAGATGACGAAGCATTTCTTCAACAGTTTAGTCGGCTGCCTCTTTTCGCTCGTGGGAAAAATCAAGACGTGTGGAACATTATGAAGGGACATGTCCAGGACTTTGAAGTCACTATCATGGAATTCCGATACAGCTACAACTCGTCTTCCACGAAATCGACTGGGGAGATATCCACGCAGACTGTCGTTATCCTTGAATCAGATACACTCAACCTGCCATCGTTCTCGCTCACTCCCCACCAAACATCAACTGAGCTTGGAAAGAAAATTTTCTCTGCCCTAATGCCCACGTTCACACAATTTGTACCTCAGGATATTAACTTTGATTCCTATCCTCTATTTTCGAAATTTTACCTGTTACAGGGAACAAGGAAGAACGAGGACGCTGTTCGAAAGTTATTTAATCGTGATGTAATCAGGTATTACGAAATCCAGAAAGGCCTGTGCACTGATGGGGCCGGCAATACCATCATGTGCTACTCATTGGGTGAGCAACTTACTCCTGAAGATATTTCTTCTTTTCTTGATCAGTCCATTGAAGTTTGTGAAATGTTTAAGCGGGCCGGACATCTATCATCAGCTACCTAAGAAATTTTTACTTCGCATGCTTGAAGGCTTCTTTACGTGACTTGGCTAACTCAAACTGTTTTTGTCGCTCCGCAAACCCTGCTTTCTGTTCAATCGATGTCTGATCATGGCACTTCGAGCAGCTGATACCCTCTTGGAAATATTCTGACTGTTTATCCAATGGGCTCAGCGGAAAGCGACATGCACGACAGAGTTCATAGTCTGCCAGCTCAAGACCATGCCCCACGGCAACCCGCTGATCAAAAACAAAGCACTCACCTTCCCAAAGACTTTCATCTTCAGGCACTTCTTCAAGGTATTTCAGAATACCTCCCTGAAGGTGATAGACCTCCTTCACTCCTGCCTGCTTGAGAAATGCTGTTGATTTTTCACACCTGATGCCGCCAGTGCAGAACATGGCAACCCGTGGCTGCTCACCAGCATCAATCTTTTTCTCGAGCCACGACGGTAATTGACTAAAGGAATCCAGACCAGGATCCACTGCACCCTTAAAGGTACCGATCTCTGTTTCATAATTGTTGCGCGTATCGATCACGAACACGTCTGGCTCACTAATGAGTGCATTCCAGTCTGCCGGCTTTACATAGGTGCCGACGAGTTCCGTCGGGTCAACTCCTGGGACACCCAGAGTCACAATTTCCTTCTTCAGCCGGACACGTAACTTGCGAAAAGGCTGTTTCGTGGCGAACGACTCCTTCCACTGAAGATCTGAAAAACGTGAGTCCTGGCGGATACGATCAAGAACTTTCACCACGCCCTCTCGCGGCCCGGCAATCGTCGAATTGATGCCTTCTGGTGCTAGTAACACGATGCCAAAAACATTGTTCTCTCGGCAGCAGGACTCTATCTGGTCTTGCAGTGAGGCAAGGTCATTGAGTTGTACGAACTTATAAAAAGCAGCCACTAGAAGCGGATCCACTATTCTGTCCTTCGTTTCCTACATGCGTTGAGGGAACCCATGGTCAGCATCATATTTTTGCTGCTTTCTGTATTCCCATATCGAAATAACATTGTTGTCGCGTGACACCGTCCAAGAATCTTAAAACATATCATGGATGTTCAAAAACAGGCATGAATACCAGCGGAGATTCGCAATGTATGCACTTCCTCAATTACCCCTCGAAGGAATTACCAGCTTCAAAACCTTCCGAGTATCTAACGATCAAACACTTTCGTATATGCTTTAATAAGCCGATGCGTACTGGACGTATTGCTCCAAGAAATAGTTCCCCATTTTTGAGTTTCATGCAATGACTTCTACACGCTCACGTTTCTTCATAATTCTCGCTTTTCTCTACTCAACAGTGCCACTACTGGCGCAAGAAGCAGTTGTCAAAGACGCCATTACAGTAACGACCACTCCTGCTCACCGCATGGATGAGAACAACAAGAGAAGAGGGCCATGGTGGAAAGACAGACATGAAGAAAAACGGTCTCTTGCTGAACAAGGTAACTGGGAACTTGTCTTCCTTGGCGACTCGATAACACATGGCTGGGAACGGAACGGACAAACAACTTGGGACGAATACTACGGCGACCGAAAAGCTATCAATCTGGGCTTCGGCGGAGACCGCACTGAGCATGTTCTATGGAGGCTCGATCACGGAGAGTTCGACGGGTACAAACCGCGTGTCGCTGTCATCATGATTGGGACAAACAACACGGGCCATGACATGCACCCTCCAGAAGCCATCGCTGCTGGAATTAAAAAGATTGTTGCCACGATCCACAACAAATCTCCGGACACGAAAATTTTATTGCTTGGAATATTTCCTCGTGGAGCCACAACGGATGATCCGAAGCGAGTAAACAATGACAACACCAATGCTCTTATCAGCACAATGGCTGATGGAAAAAGAATCTTCTTCCTTACTATTAATAATGAGTTTTTGACCGAAGACGGTGTGCTGACAAAAGAAATCATGCCAGACCTCCTTCACCCAAAAGAAAAGGGTTATGCCATTTGGGCTGAGGCAATAGAACCGACGCTGGCACGACTCTATGACATGAAATAAATATCGATTGATAAAGCTCATGCGTGTACTGCGTACAGCTGATCTTTGTAAACGCATCCAACGTTTTTGAGATCACCACACTTGGGATTTGTAACTTCTAACGATTTCCTTATCGGCAACGAGCTCTTCCTGATTGTCTTCGCAAAAATGTTGAGCAAAGTGTCCTTGTCAAAAAAAGCGTCTGACAAGACAGAACGATGACACCCTCACTACTTTTTTCGGGGCTTTTGCAAGCAGCCCGTTTTGCAGCAGCCCATTCTTGTCACCGGGCCTCTCACACGAGATAGAATCTCGGCAGAATTCATTTCATTTGCTGAAATATTCGATTGGTTCTGGATCTCTCCACCACTGGAGGCTTGGCCATGACAATTTTGCTCAAAGTTGCAGTACTTGCGACAGTACTTCTATCGGGATGCACCATCACGCCTTCCCGATCATCGCTTGCAGTAAACAAGACTATTGATCTTGATAAACAACCACTAGATGGAGCTCAGATCGAATTCCGAATGGACTGGATTCGATAGCACATTCCAGAAAGATTTTTTTGCGCTGTTTGGACGGAACTACTTCGAGCCCCAAGAAGGAAGGCCAAGCTCTTCTCTTCTCCTTTTCATTGCTGAAAAATATTCACCGAATTTAGCTCGCTGTTCGGGCGTTGTTCGATCGATCATTTTCTTTCGCCAGGCATTCCGCTCATCCTCTGAACGATTTTTCATCCACGGAGGCCCTTCTTTCTCACCATTATTTTTTGTAGCAGAAGTTTTTGAAGAGTCTGCATCTGGCTTTTTCTTCGACCAACCTATGGCACCCATCACACTCTTGCCCGCCTCAAATGCCTGTCGCATAAACTCCATTTGACGGATTTGATTATCGAGATAGGCCTCTCTTTCAGATTGAGGCAATTCAAAGTAGTTATTAACTGTTGCCTCCATCGATTCCATCATCATTTTCTTGCCGGGTTGCATTGCTTCTGATCTCAGATCCTCTGGTAACGCAGCAACCTTTGTCATGACAGTCGTTATTGCTGTAACACGCTCAACTGCATCTGACATGCTCGAAGGCCCCTGCGTCGGCTTGAATTTCTTCGCCATATCTTGCTGTAGATTTTTTATTTCAGTGACACGAGGATCTTCGGCAGTGCCAAACATGCCCAGTGACCAACTCAGGGTCACGACAGCAACAACGCATGCCGTTCCTCCGACAATCCACCGCAAACGACTCGTACCCTTCGTCTTCGCTTCTACTTTTTTTGTTTTCTTCATATTTTGAATAGGTTTGTTGAAGATTGTCTGAGTATCCACCACTCACTATCAGTATGAGCCTGAAACACATACGACCGAACCCATTTCAAGATCCGATAAAGCACATGGCCTTGGCACGATTCCATCGATTTTACCAGACACATTATCTTTTTGCTGCATATTGATCTGAAACGATACAGGTTCACGCACATATGCCATACCAGTCGTATTGAGAGTGTTATATTGAACGCTCGAGAGACCCGAAAGTTCTAAAAGATCAAAAAAAGAGGATGAACATGGCTTCACGCTGCCCAGTCATTGGACCAGTTGCTCCTTCCAAAGCTCGGCATACCGCGGCTGGTTCTCTATCGAATGCCGACTGGTGGCCAGACCAACTAAATCTACGAATACTGAAAGCACATGCTGGAGCACCTCCACCGATCGGCCACGAGTTCGACTATGCAGAAGCATTTAAGAGACTTGACTTTCAAGCACTTAAGACTGACCTACAAACCGCCATGACAACTTCGCAAGAATGGTGGCCTGCTGACTACGGTCACTATGGGCCGCTGTTTATTCGCATGGCCTGGCACGGTGCAGGGACGTACAGAACGACTGATGGACGTGGTGGTGCTGGTACTGGTACGCAACGGTTTGCCCCACTCAATAGTTGGCCAGACAATACAAATCTTGATAAAGCTCGTCGATTGCTGTGGCCCATCAAACAAAAGTACGGGAAAAATATTTCATGGGCTGATCTGATGATGCTTGCCGGCAATGTTGCCCTAGAGTCAATGGGATTTTCTACGTTTGGATTTGGTGGCGGTCGTGAGGATGCGTGGGAGCCACCGGAAGATATCTACTGGGGACCCGAAAGCGAATGGCTCGGTGACAACCGGTACAGCGGTGAACGGCAACTTGAGAATCCTCTTGCCGCAGTACAGATGGGCCTTATCTATGTGAACCCAGAAGGTCCAAATGGAAAACCAGACCCGCTTGCAGCAGCAATCGACATTCGAGAGACCTTCTATCGCATGGCAATGAATGACGAAGAAACGGTCGCGCTCATCGCAGGCGGTCATACTTTTGGAAAGTCACACGGCGCAGCACCCGCAGATCATCTTGGACCTCCCCCAGAAGGCGCGTCAATTGAAGAGCAAGGCCTTGGCTGGAAAAATAGTTTTGGTTCAGGGAACGCCGGCGACACAATTTCAAGCGGGCTTGAAGGTGCATGGACCTCAACACCAACCCGTTGGTCACATGGATATTTGCAAAACCTGTTTCAATACGAATGGGAATTAACCAAAAGCCCAGCTGGTGCCTGGCAGTGGACACCCAAGGACACATCGGCACAGAACACAGTGCCTGATGCACATGACCCGACGTGTTCTCATGCACCCATGATGTTTACAACAGATCTCGCTCTCCGAGTTGATCCAGAGTATGAATTGATTTCTCGCCGATTCCTTGAAAATCCAACTGCATTTGCTGATGCATTTGCAAGAGCCTGGTACAAACTGACTCATCGAGATATGGGGCCAGTCACACGGCTCCTTGGACCAGAGGTTCCCGAAGCCCAACTCTGGCAAGATCCTGTGCCCAATGGTGATTATGAAACAATTGATCAACACGATGTTTCAGTTTTGAAGCAACGTATTCTGTCATCAGATTTATCCATCACAGATCTTGTACGTACGGCATGGGCGGCCGCATCAACGTTTCGTGGGAGTGACAAACGAGGAGGTGCCAACGGCGCACGCATTCGGCTCGCACCACAAAAAGACTGGGAAGTAAATGACCCAACTCAATTAGCACAGGTTCTCGCTGCTCTTGAAGATATCCAGAAGGAGTTCAACACCACGGCTCACAATAATAAACAGGTCTCACTCGCAGATCTGATTGTTCTTGGAGGCTGCGCAGCAGTTGAAGAAGCTGCCCGTCGGGCTGGATATGAGAGCTCTGTTTCCTTTCATCCCGGACGGACTGATGCAACTGATGAAATGACTGACATCGAGTCTTTTGCTGTGCTCGAACCAAAAGCAGATGGGTTTCGGAATTACGTTGCCAAGCATATCGATCGTCCTGCCGAGGAACTCTTGCTTGACAAAGCCGATCTTTTGACGCTCACTGCGAAAGAAATGACAGTTCTTGTTGGAGGCCTTCGAGTGCTTGGAGCGAATAGCGGAGGAGAGAGCCAATCTAGTCTTGGTGTCTTTACAAAGTGTCGTGAAACCTTGTCGAATGATTTCTTTATAAACTTGCTTCGTCAAGATATCGAGTGGCACAAGACGGAAGAGTGCAGCAATATTTTTGCTGGAAAAAATTGTTCAACAGGTACCGTTGAATGGCATGCCACACGTGTTGATTTGATTTTTGGATCAAACGCGCAATTACGTGCCATAAGTGAAATGTACGCAAGTAAAGACGGGCAACAGCAGTTCATCAATGATTTTGTCATCGCCTGGACCAAGGTTATGGACCTTGATCGATTCGATCTATAATGGACTGCACTGCATGATTTGTATAACGTCACCCTCTTGGGCACGCTGTCATGCCTCTCCGGACAAGGCTTCCACAATATTTTCAAAATGACTGAATAGGTGTGCATAGCCATTCAGTATGGACAGTACGATAGACGTAACCGTAGGTGGCCCACCGGCCTTGGTAAGTTCTTCAAGTTGCTTCGACCTGAGTTCTTTGATTTGAAATCGCACACGTTCCCTGACAGAGGTAAATTCTTTGAGAGCATCCTGTTCTTTCGTACGAAGTGACGTATTTATCTCCTTCAAAACTGACTGGGTGCAGTTACTCAATTCTGTAATGTCGTTATGGAAATTTGATGAGACATCAGATCCATGCTGTCTCATCTTTTCATCCAATCGCTCAAGATTATCTATGCAGTCACTGACTGATTCGTATTCATGGGCTATTCTCAATTGCCTACGTATCTCATCCGCAACATCATGTGGCAACGCACTCGCAAAGAGCTTTGTCATAAATGTCGTTATTTCTTCCTGAATAGTATCCAGCGATATCTCGTACTCTCTTAGCTGGCTACTGAGCCAACTGTCTGGGGTGTTTTTTTGTCTCAATTCCGACAAAACATCGAGCATCTTTTCACAACTGTCTCCCATTCGTTCTAGTTCTTTTTTTGATTGCTCGATCGCTAACACGGGATTATCCAGCATACGCATATCTAATCCGGTAAGACGTGGCTTCTCTTTCAATTCTTTTGACGGAACAATCCGCTCTAGGACTCGAACAAGCATCCCAACAAACGGAATAAATAACACGACATTCGCTATGTTAAAAATACTGTGGGTTGCAGCTATTGCTGGTGTCGTATTCGGAAACGTAGCGAAACCGCCTACCATCACTTCTTTCAAAACATCTACATGGATAATCCACTGCACAAGTTGGATATACCATTGAAAAACAAGGGTGATCCAAAACACTCCGGTGAGATTAAAGAGGACATGAAAGTAGGCTGCCCTGCGGGCATTTGTTGTTGCCCCTAAAGATGCCAGCAATGCCGTAATTGTTGTGCCGACATTCTCACCAATAACAAGTGCCGCTGCGGTCTCATAAGATATGACCCCTTGGTAAGCAAGAGATATCGTGATCCCCAAGGTTGCCGAAGAAGACTGTACCATGGTCGTAAGAATACAGCCCACCATACAACACTTGAGCACACCGAGATAGCTATCTGCCTGAAAGGCTTGAAACCACGTTGCGAAGTCTGGTGTTTCTTTAATGATGCCACACGCATCTTTCATGAGCTCCAAACCGAAAAACACCATTCCGGTTCCCATGAGTCCCATCGCATAGTACCGCCAGCGATCCTTCCGCGAAAACAGGTACACAAAAGCGGAGCAACCAAGAAGTGGCAAGCCATACTTTCCGATTTTAAGGACTAATATCCATCCAGTGATTGTTGTCCCAATATTTGCTCCCATGATGACACCTACCGCCTGCACAAGGCTCATCACACCACTGTTCACAAATCCAACAACCATAACAGTGGTAATGGAACTTGACTGGACAATACAGGTCACGATAACCCCAACAATAATCGCAAAAAAACGATTACCCGTTACGGTACTGATAAGTCGACGCAAGCTATTTCCAGCGACAGCTTGCATTCCCTCGGACATAAACTTCATGCCGAGCAGAAAGATTCCTAGACCTCCAATGAGTTCGCCAACAAGGTGAGCTAAAGATGTGAGATTCACAGGAGCGTTCCAGATGGCTATTTAGTGATCTGAATAGAATAGGAGTATACTGATGCCATACAGTCTAGAGACAAAGAAAACTTTTCATAGTTGTCTTTACAGAGGCAACATTTTGGCACATTTCATGAAGTGGGAATCACACGATCTTGTTGTCTACAGTAAACAGAAACATAGTGTTTCTCCAGGTCCGCGGGCCCGTGAAGTTGATGCCGCCACACGTGGGGAAACCTATTCGTATACCGTAGACAAGTTTTGGGTCATTAAGCAGCTGCTTGAAGATGGACAACTGCTTCTCATCACGCGTACTGGAAAGCAACACGCGATTCACCCAAATGATCCAAACCTCCGGAAAGCAACGCTCTGGGAGAGGTGGTATTACCGCCAACGGTACCGCGAAATAGAAGCTCTTCTCTCAAATGAAACGTGATTTTGTTTCATTCGCTTCACACGAAAGCAAATGCTCCTTAAAGAGACATACAAGTACTCATGAA
>CAXEMW010000135.1:0-8659 GCA_963997395.1 uncultured Planctomycetaceae bacterium
GGTGCCGGGGCAAACAGTACGGCCGTAAGCTCAACGGCAACAGCATTGTACAGCAGCAGACGCGAGGCCTGCGGAGGAGCTGGTGGAGCGGCACCTGCCATGGAGAGTCCACAAAAAAGGTTCGCCATCTTGAGGCCCACCAGCCTCTTTCAATGTTTTACAGAAAGCATCGTCTCGCAACTGTCTTGAAATATTCTCCAAGGCTCGCAAGTGATCTCCAGGTCGATCTGGGGGTGAGACAAGGAGAAAAAACAGCTGCACAGGCTCTCCGTCCAGGCTTTCAAAATCAACGCCTTGTTCACTAATTGCAACCGTCCCAACAAGGCGACTAACACTTGGGTGTTTCGTGTGCGGCACCGCAACTCCACGCCCTATGCCTGTACTTCCAAGGTCTTCTCGCTTCATGATAGCCTTCACGATGCTGTCCATTTCACTTACAGCAATCTTCTCCGCATCAACAAGCGACTGCGTCATCTCACGAATAACGCCCTCTTTCGAGTTTGCAACCACACTTGGACGAATGGCCTCAACTGAAACAAAATCTGAAAATTTCATAGTTGTTTTGTATCTACTCCGATGAGATTAACTTCTTCGGACTGTCTCGACATTTTTATGATCTCGTACTTTTTCTTTATGCTTCCGCAATTGCTGCTCAAGTTTTTGAACTGCGCCATCGATACTCCGCCAGAGATTGGGCGCAGTTTCATGACTAACAAGATCATGAAAATGCTCCGCCGACGCAATAATTTCGACAACTGGAAGGGATGTATTAGCGAGATCCACAGTCACATCCAACGCGGTAATACGATCGAAATATCTCTTTAGGCGTGATACCTTTGCAGAAATTTTGGACTGCGAAGCAGCGCTAAGATGCCCGTGTCGAGCGGAAACGTTTATCTGCATGTATCAATCCTTTCTGACCAGCACCCAAACCATTACGAACAAAGTTCGAATGCCCACCAGAACATGTTGGCCAAACTAACTCTGCAATAGCCAAGGCCGATGCAGGCTAACACTTCGACAAGCCGAGATTTCTCACTTGTCATCCGATCAAAATAGAAGATGCCGAGTTAGACACAGTCTGATTTTGCCGAAATTCTTTTCGTAATAACTAATTGATCATAAACAAGCTGACGAAGGGGAACAAACGTATGCTGTTTCTCGGGTTGAAAAGAGGAATCCAGCCAACGTCAGCCCTTGAGACATCAAGGAGTTCGCGGCCTGAGAAGCCCTTGGTCGTACCTCTTTCGCCAAAAATCAGCACCCTCCACCAATTGCTTTTCACTCCAATCCGCGCGATATTTTGCCATATCCGATGGCGACTCTTCGTAGAGTTCTCGCAACCACTGAATTGCATATCTGCGAAAGATAATATTTTCATCCGCGAGCAAGCTAATGAGTTTTGGTGTCCTTGCCTCCTGTGCATCTGAAAGGAGTGAACGTGCAGCAAGACCTACAAGGATTTCTCCCTGCCCTGGACGGACATGATCCCGCAATGACTTTTTTAACGCGAACGCCTGCGTAACATCTGCAAGGGCAGGAGGAACTGATTGTCCCTCAAGTTGCTTCCACATTTCAGCGGATGGCCCCGGACCAGGTCGTGGTGCCGAAGCCAACAACTCCACAAGTTGATCGTACCAACCAAGAAGTGCAAGTGTTTCCACGGCAATCATACGGTTCTCAATTCGAGAATCATCAGACAACTCTATAAGTGATTTCAGTAACGGTTCAGGACGTGTGATTGCTTCAGCAAGTGACTCACTTGCCGACTTCTTCAATCTGGAAAGTGATCGCGACGACACCGCCCACGTTGGGAGAGAGTCTACGGTATAAAGACTTGCCTCCAGTGGACTCGCTTCAGACCATTCAAGAATCTCTTGAGGCGACAATTGGAATGCCTCTGAAATTCCACGAAGTGGTCTTGCTACAGGAAGCCCTCCAGGCTGCGTCTGCTTCCACTCAACCGGCTTCTCCAAGGCACATACTCTGGCAATCTGACTCTGCCGAGTTTGCCTTGCTGCCAATACATCAGGAGGGCTTTTAGAAACGTCAATCGCAACACTCCCCATGAGACCTGACAAAATAATCCCATTGAGGCCACCAGCAGCGATACCCATTTGAGCTGTGTCATCTGCAGACCGAATCACAATACTTCCAGATAAAAGTTCGATCCGTGGTTTCTGAAGACTATCGAGTTTAAAAATGGCGTGTGTTCGAGGTTTCATACGAACTGTAACGCCACCCACATCGAGGACAGGGCTGAGCCCGGGCGGCACCTGAATCTCCGCATAAGGCCCAATCGCTGCTTCCGTCGGCAAGGCTTGCCAGCCATCCAATTCCCTTCGATCAGCTTCGCGATTTCGATGAAGAACAACACCCCACCCAATATTCGCGTCACTTTCCACAAAACCAAGGATCGGTTCGTCTGGACCTAGCACGGGCACATTTTTTTGCAGTGTGTTTGTATTCGTAGTAGTTGTTGTTGACGGCGGAGGTGGACCGGTAGACGCTGGGGACAAAGATGAACCAATAGCCATGGCGGTGCCCTGAGGCACCGTTGTGTTGCCTACCATTGTTGGGTTTGGTGTATCAGCCTCCGAGGAAGGAGACTCTGCCTGAACAGGAACTGACGGGGCACCTATCTGAGATGCCACAACCTGAGTTGCTAGTGGCTTTGCCCCACCATCAACAACTCGCGATGATTCGTCAGATTCCTTTTCGGGCAATCCCTCTTCAGACCCTTCTGTTCCAAGAGTGGGTTGAATCTGGCTTTGTTCCGTTTTGGGTTTCGCATCATTATTTTCAAACACAAGATCAGAAGGCACTGGTAACTGGGCTGCTTGCTGCTGAACTTGGGTGCGACCAAATGTGCGAAGTAGTTGGACTCCAAACGCACTCATAAGAAGAAGGAGCAGCACTATTGCCACGACAATAGCAAGTGGGGCAAAAAGCTGCTTCTTTCTAGACTCAGCTACGACATCTGCTGAATCTTCGGCACGGGAATCAAGGGCTAGAGTATCAAGCTCGGCTCGAATAGCACGCGCATTTTCCATGTCTGCCGAATGGCCCACTTGGGCCGTTAACAAAGAAGCCTTTCTTGATGTCAACTCAACCAGTTTGTGACTTTCTTCATCTGTTAGTTCTGCCATCAACTCATGCTGCCCGAGCATTTCCGAAAGAAACTGATGGCACTCAGCTGCTTCGCATAACTGAACGTCAGACTCGATGCAATTTGACTCAAAGGAACCAAGGCATTCTTCGGGCAATGCATTATCGAGAAATTCAGCCATACTATTTGCGCTGGCAGATAAGCCTGCAGCATCCACTCGCGGCGATGGTAGGTCAAGATTTCCAAGCACTCGCTCAATCCGCTGCTCAATTTCTTGAGCAGCATCGTGAGATAAAACTTTTTCGTCTAAATCACGTTGGTCCTCTTTAGAGAGCACGCGATCTCGCCACGCCAACAGAGTTCTGACAGTCAGTCGCATTTGTAATTCCTCAAATCCATGAACTAGCATGCACGCGGTTCAGCACAACACCGCAGGAATGCTGAGTCCGCCAATTCGTTCCGCTACTTTTAATAAGTGTCACGTTCCCGCCAAATCCGTACCAAAAATCGGCCTGGCGTTCACACAGCCTGTATTCAGGGCTGTTTTCGAATGAAAACCGAACTTTCTTACGCTCCATGCCGTAAAAACAGGACGCTTTCTCTCCGTAAAACTTCCTTGGTTTCTAAAATGAATGGGTTAGTGACTCGCTCGATTCGAGGTTCTGAGATGTCCTTATCTCTCGAAAACATGATTTCGCTTAAAAACGTACGGCATTCTGCCTTGCTGAGACAGGCGTCTGGCTACATTGAACTTGCGGAGTTCAACATGACACCTGACCAAGAAATTTCAAAACCGGCTCAAAAGCTTCTACGCACTGCTATTCAGTTGCTAGACAAACTCTCTGAGACAGAACGATCAAATGGCAATGCCATCGTATTGCGAGCCGAGGCACTTCGAGCGCTCGGTCAGTTTTCAGATGCCCTACCCTACTTTCAGCGTGCCGTTGCCAACACCCCCCAGTCTGTGACGAGTTGGCTCGGTTTCGGATGGTGCTTAAAGCGTTTGGGAAAACTCCAAGAGGCAATTACCATACTGACCCAGGGTATCGATATTTGTGGTGATGACCCAATTCTTGCGTATAACCTCTCCTGCTACCACTCCCTAGCCGGAAATGTCCCTGCTGCAATTGAATATCTCACCAAGGCGATTACCTCAGACGACCGTTTCAGGTCGCTGACAAGTTGCGAAAGTGACTTTGATCCGATTCGTGATGATCCACGATTTGTAGCAGTGATTGGGCAGCCTGTATAACGTGAATACTATTTTGATCGAGCCGTCATTGGTTTCGAGCACACACGTTTTGTTAATCATTCAGTGAAAGAAAGTACGGTACTGAATGCCATGATAAACCCGGCCCTGCAGGAAGTCATCGCTGTTCTCGGTCACCCGGCTGCCGGCAATCCTGCGCAATTCCTTTTCGAGAGAGTTGTCGCTCACGACTCACTTGATTGGAGATTTCTGACACTAGAGGTGGCACCGGCTCGTCTCGCTGACGCGATTGCCGGTGTTTCTGCCTTAGGATTTGGTGGTTGCATGCTTGCTGGCCCTTTACAAGAGGCTGCTGTTGGCTTCACCACATCTGTAAGCCCGGCTGCACAGTTCGCCGGAGGCTGTAACTTATTGGAACGAAATAAGGATGGGCAGCTCGTTGCTCATCTCACACTTGGTCGGGGTGTGCTTGATTCGATTCGGCTCCATGCAGATCCTTCAACAACACGTTCACTTATTCTCGGAACGAACCTTCTCGCTCGTTCTCTCGCGCTTGAGTTAACGCTTGCCGGTACTCCGGGAATCACCATTGTTGACCCCTGGGACAATCAAGCATCCACTTTGGCAAAAGCGATAAATGCGGTTGAGGGGGGAAATGCATCGGCCGCTGAAAACAAAGTGGCTCCAGCGAATGAAGACATCGGCATTATCATTGCTGCTGAAGACAATCGGCCTATCCCTGACGATTTTCAGCTCCCTGAATTTCGAGAAGATCTTGTTGTTGTCGACACCTCACTTGACCCAAAAGCATCGGGGACACTCAAGGCAGCAACGAATGCCAACTCCTGCCGAATTGATGGCCTTGAGGTAACTGCATGTGTTATGGCAATCAATTTCCGAAACCTGACTGGCATTGAAACTGATACCGAAGCACTCCGAGAAGCTCTTGATGAATTTCTTGATTACTAATCTATCAAGACCACCACTGACAGCCGTGCCGAAGGCTTATTCTGACATTCGGTTAATCTTTCTGATTACGGCAATCGCGCTACTCCGAATTTCGGCAACCGGGTCACGCTGCAACCCTCTAATCACCTTGATAATATCTGTTGGCGGGGCCTCGTTTGTTATATCCACTAGCATCGTAACTCCACGCAATGCATTCACGACCACGAGGGCCCGCTTGTAGCGCTCTGACTGTATCTTGTCATCGAGCACTTTCTCGTCCAAGTGAATATCTTCTAGAGAAAGCATCTCCGACAGTGTTTCGTAAGCGTCTGTCTGTCCAAGTCTCGCTAGACCAAGCGCGGCGTTTGACCGAACATCGGTTGATGGATCTCCCATTAACCGCAAAAGGCCTTCGATGCTCTTTTCACCCCCAAGCACCCCAAGCGTGAACCCACATGCATCCCTCACTCGCGAATTTGTTGAAGTCGTTGTAGCTAACACTGCGGCCACAACATCGTCTTGATTCTCAAACGATCTGCTGGCGCTCTGAAGATTAGTTGCTAAAACCGCCAGCGCCTCAATTGCTGCCTGGGTTGTAGGATCATCGTCATTTTCATTGACACGACGAACAAGTGCTGGCGCTGCCTCCGGAACAGTAAACTCTCCAAGGGCTCGACACAAATAAAGTCGCAACGTTTCTGATTGCTCACCAGTTCGGCCGCTGCCAACTTCATCATCGAGGATACTACCTAATTCGGAGGCCAGTTTGACATCGGCTTTCAGCCCAGAACCATTCGGGCCACGCAGATCATTCGCGAGGTTTAAGGCTGCTTGCCAACGACCTTCATTGGCACGACGAAGCGTACGGACGTAGGCCTGTGGGTCATTCCCAAGATGTGCCAACCAATGGAAGGCCAACCAAACACAAACAATAATTGCGACGATGATTCCCGGAACAAGAAACAACTGGACAAGGAATGCCGCACTGGGTGGTTCAACTGGCGGGAGACTGTCATCCGGATTCATTGGTTGATTTGAAGAGGTAGCCATGAATTATGATTTCAGAGGAAGTTATGGAAATCCAGATCGTACGTCAGCTGACATCGGCCAACTCACTTCTAACATGATAGACTTTCCAGCTAGAAGGTGATGTATTGTGACAAAAACAACTGGACGTGGCGCTCAGTGGCTTGATGAATCATCTCTTCCGCCGCTGATTACAGCTGCGGAACAACTCGCCATTGATGAAGCCATTTTAGATGAAGCAGAGTCGGGTCTGCTCAAAAACCAAGTGGTTCGTACCTGGCAAGCAGCTGCACCTGTGGTGGTCCTTGGTTCATCAAGTGAGCTTCTCAGAGAAGTGAATTGTGACGCTTGCGAACGACTCAACATCACCGTTTTACGACGCCCAAGTGGTGGCGCAACGGTTATCCTTGGGCCGGGTTGTATCATGTGGTCGGTCATAACTCCTTTTCAAAACGTTCCCCCACTTGAAGCCATACATGCCTCCATGCTTGATCCTCTTGCTGCAGCCCTTTCCGAAACAGGACGAGAAGTGATACGAGCAGGCACTTCTGATTTAGTCGTCAAAGGAGCCGGCAGGGCAAGAAAGATTTCTGGAAATGCCCTTCGGGTGCGTCGTCAGAGCGTGCTCTATCATGGGACTCTTCTCGATGAATTCCCACTTGAACTTGTTGGACAGTTGCTACGACATCCCCCACGGGAGCCAGAATACCGACACCAACGGACTCATGGTGAATTTTTGACGAACCTTTCATTGGGTCGTAAACAGATTGACAAAGCGGTGCGAAATGCTTTCGCTGCCGACGGCAATAGAACAACATGGCCTCAACATCAGACACAGCAACTTGTAGAATCTCGATATGGAAAGACTTCTTGGACAGAACGGCTGTAAGCCAGAGGAATGAATTCAGGTTCAACCCACAGACGTTTTCCGCAAATGGTTAAACTACCCCTATTTTCCAGCTCCTCATCACTGCTGGAAGACTGGGTTGAGATGGGGGATCAGGGCGAATATTCAGGCTTTCTCCTCAGGCATGATTTAGTTTGAGTCGCTTTGCCGATTTTCTTCTTAGCGGAGAAAGCGGGAGGATGGTCAAAAACTAGCCTTCCGCCGCGGTAGGGAAGAACGCTACGGTTCCTCTTCTTCCACGAATGACATGAGGTCGTCCGGGATATTTCGCAACAGGAGGTTGCAGCAATGCATTTACATTTGAATGCCGCGGACGTGCGCGACATGGTTACCCGCTTATTTGTTGACCTGGGCGCTGAAACTGATGACGCGGCCGATCTTCAAGAAAATATTCGTATTGATCGAGGTCGCTGCGTTGCCCGTTGCTATCGAGTAACAGAAATGTTCGCAATGTGGCTCATCGACTGCGGCGTTGTGCAATTCTACAATGCTGATGGCGAGATGCTTCATACGGTCAATCTTTTCAACGACCTGCAACCGCAGCGAGTTGCCGCCTAGTGCGGTTCTTCTGATCCTTACGGGATACGGCCAGCATGCCGACCACTCCGGCAACACCTCCGCGGCTATCGATCGTCATCCCAGCACCTGGGGACGAGGAAACTCTCGAGGAAACACTCGTGAGCGTACTTGAGAATCGGCCAGAGGACTCTGAAATTGTCGTCGTTCTCGGCTTCGGTTATCACGACCCGTGGAGCGTTGGTTCAGAGGTGCGATTTATTCAGGCACCCATTGGATCCAATCGTGTTGCATGCATCAATCTTGGGCTTGCCGCGAGCACTGGGCGTATCGTGCATGTCCTGGCAGCAGGATGGCGGGCAACGCCATTCTGGACGGACGTAGCAGTCGAGCATTTTAATAATGAGCAGGTTGCTGCGGTTGTTCCACTCGAGGTCGCCTCTGATGACAGTGACCGAATTGTAGCGACCGGCATAGAAGTAGGCCGTGGTGGCAGACGTAACATGTTGCGACCATGGGGTGATGCCTCACGAGTGCAGGGTTTTCATACGGGTGATTTTCCCTCGCCATCTGGCCCAACACTTGAGGCGGGCTTTTGGAGCCGCCAGATGATTGATCGACTAACTTTTGGATTCTGTCCTGCATGTGGTGATGAGTATGCCGACGCTGATATGGCTGTCTCATTACAGGCAACCGGTGGACGTGTCGTCTTTGAGCCCACCTCAAAAATTATTGCGGCACCAGAACGCCATCGTCCGCAGCCAGCGTTCAAAGCAGGACTCTATGGAGAACGGCTCTTCTGGCGATCTATTGCCGCAGAACCACTACTACAAAGTCTTGTTTTACATGTTGTTGAGATTCTTCGTCATGCAGTCGTGCGAGCACCACTTGGAACTCTTCCAGTATTAGCTGGCAGGTTGGTAGCGCTACTGCAGTTTGGAAT
>CAXEMW010000136.1:0-8506 GCA_963997395.1 uncultured Planctomycetaceae bacterium
CCTCGCGGAGGTCATCACCGCCGCGGAGGCGCGCTCTCTTGCGGTGAGCGCGCCTGCGGTGCTCGTGGAGGCATGCACTCGCGGCCGCTCGCCTGCCCGTCTTGCTCGCTCACCAGCGCGTACGCGTGCCATCCGGCTACCCGCCGCTTCCATTGACGCCGCGGACAGCGTACAGCCCGCGGTGGACTCCGCCGCGATCAATGGCGCGACCACAGCCGTCGCCTCCTCGAAGCCCTGCATGAGGAAGGCTGCTGCGCCCATTGCAGCGCCGCCGACAGTGTACCACCAACCCCCGCGACCTACGCCATTTGGACACCATTGAATGCGGGAAAAACAATGGATGTTTGGTGCCAAGAACTTTTTGATGAGGAGTATCCGTTAGATACTTGGTATTTGACAACATTGGCATTTATGAATCGAGGAAAAGATGTAGACGCATATCCTTATTCATCTGCTTTTGAAAAAGACCCTGCAAAATATGGATATACATTTGAGGATGCAAGTGAAGATGCAGATGAAATTGAAAATGACTGGTCGCATCGTGTCAATGAGTCGGCACACAGTATTGTGAAATTACTCTCAAAGAGTATCGGGCATACCCGTACTGTTGCGGTCGCGCCTGGTGAGAATAGGGAGCCACTGATCGATGCTGCGAAAGAAAAGTTTCATTCAGATCTGCAGGAAAAGGAACGGCTTCTACACAGCACGCTCCAGTCACTGTTTCTTCATGAAAAAGTTGGGCTAGCGGATAAGGTCGAACTCACGTATCTAAGCGATCTTTTTAGTAGCGAGACATGGCAAGTTTTTGGACTGCCGTGGTGGGCTCTACTCTCTGGTGGTGTCTCAGTTGGAGCCATGGTTGGGGGCACCACTGGTGCAAAGATCGGAGCTGGTGGTGAGGTTGCCATGCCTTCGGGGATACCGCTGACTCTTGGAGCCTTGGCGGGAGTTGTGGTTGGTGGTGTTGGTGGGGGTGTTGGCGCTATGTATTGGGGTAAGTCAGTTGCGCAGCCGGCTGTCACTGAGGGTGATTCGCAATCAGTGCTCACCGCGTTACCGCAATCTCTCTATCGCAGTACATTTGGCTACTTGGCTCAGACTGGAACAACAATAACCATCGGCCCGATACAGGGAAAGAACTTTGCCTATGTTCTTCTTGATAGAGCAATGGGACTTGTGATGCATCTCGCGCACAGAACGCATGCAGCTGGTGGCAGAGAAACTCTCAATGCTGCCGATATCAAACAGGAGCTAGATGTTCGCAATGCTTCGACGGACCATTGGCCGAAAAGCCTGAGCACATGCTGTGAAGTTTTTCTTGAAAAAACAAGGAAAAAGACAGTGACAGAAGCTGATTTTCATGCTTTCGAAGACAGGCTTGCTCGACATATCAAGCAAATGCTTTCAGGCTAAGTGCGTGTTTCGGAACCGTCTTTCGTAGTGATGAAGAATGGTTTCACCAGGGTATATGATTTCTACAGCACGCCGTACAGAGCTGCGATGCACACCACAAAAACAAGGCCGAGAACACCAATAATGGTTTCCTGAACGGTCCACGTCTTCAGGGTCTCTCCAACAGACAGTCCAAGAAACTTTCCTACGAGCCAGAAGCCTGAGTCGTTGACATGGGAAGCAACAGATGCCCCTGATGCAATTGCTATCGTCACCAAAGCAGCGAACGGCTCTGGCTGCCCTGAAGCCGTGACAAGTGGTGCAACCAGACCAGCAGCCGTAATCATTGCGACGGTGGCAGATCCTTGTAGCACCCGAATGACAACTGCCACCAACCATGCAAGGACAACGGTCGGAACGGCTGCTGAAGTTAATGATGAGGCGACAGCATCACCCGCTCCTGAATCGATCAGTACTTGCTTAAAAACACCACCTGCACCTGTCACAAGAAGAATTACACCGGCCGGCTCAAGTGCTCGTTCTGCAATTCGCTGAACTTCCTGCGCCGGCATGCCAAGCCTTTTCCCCAGAAAATAGAATGCCGCAAGGGTGGCAATGAGAAGTGCCGTAAAAGGATGGCCCACAAGCATGAGCCAGAGTGCGGTCGGAGACTCTTTTCCAAGAGCACCTCGTGCTGCCGTTTCACTGACGATCAAAATCAGTGGTAGTACAAGAAGAGCGACAACGACGGCGAGATGTGGTGACTTTCGCTGTGGAGTGGTTGTGTCGGGTGGAACGTCAAGTGAAACATTGCCAGAGGCTACTTTCGACAGAACTTTCGATGCAAAGATTGCGGTGATGATTAAGGTTGGGAGGCCAGCGGCAATGCCAACAGTAATAACCCAGCCAAGATCAGCACCGAGCAAATTAGCAACTGCGGTAGGGCCTGGGGTTGGAGGAACGAAGGCATGCGTCACGGCCATGCCAACAAGCATGGGCAGGGCAAACCGTGTGACGGGTTGTCCAGTACGTTTTCCGGCAGCAACAGCAAGTGGCAGGAGCATCACAAGAGCAACGTCTAGAAAAACTGGGATACAGACAAGGAACCCAACGAGCCCTAAGGCCAGCGCCGCCTGCTGTGGGCCAAACATCTTTACAAGGCGATCAGCCAGTTTCTCCGCGCCACCAGACTGTTCAAGCATCATGCCAAAGATAGATCCGAGTCCGACGACGACTGCAACAAAGCCCAGCGTGTTTCCCATGCCAGAGGTCATTGACTCGATTACGGTTTCTGGAGACATGCCTGCTGCGAGGCCGACCCCAATGGAAGCTGTGAGTAGCGCGACGAACGGATGAATCTTCAGCCACATGACAGCTGTGATCAGAGCAGCGATGCCGAATGCGACGACTGCAACGAGATACCATGATTCCATTTGATTGTTTCCCCTGCCAGAATGTGATGGGTCCTCCCATTGATCACCTCAGGAGCGTACCATGTTGGGCACCATGAAAGCACTCCTCCTGACATCTCCCAGTTCTCTTACGCTCGCTGAGGTCGATACACCCGAGCCAGGCGCAGGTGAGGTGCGAGTGAGAATCGCCGCCTGCGGAATCTGTGGCAGTGATGTGCATGGGTACACCGGATCGACTGGCCGTCGGATTCCTCCGCTTGTTATGGGCCATGAGGCTGCAGGTACCATCGACGCTGTCGGACAGAACGTGTCTGGTGAGATGGTAGGACAGCGGGTCGCACTCGACTCAACTGTCTTCTGTGGCGAATGTGAGTTCTGTCGCGACGGAAAAGAAAATCTCTGCACCCATCGGCAGGTACTTGGAGTGTCGTGCGATGCCTATCGGCGACATGGCTGTTTTGCAGAATATGCAATTGTTCCAGAGAGATGTGTCTATCCAATACCAGACCAGATGAGTTTCGTTGCCGCGTCGTTGCTTGAGCCACTGACGATTGGGCTGCAGGCAGTCAGGCTTGGTGGTGCAGGGCCAACAACGCGATCGGCTGTCGTGATTGGCGCGGGCACAATTGGGCTGGCAATCATTGTGGCACTTAAGTCGTACGGCGTTCAGCGGATCGCGGCGGTTGATCTCGATGCCAGTCGTCTGAAAGAGGCTAAGGAATTTGGTGCAGACGCTGTCTTTAATGCAGCTGAGATGACAGCGAAGCAGCTCGCAGAGTGGGGTACGTCTTCTGCTGATACCGATGGCGCGGATCTTGTTCTTGAGGCAGTCGGTGCAGCGGCTTCTGTGGAGACGGCCATTCACGCCGTCACTCGTGGCGGCACTGTCGTGCTTGTTGGAAATGTCTCGCCATCCGTTGAACTTCCTCTGCAAACGGTTGTCACTCGGCAGATTCGGCTGCAGGGCTCATGCGCATCAGCCGGGTGTTATCCAGAAGCAATTGAACTGGCTGCCTCGGGCACCGTTGATCTGTCACGGTTTGTGAGCCGTGTTGCACCACTTGAGGATGGAGCAGATTGGTTTGAGCGGCTGCATAATCGTGAGCCAGGTATTCTCAAGGTCGTGCTGCAGCCATCAGAAAATATTGAAGGAGAAGTCAATGTCACTTTTTGATCTTTCAGGCAGGCGTGCACTTGTTTCAGGAGCAAGCCGGGGGCTTGGGCTGCAAATGGCTGGAGCTCTTGCTCGGGCTGGTGCTGATCTGGTCATCACGGCCCGCGATGTGACATCTCTCGAAGAGCCTCGTCGACAGCTTGAGTCGTACGGGAAAAAGGTTGAGGTTGTCGCGCTTGATCTGCAACACGAGGAAAGCATCCAGGCTGCCGTTGAAACGGCGATGGCTACTGGCCCGATTGATATTCTTTTGAATAACGCAGGATGTAATATTCGAAAACCTGCACTGGACGTACAGTGGGAAGACTGGAACACCATACTCGATACCAATTTGCGTGGCATGTTCTTCATGACTCAGCGTGTTGCCGAATCAATGCTGCCACGTAAAAGCGGCCGTGTAATTAATATTGGTAGCGTGACCAGCGTGTTTGGGTACGCCGGACTCGGCCCGTACTGTGCAAGTCGTGGTGGTGTGAAGCAACTGACAATGAGCATGGCGGATGAGTTCGGCCCACACGGCATCACAGTCAACTGTCTTGCACCGGGTTGGTTTCGAACAGCGCAGAACGACGTGCTCTACCAAGACAAAGAATGGCTTGAGTACTTGGTTGACCGCATTCCGTTGCGTCGGCCAGGTAAGGCGGAAGATCTGGATGGTGCCGTGGTGTTTCTTGCATCGGATGCGAGTAGTTACGTCACCGGGCAGACGCTCTTAGTGGATGGTGGTATTTCAACGGGTGCCACCAGGGCGATGCCACGGTCTTCGTCATAGCTTCAGATAAGATGGGCTGTGGATGTCAGGCGGAGGCTCGTACTCGCTGAATATAGACCGATTGGTGCGGATGTGCCGACTGTATCTGGTCAAAGATTCGAGTGATCGACACGCGAAAGGTGGAACAGAACATTTTCAGAAGGTAGCCTGAATGGTTCGGTCTTCTTGTTGATCAATGAGCGACCCCTACCATGTCACTATCTTTCAAAACGAAAACTGCCGTCTTCACGATCGTAGGTATCACGTTTGGGGTGCAATGCGATCGTATGTGTGCCGAAGAAACGCAAGCACAAGTCACGACTACACGTCGAATAGAAAAAGCACGGCCGCAGCAGGAATTGCCCCCGCCAGCGCCGCAGCATCACCCACTTGTTCCGGTAATGCAGTTGGCGAGTGAGTCATACGTTTTTCTAAGAGATAATGTTTCTGACTACGCGTGCAGAATTGTCAAGCAGGAACGAATTGATGGCCGGCTGAAGCCAATGGAGTTTATCGATGCCAAAGTTCGTCATCAGAGAGTAGTTGACGGGCGTCACGTGCAGCGACCGTCGATCTACCTTCATTTCGTTGGTCCTGAAGAGATGGTTGATCGAGAGGTGCTGTGGGTTGAAGGAACAAACAATGGAAAGATGGTTGTGCGTCGGGGTGGAACACGTTTTGAATACCTGACGCTTGACCTTGATCCAGCTGGTGATGCTGCATTGCAGTACAGCCGTTATCCGACGAGTGAAAGCGGCATGATCAATATGGTTCGAAAGCTCATTGACGTTGGTACCGCTGATATGCAATATGGCGAGTGTGAAGTCCAGATATTCGACGATGTGAAAGTTGATGGCCAACCGTGTAGGTGTGTACAGGTCATGCATCCCCGTCGACGCTCTGTGTTTCTCTTTCACATCGTAAGGATATATATTGCTGACGACTTTCCGATACCAATTCGCTACGAGGCATACGATTGGCCGGTAGGCGAATCAAACGACCCACCCCTGATCGAAGAATATACATTTCAAGACGTTCGGCTGAATGTTGGGTTCTCTGACGCTGAGTTCCAGCGTAACTACCGGGACTATAAATTCCGTCCCAATTGAAACGGGTTCAGATGACACTTTCCTCTGTGCAGGTACCGGGTACGTTTCGCAGAGAAATCAAGACAATTATTGCGTCATCGATAACTGCTCTGCGGCAAAAGTGGTGGCAACTCCTTCTGGCAGACGTGCTTTTTAAGCTGCTCACATTTGTTGTCCTTGTGCCACTTGCAGTTGGATTGCTCCACGGCCTGTTGTGGTTGAGTGGACGGGGCACCCTGACCGATACCGACGTGTTGTTTTTCCTGCTTTCACCTGGGGGTGCGGTCGGTATGTGTTTGGTAGGGGCTGTCTGGTTGAGTATCACTGCCCTTGAGCAAGCGACACTTCTTACGCTGCTGGTCACTCAGGACGAAAAAAAAGGGGATGTGTGGACCGCAACACGATGGGCTTTTCGCCACAGCATACAGGTGTTCCAGCTCATGTTCCGGCTCATATGTTGGGTTGTGGCTGTGAGTGCTCCTGCTGTGATCTGTGCAGTTTTTGTTGCTCAGAGACTTTTGGGGAAACACGACATCAACTTCTATCTCGCTGAACGGCCGCCTGAGTTTCTGGTCGCTGTTTGTGTGGGTGGAATTCTTGTGGCTGGGTTGGTTGTGATTTTACTACGGCTTTTTTCTGGATGGTTTGTCGCACTGCCACTCATCATCTTTGAATCAGCGAGTCCACGAGACTCTCTTTCAATGAGTTGGAGGCGTCTTGCCAGGAGACACTGGGTTGTTATCACGCTACTCGGCACGTGGGTCGTAGTTGTATTAATTATCACGGCGATAAGTACAGCAGGCATTGTCTTCGTGGCTTCGGAACTCGTGCCGATGGTTAGCCAGACTTTGGCTGGTGCCGTTTTTGCAGTCGGATTGACAACACTTGTCTGGACAGCAACCAATTTGATTATTCAGCTTCTGTCAGCTGCCGCATTATCGTCACTGCTGTATAGCGTCTGGGAGACGTATGACGGGCGTGTCGAATCCAGCCAGCGGATGAAGCTTAAAAGTATTTCAGGAAAATGGGTAGGGTTTCGATGGAATACGTTGACGTTCCTATTGATGGCAGGTGCGTGTGTCATCGTGGCGGTTCTAATTGGTTCTGCAGCAACAGCGAATATTCCTTTTGATAACACCATCGACATTATTGGGCATCGGGGTGCGGGTGGTGTTGCGCCCGAAAATACCTGTGCAGCGATCGAGCGGGCGATCAGTGCTGGTGCGCAATGGGTGGAGATTGATGTCCAGGAAACGGCTGATGGAGAGGTCGTTGTCATCCATGATAGCGACCTCATGAAAATTGCTGGAGTAGATCTGAAAGTATGGGATGCAACCATAGAGGAAATTACAGCAGTCGATATCGGAAGTTCTTTCGATCCGCAGTTTCGGGACGAGCGAGTGCCCACTCTTCGCGAGATCCTTGCTCTCTGTAAGGGAAGGATTGGCATAATCATCGAGTTGAAATCATACGGGCATGGTCACATGCTTGAACAACGAGTAGTCGATCTTGTAGAAGCGTCGGGGAGTGTTGAGGAAGTGCAATGCATGTCGTTAAAGGCAGAAATTGTTGCTCGGCTAAAAAAACTGCGGCCGCAATGGCGGGTTGGACTTCTGCTTTCGCTTGCAGTTGGGGATGTACGAAAAATTGAGGCAGACTTTCTCGCTGTGAACGCCCGGTTTGCAACGAGTCAGATGGTCCAAAAGGCCCACGAAGCGGACAAGCTTTTGTATGCATGGACACTCAATGACCCGGTGTCGGTATCCAAAATGGTTGGCCGTGGTGTGGATGGTGTCATTACTGACTATCCTGACATGGCCAGGCAAGTCCTCGTTGAACGGGCTACGTTAAGCTTTGTACAACGCCTGCTTGTTGAGCTTGCAGAGACTCTTGGCGTGCAGTCACGTATCGCTCAGCAATAGTTTTAGAACACCCTATCTATTCAGGAGGTTCATCGTTGAGCGTCGCACGGATGCTCTCACGGGCTCCCCGCCAGCGAGTTTTGACGGTTCGAACGGAGCATCCGACAAGATCAGCAATCGTTTTCTGGTCGGCTCCGAGGTACCAGACCAACTGGAAAACCTCTTTTTCTTCAGCGGAAAGTTTTTCAACGGCTTGATGAAAGTGTGTCCAGCGATCAATAGTGGTTGCGGTATCGTCTCCTTTGTCTTGGGGATGGCGAGAGTTTGAGTGGTCGTCAATCGGGTGAATACCGGTGGCATGGTTCGCGCTAAACGACATGGGACCAGCGTGGTGCCGTGCGAGATCAATCAATTCCCGATGAATTTGCGTTGCCGCTAGTGCCATAATTTCCCGGGGTGATTCAATTGTGACTTCCCCGAGGCATTTGTACAGACGAAGCATGGCGTTCTGAAAGACATCGTCTGTGTCCTCCCATCGTTTCACTAACGGGAACCCACGAAGCATTCTCTGTGTCAGGTGTCGAAGCCGTTCATTGCACAATTCAAGGATGCGTTCACGAGCAGAATCGTCACCGGCGGTGTTCCGATGACGAATGCATAGAAGATTCCGAATACGAGCGTGGCGACCATCGCATTGAATATCGCCATGACCATCGTCGACCACGGGAGAATCTCGAGTGGGAAGACGACCTTCTTGACGAAGGTGACATTGTAAATGTTGATGTCACCGCAATTGTAAATGAACATTATGGTGATACTAGTAGAAT
>CAXEMW010000137.1:0-8470 GCA_963997395.1 uncultured Planctomycetaceae bacterium
TCCTTCGGATCGACAACCTGGCCCTCGTTTTCATTCTCAGCAATTGAGAGCTGAACCCCCTTCACTTCACCATTGAAGTGATTTCCAACAGGACCATAGTCAGGTGAAACAGGAGCGCCTGAATCTTCACCAACATCCAATCCATCATCCGCTGAAAAGATATTAGAGAGGGTTGCTTCAACTTTGCCTTGAGCAACCTCGTCACCATCAACAAACAGACTTACTGTACCGCCCTTGCCAAGCCCTTCACCTTCGTAAGCAAACTCCATGCGAACTTGATGCTGACCAGGACTAAGTTTCTCTTTTGATGTCACAAAAGTGTTCCCGAAACCACCATAGTTATAGCAATATTTCAATTTGCCTTCGTGAGCGTAAAGAGACCAGCCACCAATATTTGCACCTTGGCATATGATGACTCCCGTAGCATCACCCTCGGGAACGATAATACCAGCGGTCACTGCGTGTGACTTGTTCTTGATACTCAAGACACAGTTTTCAAGAAGCCGTCCCATTCCCGGAAACAAGACCTGCGTTGTTCCTTTCACTAACACAGGACGACCTGCTGTATCAGGATTCAGCTTTTCGAAAACACGATCGTCAAGTGGCAACACCTTGTATCTCGCAGCCTCGATCAAGAAGAGCCTCTGTAACTCATGAAGTTTTTCTGGCATCTTTTCGGCAAGATTTTCTGATTGAGTCCAGTCTGTATCGGCATACAACTCCCATTTATCATCATCAAAAGCAGGCAGCTTTTCTGTTGGAGCCGCCCAAGGAGTTCGATGCTTCGTGACTGCTGTCCAACCGTCGTGGTAGATGCCTCGATTACAAAGTATTTCAAAGTACTGAGTACTGTGCCGTTCCTTCGCTTTTGAGTCATCGAAGGTGTATTGCATACTGGTGCCTTCGATTGCATCCTGCTCAACACCATTCACAAAACGTGGCTGAGGAAGGTTCGCCGCATCAAGAACGGTCGGGGCAACGTCAATGACATGGCAGAATTGTGATCGTATTTCACCCTTTGACTTGATACCCGCCGGCCAATGCACAACGGTTCCATTGCGTGTACCGCCCCAATGGGAGGCAACCTGCTTGGTCCACTGATACGGCGTGTTCATGGCACAAGCCCAACCGACAGCATAATGGTTGTATGAGTCTGGTCCCCCCAGCTCATCCATTCTCTTCGTCAGATATTCCTCTGTTTCAAGATCCTGAATGCCATTGAAATAACTCATTTCATTGAAGCACCCGTTGAGCCCGCCCTCAGCTGAGGCACCATTATCACCAACTATGTAGTAGATGAGTGTGTTGTCGAGAACTTGAAGCTTCTCAAGGGAATCCACAATGCGACCAATGTGATGGTCTGTGTACTCGACAAAACCAGCGTAGACTTCCATTTCACGTGCAAGAACCGGCTTGAAATTTTCAGGAATATCTTTCCAACGCGGCGTCTCTGAATTCTCTGCAGTGAGAACTGCATCTGAAGGGATGACACCGAGTGATTTCTGCCGCGCAAAGATTTTTTCCCGAATCGCATCGTATCCTTCGTCAAACTGCCCAGCGTATTTGTCAGCCCAGTCTTTTGGCACGTGGTGAGGAGCATGTGCCGCACCCGGCGCAAAGTACATAAAGAATGGCTTGTCTGGGGCGAGTGACTTCTGCTGCCCAATCCACTTAATCGCCTTGGTAGCCATATCTTCCATGAAGTGATAGCCCTCTTCTGGTGTCTTTTTGTTCTCAACCGGAGTCGTGCCTTCGTACAACGTTGGATACCACTGATTGGCTTCGCCACCGATAAACCCATAGAAGTATTCAAATCCACCACCTCCAGTTGGCCATGCATCAAAAGGCCCAACAGGACTGGCCTGCCACACTGGCACTTCGTGGCATTTTCCGAACTGCGCCGTGCAGTAGCCATTGAGTTTCAATGTCATAGCAAGTGGTGACATTGAATTTGGCAGGACAGATGAGTAACCGGGCGCGCCGGTGGCTAATTCTGTGATTGCGGCCATGCCTGCAGAATGATGATTGCGTCCGGTCAAAAGTGCTTGTCGAGTTGGAGAACACAGTGCCGTTGTATGAAACCGGTTGTATTTCAATCCGCCAGCAGACAAACGGTCGAGCGTTGGCATCTTACAGGGACCACCAAACGCGCTCGACGCACCAAAGCCAACATCATCAAGCAATACGATGAGTACGTTTGGTGATCCTTCAGGAGGACGAACCTGAGGAATTGCTGGAAACACAGCATCAGGATCTTTTGCGTCATATACAACAAGATCTGGTCGAGCAGTATTCGGCATCGGCAATACGGTTCTGTCAGCCTCAGACTCAGCAGCGAAAACACCCGACATGGTGGTCAGCACGAATGCCATTGCAGCAACTGTTGTGGGTCCAAAAGATGCCAAACAAGACACTGCCGATACACCATTTGCCTCACGGTCCATATCCTAGGTCTCCTCTATTTTTACTGCTCATTACACTGAAAACGCGAATTATCAGTATATAACCGAGAAAACTAGAATCACTATGCAATTTGCGCATTCCGACTGACGCGAGCATTCTCAGTGATTTTTCATTACTTATCTCGGATTTTCATCTGTCAATCACAAAGATGAAGGAATCTTTGTACGGCTTGTCGAAAAGACCGGGCCTTCTGGCTTACTCGGCAACGTCTGCTGCCACTGCAAGATTTTGGTTTTAAGCACGCCAACGACTTCGGGATGTTCCACAGAACAATCTATTGATTCCTTCTGATCTCGCGTGAGGTCATACAGTTCAACATGACTCAGCTCCGCATTCCCGATCAACTTCCATGAACCATCAACAATCGCATATGAACCCCAATGAAATGGCCGATTTTTCGGAGCGGGCCAAGGCGAGCTCGCTTTCCAGAAAAGTGGCTTTTTTCTACCAGGTATCGACTTCCCACATAATGCGCTCACCTGACTGACACCATCGGGAACGTATTTTTCTGGCATGGTCGCACCAGCGAATTCACAAAACGTTGGTAAGAGATCAACAGCTGAGATACATGTTTGATTATCAACAATCCCCGCAGGAATTTTGCCGGGCCATCGCGCGATAAAAGGCACGCAGATACCTCCTTCAAACAGTGCTGCCTTATATCCTTTTCGACCACCGGTAATACCTTTAGATGCCCCAATACCAAACCCTGCTCCAGTCGCAGTATCGTAAGACAATTTCAACTCTGTTTGATTGGCTGCTCGTGCAGGGCCGTTGTCTGAACTAAAAATAACAAGTGTTTTCTCTGTCAGACCATTTTCATCCAAAGCATTCAACAGACGACCAATTCGATCATCTGCGTGGGCAAGTGTCGCAGCATAGATATTGTCCGCGTCATCAAGATCCTGGAACCACCAACGGTACTTGGGGAGTACATGAAACGGCGTATGCGGCTCATGCATCCAAAGATTGATGAAAAAGGGCTTTTGTTTTTTTGTAGCTTCAGTAATCAGTGAAATTGCCTGATTGACATCCTCATGGACAGGCATCTGTTCACCGGCACAGTTAAATGCTCCATATTTGTCATAGCCGTATTCACTCGGGAGAGGTGAATCAGGAATCATGTCATTCGCGAGGTGCCATTTTCCGAAGTGCCCCGTCATATACCCCGCTTGCTGCAACATACGGGGCAGCAACGGAGCATCCGGATTAAGCCAGTCAGGCATGTTGCGACGAGCATTTTGTTCAACCCATGCAAAATGGCCATTGATGTTGTACCGAGCAGGAAAGTGTCCCGTCATCACAGCAGTACGGCTCGGTGAACACACGCCGCTGGCAACGGTGAAGCGATGGAAGTCAGTCCCCTCTCGAGCAAGCCGATCAATATTTGGTGTTTTCACATAAGGATGGCCATGGCAGCTCAGATCGCCCCAGCCCCAGTCATCAGCAAAGATGAAAATGATATTGGGCTGTTCTGCGGCAGACGCCGCACTTGTCTTCAGCGCCCCCAATAGAAACAGAAGCGAACTAAATAGACACAAAGCGTTTCTCGCCATAACTGCATTCCTTTCTCATACCAACAACGATCCGCACCGCCACATTTAATCTCTCAGCTCGATTAGCTGTAGGACTTTTTCACCGTCGTCTGCCATCAAGGCAATCTTTTGATTCGTAGCTGCATCGAAGACAGTTATTTCAAAGGTTGCAATCTTCGACCACTCAAGTTCTTTTCCTTCAGGCCCTTTAAAATCTTCACGTCGCAGCACTATAGTCTGTGGACCTTGCCCCTCGACTATCTTTCCAGCTGAAAAACTTCCAATATTGTTCGGACGACTGAGAAATCCACTGTCGGTTCGCAAACGAACATTCAACTTCTTTCCGAAAGAATTCACCACTATTGCCAGTTTCTTTGTTTTCTTTCGGTCAAGCCGAGGACTTTGAAATTTATATGTCTTGATTGTCTGCTGATCGCGCGAGGACCAATTACCAAAACCATTTTCAAAATCGTCTACTGAGTCATGAGGATTTGCCAAACTAACAAGGGACTCAAGGTTCACTTTTTCTGGAACGAACGAATGCTCAACCGAATTCAAAGTATATGTTGACGTTTCACCACGCTCCAACGTTTGAACATACCCAAGTTTGTACCGACAAAGCGCAAAGACATACAGCGGCAAATCTTCAAAGACTGGGACCCTGGCTGACAGTGCTTGCTCGTCCTGCCGGGCTTGAGCCCGCTCCCAGAATCGTGTTCGCGGATTGGGGTCGTAGCTGAAATAGATTTCTGTCGCAACAAGTCGATCTTGATCTTCTGGTGTGACAGAAAAGGATGCCATGCCACCTGAGACTGAAAAGGTTGACGGTGGTGTCACAGGAATGTGCTGATCAATTCCCTTGAGATACTGGTCAAACCAAAGATTTAGCATGGCCCATTGCTCTGGCCCAGGCCCATGGTTTTGATGCAGATTCGTACTCACCCGCCAATCTGAATGTGGCACGAGAGCCATTGACCGATAGATCCGATCGAACACGGAATGAAAATCATTTGTTGAACTGATGAAGCACACCGGACAGCGAACAAACGGCCAGTACGCACTGGCGTCGATGGTTGACTTATAAAGCTCCAGATTCTGGAAGTGGCCCCGAATCGAACTCCCTTCGATTCCTCCCGGGAAATCAACATACTTAAAACCTGTCCCTCCAACGAAAGGCACAACTGCCTTTAAGCGTGAGTCAATAGCCGTCAGTGCAGTAATCATGCCCCCCATCGAAAACCCTGAAAGACCGATCCGATCAGCATTTACTTCCGGTTGCTGTTCAAGAAAAGTAATGCCGCGTCGCGCAGCAACCGCAAGGAGAAACCAATTCGAATTTCGTGGACTTGAAACCGCGTCGATTGTGTATTCGTCAGGCAAAAGACTTCGTTTCCATCCCTGCCGAAGTGCCTTGCTATAAAACCGAGGTCCCTGAGTAGGGTCAACGTTGCCCCAATCCGTATTGATATCGATTCCGTCCTCAAGTGGACGTCCGAGCCAATTGATATCGATAGATGCATAGCCCTGTCGTGCAAAGTACTCTCCACGGTGACGGTCCGCCCGCTGGCCACCGCCATGCGCCCACACAAAAGCTGGAAGTTTCGTTTTCCCGGCAGGCAAACAATAGTATCCCGCAATCCGAGATGTTTTGCCTTTAAACGTGCCCACAGTGAATGTCACATACCGTGTGATAACACCTTCATTTTCCCACTCCTGAACAACCTCAATATCGAGTGGCTCATGTCGTGGATCGTAGTCTTCCCAAAGCGCAACGGCAGACTCGGGGACGTCAGATGCATATGGCTCAAAGGTATCTGCAGCTTTGAGGGCCGTACCGACCATGACCAAAGCACAGGCAGCACAAACAAGTTGTCGGAATCGAGAAGAGAAACGCAAACGACAGAATTCTTGTTTTTGTAAAAACCCAATCATCACTTGTGTCTTTTTCATTTGAGCGGCTCATCTATTTCTGTAAACGAATTCGGTTTGTGATCGAGTTGAACAAAGCAGCCCTCTACCGTCTATCGAGTTTTTACGTGATACCACTTCGAGGATCACTTCCACAGACACGAACAAGGTTCGTTCGCAATGCGAACTCCACCTGCTACGAACAGCGTTTCTTGAGAGGCATTCTTCTGAGCCAGTACGTTTCTCAATTTACCTCAAGCTTTGAACACCCTCACTGAGGGAATTCGAATGTGCTCATAACATCGCCATTCACCGTGCGATGATGGAACGTCAACGTACTTGCCTTGCCTTTGGAATCGAGATGCCCAGACAGAAATCCACCAGCGACACGAAGGAAACGATGCGAAGGTCGCTCATCACCTTTCTTCCAACCCAACTGATGTTTTTCACTACCTGGCCCGCAGCCAAACTCCCAGAGCCCAGTCTCTGTATCTTCTGACGCATATTGCCAGTGCCGATCACCGCACAAAACAATCACACCATCAACTGATGAAAACTTCCGCCTCAACTGCTCACCCTCATGGGCAAAAATCGTATTGGCGTGATTATCTTTCTTCCCACTTCGATCAGGACCCACAATTGGAGTTGGGCTAAAGACTAGTTTGAACTTCGCAGTCGATGCATCAAGCGTTTTAAAAAGCCAGGATTTTTGTTCGGACCCAAGAATCGTTTTCTCTGGTCCATCGGCCATGGTGTTTGGGCTGCGGTAGTCACGACCCTCTAGAAACCAGACCTGCAGGTCCTTTCCCCACTGAACAGTCTGATAGCGGGGACTCCGCGAAGGGAACTGTTCCTCATTAAACAGACGTACCCCTTCTTTAAATGAAACTGCTCCATATTGCTGCCCCGGCCAACAATCATTCTTAAGCGTGTCGTGGTCGTCCTTTAGAAAATATGTTGTGTGGCTCTTGTAGAATGACCTATTATCAGGCAATGCAAAGATCCGACCCCACTTGAATCGCATCAACTCGACAGTAAGGGCCCATGGCTCAGGCTTGTCGTAATACTCGATGTCTCCGGCATGAACAAGAAATGAGGGATTGATCGTCTCCATTGCTGGATAAATCTTATGCCCCTGCATGCCGTTATCAGTACGGATAAAATCATGACAGGTCGTCATACAGAACGTGAGGTTTGTTTTTGCGTTTTTTGCTGGCGCTGTTTCAAAACCACCGCGAAGAACTGCCGTTGTCTCCTGACTATCTGGTTTACGCACCTCAAGCACCGTTACGTAGCGAGTAGCAGGAGAAAGACCTTCAATGTGCCACTGCGCTGTAAAGTCTTCGTCCGCAGTTGTTTTCTTCCACCGAGTCATTTCCTTTTTCGCTTTGAATCGCTTTTCAGGAAAATAGATAAGACGAACTTCACCGGCTGCGCCCGGGCACGCTCCTATCATGTCGTCCAAAGAAGCCCCTGAGGGCAACTGATCCGAGAGAAATTCTGCTGCATCTTTTGTTTCTTCCAAAACCCTCGCCTGTTTTGTTGAGAGAGCACGAAACTTCTGACCTGTGGAATTCATCTCTGGGAACTGTGTTGTTCGTGTCCAGATACTGATTGAGTCTTGATCAGCCCAACAATTCCTCATCCCATCAGCAAGAAAAGGACCGGTGCGTTTTATCGGCGACTGGCTCTTGGGTGTGAGTGCAACAAATCGAAACTTTCGATATGAAACCTTTCCACCATGGTCCGTCAGCATGATGCGGCTTTTTGTCGAAGACTGCCCAAAGTCGTCGAAGCCGGCGAATTTACTCAGTGCAATCGTTCGCTCCCACTCCGGCCCCTCGGTGATTATTGATGACACCAAAGAACCATTCAGATAATGCTCAACTGTTGATCCACTGGCCACAATCTTCGCCGAGTTCCACTCTCCCGGCGGATGTACTTTCTTTTCTGCTGCGGCAGATGCCAGATCGTAAATTGCACCTGTTGTATGCAATGCATCCGTACCTGGCTTCCCATCATAAATCTGATATTCAATCCCCCAGTACCCCGAGCCTTTGTATGCTGTAGTCCAAAACGGTGCGCCGTGTTTGCGGACGCGATATTTCACACCGCTATTCACGTTCGCTGCAATCTTCCACTCAAAAGACAATTCAAAGTTAGACGCAACCGGCTCGCTCAAGATACTCCCGTTGCCACCCTTTTTCCCGGGACGGACAAGAGAGATTTCTCCATCACGAAATTCCCATCCGGTGATTTGCCCGGACGGCTTCAATGATTTCCAGAACGAGGGATTCGCCCAGGTCGCTGGATCGTCAAGCCGGGGTTCCTCTGCCGAGAAGACACTCGTGTTGCTAAATAGGAAGACGATTAAAATAAATCCACTGCACCGACAGATCAGATTAAAAATGAAATTCATGGCTACCTTTACAAAATTTGCTCTATCCCCGTTGCTGCATATCCGATGTCTAGTGTACTCACCGCTTACACAGTTCTGGACACCTATGCCCCACCGCCTTACCTAGAAAACTGGACTGAATTTTTGAAAGTTTCCTACGGGTCCC
>CAXEMW010000138.1:0-8379 GCA_963997395.1 uncultured Planctomycetaceae bacterium
GAGCCATGCCAGAGCAGTCATGACAGATTTTTTTGATTGTTCTGAGCCACCATACAGAGCAGCCAGTAAATCCTTTGATTTTTCTGTACTGCGACCTTGAAGACCACCGCGACGATACCGAACTGTCTTAGCCATCGACGAGACGACTGCTTCTGGTAGCACGCCCGGCTTATTACCCGGATCCTGTATTCGTATAACGAGAAGTCCGGATGTATTGAGATGATCTGCCGTTGCTACAAGCGGAATTGAGTACACACCGGGCGGTGATTCCTCCGTTGTGTTAACAACAAGAGCACACTTGAGAGCACCCTCTTCGAGGTATGCTGGCTCAACGGTAACTCCCAACGGCGGACTCTCTGCAGTGAGAACAACCGGCCCATTAAATTTCGCTGGAGCCAGATCCACTCCAGTCAGAGCCTGCAAACCACCAGTGAGCGTCCTACTGAGTGACTCCAAAGAATCTCGCTCGAATATGATATCGATTTTTTTCTGCTGACCCGGCAGGACCGCCGCATACACCATTTCTTCCATCCTGAAGGGGTGGTTTGTCACAACAAGTGTTAGCGGCACAGAAACTTCTCGACCGAAAATAATAGTTTTTATTTTTTGTGTTTGCGTTCCCTCTGAGGCCTCTTCTGATGCTGCTACCAGAACCTTGATATTATTGTCTTCGATTGGCTCACTCGGCAGACGACACAGTGCTCCTTGCGTATATTCGATCGGCTCCAGCGTGAATGATTCTGCAAATCCATTTCTTTCAACAGGCACCCGCAGATTCACAGTATCTCCCGGCTGCAGAAAGACAGGTTGCATAGCCCCAAAAGATGGCCGCGATACGACTGGTAGATCAATGTCAAATGATTGTTCAACAGAACTCTGAGCCATGCTCAAGGCGATCGTAACAGTCGCATTCCGTTGCTGATCACCGAGCGACTGATTTCCGGAGAGTTCAATTTCGAGTTCTGATTTACCTTGTGGAATCTGTTTTTCAAAAGTTGCCTCAACACCAGACGGTAACTTCGAAAGGCTGACGTCGATTGGCCCTTCGTTATTATTACGATTGATTCGCAGCGGGACCTTCACCGTTTCAGTAGGCCTCAACGTCACCAGTGGAATGGCTTCTACTGCAAGCGCACTGACACGAGGCACTCCCAAATGATCAATTTCTTCCGGCAGTCGATCCGAGTAGCATCCTGCTACAAAAACAATCAACACAACATTTATTTTCAGCATTTTTCGCATGTGAATGGCTGGCTGTTTGAGATATCTGAACATCGCCCCTGCCGATTTTATTTGCTTCATTCCCATTATGCCAAGTTATTGCCCGCCAACCGATTCCTTTGCGTCGACGTCTTCAACGATCTGACATACGCTATTCTTGCCGAAGAAACGATTTGATCCAACTCCAAAGCAGAGTTTTCGATGCAAACAACGATGGTTTCAATTGGGGACACTTCACTTGCTGTTCAGATCTGTGGATCGGGGGCGCCACTTGTTCTCCTTCATGCGTTCCCTCTGGATCACACCATGTGGCATCGGGTCTTGCCACTGGCCGAGTATGCACGATTGATCATTCCTGATCAGCGAGGATTTGGTCGAAGCACACCTAGCGATTCTGAAAAGGCGCCAATAGTGAGCATTCGTCAACTGGCTGACGATGTAGCAAAACTTCTTGATGCCCTTGATATCCAAGAACCAGCCGCCATCGCCGGTATTTCAATGGGTGGATACGTCGCTCAACATGTTGCTGTTCGGTATCCTGAAAAAGTATCGCGGATCATTCTTATCGACACCAAGTTTTCAGCAGATACATCAGAAGCGCGAGCAAACAGAGCCGATCTTGCCGCAACAGTTGGCAGAGTGGGCCAACAGGTTCTTGCAGATGCAATGGTGCCAAATCTTCTAGCGGCAACAGATACAGCCCGCTCCCAACCGGAACGAGCTGCCAATGAAGAATTCCTTCGTGAGCTTATTAGTGAGCAATCTGTTGCGACGATTCAAGCAGCACTTCAAGCACTCGCAGACCGTCCCGACATGACGAAAGACATGCACCGTCTTATGAAACCGGTACTTCTTATCTGTGGCAGTGAAGACACAATCACACCGCCGGCGGTTATGAAGTCTATGGAGAAGATTCTTCAACAGGGGCAGCTGCTGATTGTTTCCGACGCTGGTCACCTGGTTCCTTTGGAAGCCCCGGAGGTTTTCCACGAAGCCGTCCGTTCCTTTCTTGGCCTTCCAATGGAACCTGTCGAGAGCCCCTAGGGATTGATGAATTTTTTTCGCCAGTACGCGATCCCACCTTGCTGTTTTGCTGTGGTGGCAACATTTGCCCTTGAGCACCTTGGGAGTTGCGCAATTGCTGTTGAAAGAATTTCCTTGCACCTGACGGATTATTTTCGATAGCTTCCTGAATTGTACTTTTGAGAACTTCTTCTCGACGTGCACGCCAATCGAATGGTTCTTGTTTTTGTGTCCCGGTGGTTGCCTGACCAACAAAATACCCGAGTACGATTGAGATACCGACGGCAATCGCAGGTGCAAACCATTGCCAGAGATCACCTCGCATCTGTGCAAAACGACTTGATTTTCCGGGACGATGATGCTTGCCATCAACTGCAACCATTTCAATGGTCGTGGCGAGTAGATCTTCCGGAGTTTCTGCCTCTGGTAAGACATCAAGGGTTTGCCACAGTTCCCCGAGGTCAGCTGCTGGTGTCGCCCCGGGGTCTTCATGCTGAGTTGTATCTGGAGTGTGTCTCGTGTTCACTGGGCTTCCTCTTTTTCAGCAAGAAGATACGGCTTGAGTGCTTCCCTTAATTGCTCTCGGGCGCGAAAGAGTAATGACTTCACCGCAGGCACTGACAGTTTCATTGCCTCAGCTATTTCGTCATACGAACAGTGTTCAAACTTTGCCAGAAGAATGACCATCCGCTGACGTTCATTGAGGCTGGCAATAGCCTGTTGCACAACACCTTGAAGTTCAACTCGATCGAGCTGGCGAGTTGGTAAGAGCCCGCTTGCAGCTACTGCCATCTGTTCAAGCCCCACCATGTTGCCTGACGCAGAGGGGTTTGCGGACACGCCCCACTCTTTCCGGCGATAGGCCCGCTGCCGAAGATCGCTGGCAATATTATTTGCAATCGTATGAACCCACGTTGTGAATTTTGCCTTCGGCTCGTAACGATGGCGAGCTCGATATACTCGCATGAATACTTCTTGCGCAAGATCTTCTGCTGTAGAGTGATCACCAGTGTGATTCAGAAAAAGCGTAACAAGTCGTGGCTGCCACAGTGCAACAAGTTGCTCAAATGCCTCGGCATCACCATCGCGTACGCGAAGCATCAACAGCGTAGATGGATCGGAAATTGTTGCCATGGCAGGAACGATCGATCGGATGGGTAGAACGCCAAATTAGAAAAGTGACCCATATCTTATCGCCAATTGATTGTTTTCTTACATGGCGACACCATCTGAGCCTCATTAATGTGATTTTTTTCAACGATCGCACGGTCGAAATGTTGCATCAAAACATGACACAGGGCATGGTTTCCGTACTTAAGAACACCTCATTTTCCGCCTAAAACAGTGGAGCGGAGGAGGCTCGAACTCCCAACCTCGGCATTGCGAACGCCGCGCTCTCCCAGTTGAGCTACCGCCCCGAAAAAAGAAATCGATTTGCTTACTCGTCTCTTCCGGGTCTTGATCGTACGAACCGTCCGGGTGGGTGTCTAGCGGAGGGTATGGCGGTCTACAATACTGAGAGTTTTCATTCCTTTTGTTTTGGCAGACTGTTTCTTTCCGTATGCAAGTCCCTCCAATCATTGTTCGTGGCGCCAGAGAACACAACCTTCGTGATGTCACTGTTGGTCTTCCGCGAGGTCGACTGGTTTGTCTTTCGGGAGTCAGTGGATCAGGCAAATCGAGCCTTGCCTTCGACACGCTCTATGCAGAGGGACAGCGACGCTACGTGGAAAGCCTTTCAACGTTTGCACGACAGTTCCTGGGTCAACTCCCACGGCCTGATGTAGACAGCGTGACAGGCCTCTCGCCTTCGATTTCAATTGCTCAGAAATCGGCTGGTCACAATCCACGTTCGACAGTTGCGACGATGACGGAGATTCATGACTTTCTCCGTGTGCTCTATGCACGGGTTGGCACGTCATACTGCCCAACATGTGACAAAGTACTTGAGGCCCAACCACGAGATCAGATTGTTGAACGAATTATAAGCATCCGATCCGGACAGCGATCAATGATTCTGGCACCACTCGTCCGACAGGCCAAAGGCACCCATCGTGATCTTTTCACAGACTTGGTTCGTCAAGGATTCACTCGAGCGCGTGTTGATGGAACCGTCCATCGAGTCGAAGATCCACCTGCTCTGGAGAAACAGTTTAAGCACACAATTGAAGTTGTTGTCGATCGGCTCACCATCTCAGAAGAAACCCGCAGTCGTCTAGCAGAGTCTGTTGAACTCGCCATTCGCACAAGCGGTGGTCAGGTGATTGTGACCAGTGAAGAGGCCGAAACCGACGACCAGCCGGAAGACTTGACGTTATCAAGCCAGTTCACCTGCGTTTCCTGCGGGGTGAGCTATGACACCCCAGAACCCCAACTGTTTAGTTTTAATAGTCCGCTTGGAGCCTGTTCCACGTGCGATGGGCTTGGGGACATTTATGGAATTGATGCCAAAAAATTACTCGTTGATCCGTCACGTTCAGTCAAGAAAGGCTGCTTTGGAGTTCTTGGGCGATTCCGGGATATGCCTCGGTGGACGCGACGGCTTTTCAATGCGGTTGCTGCTCACGCTGAGAAAAAGAAAAACTACGAAGCCGGTGTCATGCTCGATACGCCCTGGCAGAAGCTGACACCAACCCAGAAAAAAATCTGGTTACACGGAACAGGTCTTGAAACCATTCAGGTTTCGTGGCGACGTGGCCGTGCCGAACGTGGAGCCAAAACAAAATTTGAAGGTGTTCTGGCGATGCTGACAAATCGTTGGCGGAATGCAAAAAGCGGAATCATGCGTCGCATGCTCGAAAAGTATATGAGCGTCAAACACTGTCATGTGTGTGACGGTGCGAGGCTGTCTCCTCAATCACGAGCTGTCCGAATCACTTCGGCGGTGGCATGTCCAACTGAAACACCGAACGTTCAAAAGAAAAAGAAAACTACTCGCAAAAGATCAAAATCCCGTGAAGCCACCTGGGAACTCTCGTTAGACAAATTCTGTGCGCTTCCTATTAGCGAGGCGCAGCTCTTTATTTCCGAATTGATTCTTGATGACACGCAACAGGTCATTGCGACAGAACTCCTCAAAGAGATTCGGAGTCGCCTGCAGTTTCTTAATCAGGTCGGACTTGGCTATCTTGCGCTTGATCGAAAGGCTCCGACGCTTTCCGGAGGCGAAAGCCAACGCATTCGACTTGCTGCCCAGATTGGCTCGGGTCTTTCCGGTGTTCTCTATGTTCTTGATGAACCGTCAATTGGCCTCCATCCACGAGACAACATTAAATTGCTTGGAGCCCTCGAAACGCTGCGAGATAAGGGAAACACAGTTGTTGTCGTTGAGCATGACGAAGAGACGATCCGTGCTGCCGACTGGGTGGTTGATTTTGGACCAGGCCCAGGCAAACGTGGTGGCGAGGTCGTGGCAACCGGCTCGCCACAAGACATTGAAAAAAATAGCCGCAGCATTACCGGTGCATTTCTTTCCGGACGTGATGCAATTGTACTGCCGGAAACACGCCGAAAGCCGGATGACCGAACGCTCATTCTTGAGGGTGTTCGTCACAACAATCTAAAGGGTATTAACGTTGAGATTCCTCTTGGGCTGTTTGTCTGCATCACGGGCGTCTCAGGAAGTGGCAAGAGTTCACTTGTCAGTGACGTTCTCGAGCCTGCCCTGCGGAGCATGCTTGGCAGTGAGGCTGCGGTACCGGGCGACTTTGATGCACTCGTTGGTGGAGAACAACTCGATAAGGTTATCGTTATTGACCAATCACCAATTGGCAGAACACCACGAAGTAATCCGTCGACCTATGTCAAAGTATGGGATGACATTCGCAAGCTCTTTACGATGCTTCCAGATGCTCGACGTCGTGGCTGGAAGGCTGGCCGATTTTCATTCAATGTCGCTGGTGGTCGCTGCGGTGCGTGCGAAGGGCATGGGTCAACACGTCTCGACATGGACTTTCTGGCTGATGTCTGGGTTACCTGTGATGTGTGTGGTGGCACTCGCTTTGCCCAGGACACTCTCGAGGTTCGCTGGAAGGGGAAAAACGTTGCTGACATTCTGGCGATGGAAGTAGGAGAGGCGTTGGAATTCTTTGCCGATGCTCCAGATATTGCCCGAAAACTTCAGACACTCTGTGATGTCGGGCTTGATTATCTGCATCTTGGTCAGCCATCACCGACGCTTTCTGGTGGTGAGGCGCAGCGGGTCAAGCTTTCTCGGGAACTCGCAAAGCGTTCGACTGGCAACACGCTCTATATTTTGGATGAGCCAACGACCGGCCTTCACATGCATGATGTTCGACAGCTTCTGGATGTGCTTGATCGGCTGGTGGATGCCGGCAACACAGTCCTTGTTGTGGAACACAATCTTGATGTTGTGAAGCGGGCAGATCATGTTATTGATCTTGGTCCAGAGGGTGGTGCTGGTGGTGGGCGTATTGTTGTCGAAGGGACACCAGAAAAAATTGCTCGGACACGTGCGTCTGAAACAGGCAAGGCGCTCAAGCCAGTCTTGCTTCAAGCCAAAGAACTCGCTTCGAAAAACAAGAACGGAAAGGGCCGCCCAACAAGAAAATCATCTGTGGTGACTCCTGCAGCCATTGAACGAGCTTTGAAGAAATCGCTGACAGCTATTGAGAAACAATCTCGTGACCCTGGGCCTCCGGCGATGATGGTCCGTGGAGCGGCACAGCACAACTTAAAACAGGTGAATGCTGATCTCCCACGAGGAGCAATGACCGTGTGCTGCGGACCAAGTGGTTCCGGAAAAACATCACTCGCTTTTGATACGTTATATGCTGAGGGGCAACGTCGATATGTTGAGAGTCTGTCGCCTTATGCACGGCAGTTTGTTGGCCAGGTACCAAAACCGATCTTTGAAAAAATTGAAGGGTTAGCTCCGGCAGTTGCTATTGAACAGCGTTCGACCGGGAGCACGCCCCGATCAACGGTCGGCACACTGACAGAAATGTACGACTTTTTCCGAGTGCTTGCTGCCCGGCTTGGCGTGATGCATTGCCCCGACTGCGGCGTGCCTGTCGGTGCGCAAAGCGTTGATGAGTCAGTCGATCGCATTCTTGAAATTCCTGAGGGAACACGAATGCTTTTGCTTGCACCCGTTGAGCTCAAGGTAGGGCAGACTCCAGAAAGTTTTCTCACTGGACTCAAAGCAGCAGGCTACGTGCGACTGCGTATTGACGGCACAACCTATCGGCTTGATGAAAACCCTCCGCTGGATCGAAAACAGAAAAACAGGCTTGAATTGGTGATTGATCGAATCACTTCCAACCCGAAGGAGCGGAGCCGAATTGCCCAAAGTGTTGAAGCAGCTTTTGAAGCCGGGAACGGCACACTCCTTGTTGCCCGTGCCGTTGACGACGGCCATGGCAATCCTCTGGAAGAGCCTGATTGGCCGATTGATATTCACAGTCGGTTTCTTGCATGCCCAGAGTGTGGCCATGGCTTTCGACCACTTGAACCGAGAGAGTTCTCTTTCAACAGTCCCCTCGGCTGGTGCGAGGTTTGTGATGGCATTGGAACACGAACGGGTGTCGAACATCAGTCATTGATCCGTGATGCATCTCTCTCTCTTCTTGAAGGTGCACTCGACTTATGGCCTGACCTTGCTCAACCGTTAAGCAAGCTCATGCTGAAAGCTCTCTGCCAGACAACTGGATTGCCCGGGGACGTACCGCTCAATGAACTTTCTGGGCTGCAGCAGCGGGTTCTTTTTGAAGGCACAGGCGAAAAGTGGATTAACGTCAAACGGCCGCGTGGCACACCCGGGCGAGGCCCATGGTTTTCTTTTCAGTTCAAAGGTCTTGAAGAAGCCTGTGAAGACGCCTCTCGGATGGTCGCTGCGGTGCGACGCAAGGTTGATGCCGTGATGGGCGAGGTGCCCTGTAGTGAGTGTGGTGGTAGTCGCCTTACAACTGAAGCCAGTGCTGTCACGCTCTGGGGACGAACCCTTGATGTCTGGTGCAGGATGCCACTGGGCCGACTCGCAAATGAGTTAGGTGCCATCACCCTGAAAGACGACGAACGCTCGATTGCTGGAGATCTTCTGCGTGAACTCACGAGCCGGGCTCGTTTTCTTGATGAGATCGGCCTTGAATATCTTGATATGGCACGGCCCGCAGG
>CAXEMW010000139.1:0-8285 GCA_963997395.1 uncultured Planctomycetaceae bacterium
TTTCCAATTTTGCTCGGAATTGCATGGCTAATTCCACTCGCTTCATTTGTGGCGATTTTGTTTCTCGGGCCGCGTATGGGTGCTCACGGAAAAGGTGCAGCAACAGTCGCAACTTCAGCTATCGGTGCTTCCTTAATTCTGTCGCTTGTGTCTTTGGTTATTTGGACGATGCTCCCCCAACCGGTTTCAAGCAATCACCACGGTGACGGGCATGCGTCGGTTTTAAACAATGATGCTGGTGAGTCGTCTCGTTTGGTTCGGCGAATAGCGATCCATTCCCCAGAACAAGGTGGTGTTGAAGGCCATCATTCAGGTGGCCATGAAGAGCAGGTCAGCTCGATCTCGTATTCCGGCGATTGGTACACGCTTTATGCAAGTAGGTCGCTTCGATTGTCTATCGGCTGGTATATCGATTCGTTAACTGTCCTGATGTTTGTTGTCGTTACTTTCATTGCAACGTGTATCCACGTCTATGCTGCTGGCTACATGCATGATGAGCTTCATGATGTGACCGACACGGAAGTTCAGCTCGCAACAGGCGAGTCACTTCATCGAGAGGGTCGTTTCCATCGTTTCTTTCAGGCACTTTCGCTATTTTGTTTTTCAATGTTGGGAATAGTAATAGCTGGCAACCTTGCGATGGTCTTTATCTTCTGGGAATTAGTTGGTATCTGTTCCTGGTTTCTCATCGGCTTCTATTTTGAGCGGCACTCAGCATCAACGGCTGCAAATAAAGCATTTATCGTGAATCGGGTTGGCGATTTCGGCATGCTTATTGGTCTTATGGCACTTTGGGGTGGTCTCGGAACATTGCATTTTGGTGACAGCGTAAGTTCAGCCACAGGCCAAGTCGAGCCAGGCTTGTTTGAACTGGTTCGTCCTGCTGAAAACCATCATGAGCAGCAGGTGCCGGATGGTTTAGTGGCTTTTGCTGCAGCTGATCAGATCAAGGAGATGGCTGCTGCCAACCCGAGCAGAAGTGCGTTAGGTCGCGAAGTTGCCGCTGCTGTACCGGGTTGGCGTGAACAAGGGTACGGCAGATGGCTTTTGTTCGTCGCGGGCCTTGGTATTTTTTGTGGCTGTGTGGGCAAGAGTGCACAGGTCCCACTTTTTGTCTGGTTGCCAGATGCAATGGAAGGACCAACACCAGTATCAGCCCTTGTGCATTCTGCCACTATGGTGGCTGCGGGAGTGTACTTGGTTGGACGTTTTTTTCCAGTGCTTACTCCAGACGTTTTGTTAGTAATCGCGTATACCGGAGGTTTAACGCTTTTTATTGCTGCTACTATCGCCGTAACGGCCACCGACATCAAGCGTGTGCTTGCCTACTCAACAGTGAGTCAACTCGGTTATATGATGCTTGCACTTGGTGTAGGGGGATGGGTGGCGGGACTTTTTCATCTGATAACCCACGCTTTTTTTAAGAGCCTTCTCTTTTTGTGTTCGGGGTCAGTCATTCATGCTTGCCATACAAATGACATGCGGAAGATGGGCGGTCTTTTGAAAGTAATGCCTTACACAGCATGGACGATGCTTATTGGATGCCTTGCGATTATCGGTGCGGGGGTTCCTTTTGTATTAGGCCTTAGTGGTTACTATTCAAAAGATGCAATTCTCGCCCAAGCACTCCTTTTTTCTAGGACAAATCCCCAGCATTCAGTTCTTTACCTAGCTGTTGCAGGCGGGGCATTTATAACCGCGTTTTATATGTTTCGTCTCTGGTTTATGACGTTTGCAGGATCACCCCGCGATCAGCATGTTTTTGAACACGCTCATGAGTCGCCTCGAGTTATGACGGCTCCACTCGTTGCTCTTGCTATTTTTGCTGTCGTCGCAGGCTGGGCATTGCCCGGCGGCCTAGGTGTTGAAAGCCTGTTGGAGCAATCACGTCCGGCTGGCACTGCAGAGGCCATTACAACAGCGGGAATCCTTGGGAATATCACTCTGCCCGCTGAGCATGAAAGCCATGTTGGTGCTATTCACGTCACGGCCACACTGACAGCATTCCTGACGGCACTTGCCGGGGTTCTTCTCGCCGCTGTGATGTATCTGAAACCTTTGGTTTCACCGGTAGCTGTCGCTCATGCGGCCCGACCAATTTATAGTTTTTTGGTTCATAGATGGTACGTTGATGAACTCTATAACGTGCTCTTTGTACTACCGACACTTGGTTTGGCACGTTTTATAAGTGCTATTGATACTCAGGTGATCGATCGATTTATAAATTCACTTGCATGGATAGCTCGACAGATTGCGAGCGTAGACGCTTGGTTCGACCGAGTGGTTGTTGATGGCATTGTGAATGTAGCTGGCAGTGTTACTTGGAAGGCTGGGCTTGAATTGAAGCGTGTCCAGACAGGTAACCTTCGTCAGTATGTGATGTTTATTGTTGTTGGTACTGTCGCAATATTTGTCCTTGCAACACTTTTGTTTCGGACTTCATTTGCTGGTTAAAATTTCCCCCGCCGTTCATGGAATAACACATGGCACCCGCTGAGAACCCCGCCTTTTGGCCGCTTACACTTATCGTTTTTTTGCCTGCTCTTGTGGCAGCTGGTTTATCGTTGCCAATTATTCCCAAGGCTCGTGAAGAGATCATTCGGTGGAGCACACTCGCGACAACCGCTGTCGTCTTCCTGTTGTCCCTGTGGGTTGCCGTACCCCAGTTTTTTGGTGCCGTGGGGCCTGGCCAATTTGTCGTTGGACAGGCAGAAATGCAGGGAGTCGTAAAACTGCCTTGGATTGAGTCTTTCGGTATTGAATATCTGTTAGGTATTGATGGAATCAGCCTGCCTCTCGTCGTTTTGACGACGTTTATTTCCATGTTGGCCGCTGCAGCAAGTTGGTCCATTAAAAAGCACGTGAAGGCGTACCATATTCTGTTTCTTCTGCTTGAGACTGGCATGCTCGGTGTCTTTGTTTCGCTTGATTTCTTCCTGTTCTATGTTTTTTGGGAAGTCATGTTGTTACCGATGTATTTTCTCATTGGTGTTTGGGGTGGTCCACGGCGTGAGTATGCAGCTATCAAGTTTTTCCTCTACACATTGCTTGGTAGCGTACTGATGCTCATAGCAATTCTCATGCTGTATTTTACAAGCGACGTTCGGTTGCTCTCCGATGAGCAACTTATTGCGACACATGTAGTTCAGCCTTCAACAGCGACACAGGAGATAGCGTCATTACGTTCTGCGGAAAGTGCTGTCCATACGTTCAATCTGATGGCGTTGGCTGCTGTTGGTCAATTGCCGAACTCACCATTTGCAGCGACAACAGTCTGGCTGGGAATGAGTCTTGAGACCTGGGCTTTTCTGCTACTGCTCATCGGTTTTGTTATCAAAGTCCCGGTCTTCCCGGTACATACATGGCTGCCTGATGCACATGTCGAAGCTCCAACGCCAATTTCAATGATCTTGGCTGGCGTCTTATTGAAGCTCGGTGGGTATGGAATCCTGCGTATTTGTTATCCAATCTGCCCCGGTGCAGGCCTGTCCCTGGCGTGGTTGGTTTGTGGCGTAGGTGTTGTGTCTATGGTCTACGGAGCCTTTGCTGCTCTCGCCCAAACAGACTTCAAACGCATGGTTGCATACAGTTCAGTTAGCCATATGGGTTATGTGATGCTTGGGCTTGGCGTCTGGAGTGCTGTAGCAGGCCAGGAGTATCGTTGGGAGTTCTGGGCTCAGGGCGTGAATGGGGCCATGTTCCAAATGCTTGCTCACGGAATCAGTTCCGCGGGCATGTTCTTCATGGTGGGAGTGCTTTATGACCGTGTCCATCATCGGAACTTGAATGAGTTTGGTGGGATTTTCAGCAAGATGCCCGTGTACAGTGGGTTGGCAATAGTTGTCTTCTTCGCTGGCCTGGGCCTGCCCGGACTCTGTGGTTTTATCGGAGAAGTTTTAGTAACTCTTTCGAGCTGGAATTACAGTAGGACGCTTGCAGTCATTTCAGCTTTTACGGTGATTCTTACAGCGGCATACATTTTGTGGGCAATACAAAGAGTTTATCTTGGGGCCGAGTATCGGGGGCCACATGAAGACGCGCTGAAGCCCATCACTCCGCGTGAATTATCGATTGCGACACCACTAGTTTTCTTGGCGATTCTCTTTGGTGTCGCGCCTCAGACGCTTTTCCAATACGTGACCCCTTCTGTAAACCAGCAGGTGGAAACTTTGGCTGAGTGGACACGAGATGTACATGACGGAGCACGAAAAATGATTGTCGCTGAGGATGATCACGGCGTGTCAGATGGCGATAGTGTTATCACTCGTGCGGAAATCGCGAGTCGAGAAATTGCCTCGCGTTGGGCTCAGGACTAATCCATACATCTGGGAACTGTGTTGAAGGAAAGGAACTTTTGGTGACTCCCGAATTGAATGTCGGCACACTGCTGAACGAACTTTTTGTTGACACTGTTCGTGTCTCATTACCCCTTTTCCGCCCCGAACTTTGTTTGGTGGCAACAATTGTTTTGTTGTTACTGTGCAGAATGCTTCCTCTTTTGAGGTATCTTGATTCTGGTGGGATTGCTTTGGGTGGGGTATGTTTTGCAGCCTGGTACGCGTATGTCGATTTTCTCAGCATAGGTAGCCAGATGGGCGATCCTCTGCTTTCAGCAGATGCAGTGAGAAACGAATTGTTTGGTGGGTTGCTTGTATTTGATTCATTCACAGCATTTCTTCGACTCGTTCTGGCAGGTTTTTTAGTCCTCTATGTTGTACTCACAAAATTATCGGGAATTCCTGACCGCGAGGATGGAGCTGACTTCTATTCACTTGTGCTGGGAAGTTCTCTCGGAATGTGCCTCATGGTGTCAGCCAATAATCTGGTAATGGTCTTCATGGCAATTGAAATGGCGAGTGTCCCGTCATACGTGCTCGCCGGCATGCTCAAAGGAAGGCCGGCAAGTTCTGAGGCTGCCCTCAAGTACGCCATTTACGGTGCTGGGACAGCTGGGGTTATGCTCTACGGAATTAGTCTGATTTCTGGAGTGTTGGGAACACTTGCTTTGCCGGATGTGTCCTTCGAGATTTCCCGTGTTCTGGCAGCTGGTGGGACGAGCGGGAGCACGATGGTGCTTTGTTTGGGAGGGCTTATGCTCTCTGTTGGTTTGGCCTTCAAGCTTTCTGCAGTCCCGTTTCATTTTTGGTGCCCAGATGTCTTTGAAGGTGCAGCGGCCGAAGTCGGTGCCTTTCTTTCTGTGGCGAGTAAGGCTGCTGCCGTAGCACTGCTAGTTCGAGTGGCTTTCGCTTTTTCCGCTCCGGTAAGTGATGCCGCTGTGGGCATGTCGGCAAGCGCCGTTGCAAGTAGCGATGCGAGGCATTTTGTTGTCTATGTGATTGGTCTCTTTGCTGCCGTTACTTGCACATTTGGTAATTTAGCGGCGTATGGGCAGACAAACATGAAGCGACTTTTGGCATATTCAACCATTGCTCACGCAGGCTATATCATGATGGCTGTTGCTGCTGCGGTGGCTATGGTGGCTATTTCTGTGGAGGGAGCACGCGATGCAGTGTCAGCCGTTGCGTTTTATCTTGCCACCTATCTTTTCATGAACCTCGGTGCATTTGGCATTGTTGCTCTCCTTCGGAATCGCTTGAAAAGCGAAGAGATTGCATCGTATGCCGGATTGATACATGGAAGCCCTGGGATTGTGGTTGCCATGGCAGTGGTTCTTGTGAGCCTTGTTGGCCTTCCACCTCTAGCTGGATTTGTTGCAAAGTTTCTTGTGTTCTCTTCGCTTGTTGATGCAATCACAGCAGGCGCGGAAAGTCCTTTGATGTTGAGCCTGTTGGTTGTTGGTGGATTTAATACGGTGATAAGCCTCTTCTATTACCTACGAGTACTGAAGGTGATGACCTTTGACCCGGTTCCGGAAGATCGTGTGTCAGAACCGTTTCCGTTTGTTTCAATTTCGGGGGCAATGATTACTGGCCTCGTTCTGCCTGTTGTGGTATTCGGTGTTTTTTGGTCCGGCCTCTATGCAGCTGCCCATTTAGCAGGCGTCATTGCTTCGTGAAAATGTCTAGTTACGTGTCAGATTAAAACTGATGGTTTTAGGAATTCCAGCACTATGACTTCAAAGCAAAACGAGGAAGTGGTTCTAAGTCGCCTCGTACGACTTTTTCGCCAGTCCCCATTGATGTATCTTTCTGATTCAAATGTCTGGACATACCGAGGTGATGAATCACTTAAACTCACATTAGTGGATGTGGTTTCAGACCATCAGAATTTCGTTGATCGAGCTGAAACAATTCTCGTGGCGGAGCAACTCGAACTTCCTCAAAGCTTTTTCCCTCTGGCATTCACAGGTTGGCATGATGTTGATCTCGCCTTTTTGCTTCCGACACTAATTGCGGATCTTGAGAAGCGGGAAAAAACACTCCAAAGTCTACGCGATCAGGCAGACGAAATTGTTGGCCAAAGGGGGAGTGGTGCTGATAAGACCGCTGAGCTTGTTCGAGAGGCAATTTCAGCAGTCGAGGGACATCTCGATATGCTTCGTCAGCAAGCAAAAAGACTTAAAAACAACGTGGCAACATCTGCTCCGTAATTCAGGCAGTCGAATCATTCCTTGTTGTTCCTGCTGGTTCCTATTCATATGATAAAAGGCTACTTTTTCTGTGGCACCTATAGAATACTTTGATAGCCATTGTCACCTTGACCCAATGCGTTACGGAGGGGATATAAAGGACGTTCTTCAGCGTGCTCGTGCAGCAGGCGTTTCGCGTATGGCTGTCATTGGCACACGCGCGGCGGATAGCGAGGCGGCGGTTCAATTAAGTGAGAATGAAGAAGGGGTTTTTTGTGCAGTAGGTATTCACCCGAACGATGTTGATGATGTTGATGAGAAAGAGTGGGGCCGCATTGAGAAACTTGTAGGATCAGGGAAAGTTTCTGCAATTGGTGAAACAGGCTTAGATTGGTTTCGCGCAGTCGCCTCCAAAGAAAATCAGCAATTATTTTTTGATCGTCATATTGATTTGTCGCAAGCAACAAAGCTGCCACTTGTTATTCATACTCGCAACAGTATTCGCGATGTGCTCGATACGCTTGCAAAAGCAATTCAACACAAGCCAATGACTGGTGTATTGCATGCCTTTTCGGGGACTGCCGAGGAAGCAGTTGAGGCCCTTGAGCTTGGGTTCTACATAGGTTTTGCAGGAATGGTGACATTTCGGTCAGCTGAGTCGCTGCGGGAAGTAGCCCAAACGGTTCCGCTTGATCGTTTGCTTGTTGAGACAGACAGTCCGTTTTTGTCTCCTGAACCGTTACGAGGAAGACGAAATGAGCCGTCGCACGTAGTGCATACAGCTCGATGTTTAGCAAATATTCGTGGAGAGACAATTGAGTCTCTTGCTGCTGCAACTACGGCAAATGCGTGCCTGCTGTTTCGGGCAAATGGTTCAGAGTAGACTGTTTGTTGTTTTTTGAGACACGTTTTAAAGGAAAAGAAAATGGTTCGCACTCCGAGTACGATGCTTCCTCTTGGGACAGAGGCCGAGGATTTTTCACTGATAAATACAGACGGACGAACACTTTCTTTTGCAGACGTTGCCGGGGAGCGAGGGACGGTCTTGATGTTTATTTGTAACCATTGTCCATTCGTAAAACATGTGGCAAATGAGTTGGCTGCGATCGGTTATGAGTACATGCCGAAAGGTGTCGGCATGGTTGCTATAAATTCGAATGATGTCGTATCACACCCCGCCGACTCTCCAGAACAAATGATTCATGAAAGTGAGCAGCGGGGCTATTCGTTTCCTTATTTGTTTGACGAAACACAAGAGGTTGCAAAGGCCTATGGTGCAGCCTGCACACCGGACTTCTATCTTTTCGACGGGAACCACAAATTGGTGTACCGAGGCCAGCTTGATGGAAGTCGTCCTGATAGCGGAGTGCCCGTGACGGGTGAGGATCTTCGAAAGGCTATAGATGCCTTGCTCGAGTCTCGGCCACTTCCCCAGCCGCAACATCCAAGCATCGGCTGTAATATTAAATGGCGACCTGGTAATGAGCCTCAGTATTTCTTGAACCCGTAGCCGTTTTGCCAGATGCAAATCGGTAAGACGGTAAATGGGGTCTGTAGACTTGCTGGCATGTATTCAGAGCATCGGTGCGAGCGTAGGCGAGCACTATTGGGAAACTCGGCCTTTTGGCTTCTTGGGAACAGATGGCCGGGTGAGATCGTGGTGAGCGTTCACTTCGACGTGAGTCCGCCGATGTCCCGTGTTTCTTCAGGTTCGAGACTGGCAGCTCGAATGTTCTCACGCTGAATGGCTTCATAG
>CAXEMW010000140.1:0-8267 GCA_963997395.1 uncultured Planctomycetaceae bacterium
GGCACGTCGTAGGCAGGGCTGAGGGAATGGCCTCCCTCCACTGCTGCGACAGCTATCGCTAAAATATTTTCATCGCAGCCGAGGATTCCAATTTTCATCTGGAGCGTAGACTTTTCATTATAGTTACGTTGACGGCAGCATTCTCATCGGTGGGAACCATATTCCGCGAGGTGTAGGAACCACCGAGATCACTGCCTGTGAAATAATATCTTAGACTGTCAGGAAGGGGATGCCGAATGTTGGCTGAAATTATTGCAATTGGTGATGAACTCACCAGCGGCCAACGTCTGGATACCAACAGCCAGTGGCTTTCTCAGGAGTTGGGACTTCTCGGAATTCCCGTTGGATATCACACGACGGCCTGTGACACTCTTGAGGCTGGCGTCCATGCATTCCGGATAGCGGCACGCCGAGCACAAGTGGTTGTTGCAACCGGTGGACTTGGTCCGACGGCTGATGATTTGACGCGCGACGTGTTGTCCGAGTTATCAGGTCAGCACCTGGTGTTGTCTCAGCAGGCGTTGGAAGGTATCGCATCTCGTTTTTCGACACGGCATACAGTTATGCCAGAAAGCAATCGGCGGCAGGCAATGTTTCCAGAAGGTAGCAGCCTGATAGAGAATCCCGATGGAACAGCTCCAGGAATTAAGATGGTACTGCCGGCTGCAGATGGCTGGGGTGAAGGTGTGGGATCCGTCGTCTATGCGTTGCCTGGAGTACCAGCGGAGATGCGGCGGATGTGGGGCGAAACGGTTTCAGGTGATTTGAAACAAGTGGCCGGTGAAAATAGAGTTCTTCGTCATCGACGTCTCAAGTGCTTTGGGGCTGGGGAAAGTGCTATCGAAGAAATGCTACCGGGAATAATTGAGCGGGGAAGAGATCCGACCGTCGGTATTACGGCGCATGAAGCAACAATTACGTTACGTATCTCAGCGTGGGCAGATAACGATGACAGTTGCTGGAAAAAAATTACGACGACAGAAACTATCATCCGTCAAACGCTTGGGCAATTAGTGTATGGAGAGGAAGATGACGAAGTAGAAGATGCAGCAGCAGCAGCTCTCCTTGCCACTTCGGCGAGTCTTGCGACAGTTGAGGCCGGTACTGCAGGTCGAGTCGCATCACTTTTCGCTCAGGCTGCTGATAGGCGGAACGATGCCAGTCATCCATTTTTTTGTGGCGGCCTGGTTCTGCCTGGGTTGCCGGGAGGAAAGTCTGAACTGATTGCAGCAGCAAAAGAGGTTGCCAGAAGTCATAATGCTTCCGTCGGAATGGCCGTGGGCCCAGTGCGATCAACTGGAGTACGTCAGACAGTCGATGTTGTTGTTGTCAATAATGATATACCAATTGTTACAGAGCATATCCTAGGAGGAGGTGGTATTGCTATGTCGCGAGCTGCAAAGTCAGCGATCGATCAGATACGGCGGATACTGCTTTAGCATCAGAAGAACAGTAGGAAATAATGATAGAAAAGCCCACGACGGGTGGTGTGAGTCGAAAAACAGTCGTACTCTTTTGTGGCTTGGTTGTGCTTGTAGGCCTCATTGTGTGGCCTTCGTTACTTGGTCGTATTCGGTACGCTCAAACGAGAGCCGAGTTGCGTGCTATTCGTGACGCCGCAATGGTTTCTGAGCTGTCTTCTGTTGGCAAGCTCTTTACAACACTTGCGCGAATCATTGGTCCCTCAGTTGTGAATGTAACAGGCGTGCGTCGCGTGCAAACGTATGTTGATGAAATCACAGCCTTGAGAGGAGGTCTTCCGACTGGCCTTGTCGATGAGTCTGTAGGATCCGGACTCATTATCTCATCCGATGGGTACATTGCGACCAACTATCATGTTGTCTCTCAGAGCGAGGCCATTGAAGTCCGCCTGGCTGACAAGCGAGTTTTTCAGGCGCAGCTTGTAGGAGCTGATGCTGCAACAGATCTGGCGGTTTTGAAAATCATGGCCGATGATCTACCTGTCGCAGATTGGGGGGACAGCGATGCACTCGAAGTTGGTGAAATGGTATGGGCGATTGGAAACCCTTATGGCCTTGAGCGTACCTTGACGTACGGAATAGTCAGCGGCATGGGCCGCCGAGGAGTGGTTGGAAACCCTTATGAAGAATTTCTGCAAACCGATGCGTCAATCAACCCTGGTAATTCAGGTGGTCCACTTGTCGATGTGCATGGCAGGGTAATGGGAATCACAACTGCGATTGTTGGAAAAAGTTTTCGTGGAATCGGGTTCGCAATTCCGAGTACAACAGCTCGTCGTATTTGTGAAGAAATACGTCAACAAGGGCACGTTGAGCGAGGGCATGTTGGACTGCGGCTTCGCGAACGACCTGCTGGAGGTGTTCTGGTTGCTGCGGTTGCAGATCGATCGCCTGCCTCTATGGCGGGATTGCAGCCGGGTGACGTTATTACAGAGCTGGACGAAGAGTATATAGATAGCCCCGCCATGCTCGTTCTGATGCTGACTCGGTTGCCAATTGGTAATGAAGTAACACTGACCGTGCTTCGAGAGGATGATGTGCTTCAGGTACCTGTTCGGGTTGGGAGGCGTCCCAAAGAATAGGGGGTCGCAAGAACTCCTGTAAGGTATCTCAAGGAGTGACCTGCTATATTCGTAAGACGATAATTTTTGTGGTGAGTGAAAAGAGAGGTATGGGGATGTTTCGATCGGTTATCTGTCTGTTTGTTGCAGGGTTTGTGGCAAGTGTCTCTTTCGGTGCTGAAAAGCCGAATATCATAATTCTTATGGCTGATGACCTTGGGTGGAACCACGTTGGTGTGTCTGAATCTACGTGTGGAACGGCACCCGCGATGTATCAGACGCCAAACGTGGCTCAATTGGCAGGAAAGGGAGTCAGTTTTCCTTTTGCTTATGCGCAGCCAAATTGTGCACCAACCCGCGCGGCGATGCTTACCGGGCAGTATGCACCACGTCGGTTTAACGACATTTACGTTGTTGGGAATCTCAACCGGAATGGTCGGGGAGGTATCTCGAAAGAAAAAGCAAAATTCAAAGGGCCACCGCAGCATGAGGACGTTGGGGCAGAGGCAATTACGATTGCCGAATCACTAAAAGAAAATGGATACACGACAGCGCATATCGGAAAGTACCATGTTGGTGGACATGGTGGGCCGGAAACGTTACCCGAGAACTCAGGGTTTGATATCAATGTTGGTGGGTTTTCACAGGGGCACCAACCGGTTTGCTTTGCGTCGCGTGATGGGAAACAGTGGAAATTTAAAAATCTCGGTCGTGGTGATTTTGACCGATGGGCCGAGCCGTACGGCTCGGCATATCTTAAAAAACGTGATCTGCCTGAATCGTTGTTGGGTACCCCGAAGCATGTAAGCGATGCGTTTGGTGATGCCATGGAGGAGACCGTTCAAAATCTTGCATCAGGAAGTCAGCCGTTTTATTTGCAACTCCACACCTACGCAGTTCATGGGCCGGTGAAAGCAAGGCCTGACTTGAAGGACAATGCGGTGAGCCGAAATGGGGCTAAAAAGATGGCAGAATACCTTGGCTTCATTGCTGGCATTGATGAAAATGTTGGTCGGCTGCTGGCAGTGCTTGGAGACCCGAATTTAGATGGCAATCCCAAGGACTCAATCCTTGAAAACACGTTGATACTTTTCACCTCAGATAATGGTGGGACGCATACCGATAATCTTCCACTTCGTGGAGAAAAAGGCATGTTCACAGAAGGCGGAATTCGAGTGCCACTAATTGCTTTTTGGAAAGGGCATCTTCCGGAGGGCCGGGTAAGTCAACGAATGGTGCATGCCGTTGATTATTACCCGACATGCCTTGAACTTGCTGGGAAAGAGTGGATGCCTCCAAGCGATGTGCATCCACTTGACGGGGAGTCTTTTCTTAAGGAACTTTTGCAGCCAGGGTCAGATGACGATCGTGGACCAGTCTATTATTTGTTTCCAGGGTATCTCGATAGACGTGCCCAGCCAGGTGCTTGGGTCATTAACGAAGTCGGAGACGATCGATTCAAGGCAAGTTTTGATTACGAGGAAAATGCATGGTCTCTTTTTAATCTCAGTGAGGACATTGGCGAAGAGAAAAATCTGGCAACAAAAAATAAAAAGGTTTTAGCAACGCTTGCAAAACAGCTCGACTCCTGGCTGACACAAAAGGGGTCAACATGGCAGCCCAAATATCCAATTCGAAAAGAAGACGGTGTGTCGGCAGGAAAGCCTCCCCGGCCATAATATGAAAATCTGTATGAATTTCACGAGTTCTCTTCATGACGTACAACGTCAGCTGGTTCAGATGGCTGGTTCTTGTCTCACGTTTATCTCAATGCGTCAAAGAGGAGCTGGAGTTTCTCCAGTGCTCTGGATAATACTTTTTTGTGCATCATCAGTATCCATAGCTGCTGATAACTATGCGCCAACGCTGCAGGGTGATCGGTTCAAAAATCTTGTTCCTTTTGATCCCGCAGCCCAGTTCATAATTGGTGCCACATTTAATTATCCGCATCTTGGGACACCAGCAGAAAAGATTTTTGAAAATGACTTTCAGGTGCTGACTCCCGGAAATGCATTTAAGCAAACGGCAGTACACCCTCGGCCCGGAGTGTGGGGGTGGAAAAAAGCTGATGCCATGGTTGAGTACGCGAAAGAGCATGGATACACAATGAGATTGCACGCACCGATAAGCCCCCAGTGTTCGGCGTGGGCAGAGGAAGATAATCGGACAGCAGAAGAGCTGCTGCAGAATCTGGAAGAGTACGTTGCTGGTTTATGCGGCCGATATAAGCTCGAAGAACATGTCCGATGGATCGACGTTGTCAATGAGACAGTTACTCGAGACGGTGAATGGTTCGGGCCCAAGCCGGGTGTTGGGAAATGGCAGAATCCATGGACACAGATCGGGTTTGATGAGACTCACCCACTTCGGCCGCCTCTCTATATCAAACGGACATTCGAGATTGCGAGCAAAAATGGGCCGAATATGAAGCTGCTTTTTAATCAGCATGGTGGCATGGAAAAGCCAATGTGGGACAGAACAAAAGCGACTGTCGATTACCTACGAGAGTCTGATGTACAAATTGACGGTGTTGGCTGGCAGGCACATGTATCTGCAGGATGGGAAAAAATGCCAGGGAATATGCAGAGCCTCGACAGGCTCATTCGGTGGACCCATGCTCGTGACCTTGAGTTCCATGTTACGGAAAACACGGTCTGGATGGATGACCCGCAGGTAGGAACTCAGAAAGCTCAGGCAGAAACATTTCGAGCTATCGTGGCGAAACTTGCTGAACACAGCAAGCGAGGAGTTGTGGTCTGGAATGTCTGGCAACTATGTGATACCCATATCCAGCGACCACAGAAAAAAGGCACCATGTTTGATGCTTCATTTCAACCAAAGCAATCGTACTATGCAGTGCAGAATGTCTTGCGGGACTATTTAGAAGCTATGGAGAAGTGAAGGTGAGGAGCAGGTCGCACTCGTTTTCTGTTCGCAAAAGCCACTGAATAGGCTGTTGGGTCTGAGTGGTTCAGAGCTTTTTCTGAAGAAGTTGGTGTGTACCTTGCCGGAATATCTCGGATGAGTGATACGACTAGACGGATTCGGAGGTCCGCGGCCCGTGGACGGAGTGAGCGTCTCGTAGCTTAAAGAATGAGATATTTCTCAAAATTTGCTTTCCACAGGTTGAATATTACGATTGAAGGCATTAGCTGACCCCGTGTCTTGTCAGCATAGAAACGCTTTGGCGATGTGCAATCATTCGGCGCGAAGAGGATAAGTATTCATCTTACACGTACGACCGGGTCGATATATTGCCTGAGCTTGTCCGTCTTGGAAATCGTTGGAGATTGCATGGAGTACAAACCTGGTACGCACTCGCGTTTCAATTTGGTTCGTCCAATCCTTGCGGGAGGACTTGTTGTTGGTGTTGCATTGGTCGGATGTACAAAGACACCCTCTGAGGAAAGTTTTATCCCTGTAATGCAGCCTCGTGCGGACAATTCCCGGGTAGAAGTTGTCACTGCTGTTCAGAAAGACGTTGACCATACGACGAGTCAGCCTGCTACCGTACATCCATTCTTTCAGGCCGATATCATTTCGAAAGTATCAGGTTATATCGAAGATGTCTTTGTTGATATCGGAGATACTGTGAAATCTGGCGATCCATTGTGTCAGATATCAGTTCCCGAAATGGGCAAACAGCTCGACCAGATTCACGCAAAGCAACAACGACTTCTCGCAGAACTCAAGCGAGCTGAAGCAGCTGTCACCGTAGCCGTTGCTCGGATTCGCTCATCCGAGGCCGAGGCCGAGGAGGCTGCATCAAATATTAAACAGGTTGAGGCACGACTGGTCGCAAATAAAGCAGAATTAAAGCGAGTCGTTGGGCTGGTGGAGAGAAAGGCCGTAACAATCGCGAATCTTGATGAGGCGCAGGCAAGTAACGATGTATCTGAGGCTGCAAAAATTTCAGCCGAGGCTGCATTGCGGTCGGCTCAGGCAAAAAAAGAGATTGCAGTAGCTGAACGAGAAGCTGCCCAGGCTGAAGTGGCAACCGCACAAGCGAGGCACGCGGAGTCTATCAAAGAAGGTGAGGAGCTTGATGCGATGCTCCAGTACACAACACTTCGTGCACCTTTCGATGGAATTATCACATCACGTTCAGTTGACCCAGGGGATTTTGTCACAGGGATATCACAGGCGCACGGACTCCTTCGCCGACCCCTCTTTCATGTTGATCAGCAGAGTCGATTGCGAATCCGAGTTGCGATCCCAGAGCGTGATGCGTCTGAAGTTGATGCTGGAGACCCTGTCGTCATTCAGCTCGATGCTCTCCCAGAAGCACCAATCGATGCGGTTGTGACGCGAGCAGCACAGCGGCTCGACCCCTCAACACGAACTATGTTGGCAGAGATAGAGGTTGATAATGCCGGCGGACGACTTCTTCCCGGTATGTTTGGATGTGCGACAATCATTGCCGCAACAAGTAAAGACGCAATTGTTCTTCCAGCGTCGGCACTCCGTTCAGACGCAGAAGGGAGTCCTTATGTCTACCTGCTCGATGAAGAAGACAGAATTGTAAAAAAGCAGGTTGTTGTTGGTGCGGATGATGGCCACGAGATCGAGGTTGTGGCCGGGCTGGCGGGCACGGAGCGGGTTGTTGATGCTTTTGTTGGCTCAATTGAAGAGGGTCAGGTTGTGGAGGTCGTTCGGAGCGAATGATTGCGTTCCGAAGGAGTGAGGCACACACACTATGTTTTTGATCCGTTGGGCACTGCAGAACAGTTTTGTCGTTTTGGCGATTACACTCGGCCTCGTTTTTCTAGGCGGAGCGGTGGTGCCAGGAATACCAACGGACGTTCTTCCAGACTTTAAGACTCCAGTGGTCGTCAGTTTTTTTTCCTACCCGGGTCTGCCGACTCTTGATATGGAAAAAAGTGTGACGTCCCGAGTGGAGCGAGCACTGACACTCGCTGGCAAACTTGATAAGCAGGAGTCGCGGACGCTCCCTGGTGCAAGTGTCCTCAAGATTACGTTTCAGCCCGGGACTGATGCTTCGTCGGCGATGAACGACATCGTGAATCTCGAGGCCAGTGACATGTTTCATTTGCCACCGGGAATCGAACATCCATTTACGCTTCGCAGTGAACCCGCAAATCTCCCAGTAGTCCTTGCAGCGATATCAGGCGATGGTCTTGATGAAACAGTACTCTACAAGATTGGTTACTATGCGGTCCGGAATAAAATGGGTGGCCTCAAGGGAGTGCAGATTCCGCATCCATTTGGTGGTCGCTTTCGACAGATGATGGTGTACGTCGATCCAGCCCGTCTTCAGGCCCATGACCTCACCCTGACGGATGTTGTTGAAGCGGTTCGAAACAGCAATCTTGTACTGGGAAGTGGAACACTTCGTTTGGGTGAAATGGACTATCAGGTTCACTCAGTAAATACTTTGCCTGGAGAGGCCGAAATCAACGCGATCCCTATCGCTGTCCGTGACGGGCATCCAATATTCCTTCGCGATATTGGCGAGGCTCGGGATGACGCGGCGATTCAAACGAATATCGTTCGTGTCAATGGCGAGCGAAGTGTGTACTGCCCACTGCTACGTGAGCCGGGAAGTAATACCATTGCCGTCGTTGATCGTATTCGGAAAGGTATTGCAGAAGAAATACCACGAATGAAGGCACGAGGTGAGATTCCAGATGCAGCAAAAGTGACTCTTGTTGGAGACCAGTCGAGTTATATTCGTGATGCGATCGGAAACCTGCAACGGCAGGTT
>CAXEMW010000141.1:0-8258 GCA_963997395.1 uncultured Planctomycetaceae bacterium
AGGCAAGACATACGGAGAACTAATCAAAGAAGGCAAGCTTCCCTAAAAGTTTCTGCCTCTAGTTACAAGCGTCGTTGCTGGCCTCGAGGAGAATATCCTCGAGGCCAGTTGTGTGTTGGATGGCCGAAACAGCGTCATCTGAACCGAATATTCGAACCTGCTTCACGAGGTGGTCGAATTGTAACTGCGCAAGAGACTGAGTGACAGGTGACATCTCTACCAGTGAACGCCAGCGACACTCGCTTTCATTTAGCTGGCCTCTGCAACATATTTGGAGATTGAATTCAATCTCCCTTTCTTTTGGCGGAGCATCGATGAGTATCTCATTTTGTCTAATGGTATTCCCAGTTTTTTTTGCTAAGCGTTTCACAAAACAATTGGATACACGAACAAGATTTTCATATGAAAGACCAGCAAGTGTGTTATGCAGCACGGTGTTTGTTTTCGCATCAAAAGTCGCAATTCGTTTAAAAAGTTTTCGCTGAGGACCAAAGAGCCCCTCCAGAATGGATTGGGCATCAGAGTTTTTAGTAGACTCGCTGATTTGTTGTACGAATGTATTCTCTGTTGATTGCACGAGTAAATTGGTGTCTAGATGGTCACGGCTTAGCCAAACTATTCTTTGCAGCATAGCTGTTGCTGACCGAACAGCATGATGCCAATAAACCTCACTGAACATGACATAGCGAGCAAAAACCATAAGTTCCGCCGCAGTTCTTCCTTTTTCCGTGATTGCGAGTGATTCCCCGTTTGCATTGAGGCAGAGGCTGGCGAGGAGGCGATCTTGGTCGAAATGCCGGCCATATGGCACGCCGGCGTGTAGGCTGTCTCGCATTAGGTAATCCATTTTGTCGACATCTATTGGCCCGGAAAGGAGTGAGTGAATAATCTTTCCAGAAGTGTCGCCTGCTGTGCCAAGGATGAGTTGGGCAATTCGCTCTGGCCGTAGTCCCCAATCGGCAACAAGGAGTTCTGTAATTTCATCCGTCGAAATGAGTTGGGATGTCCGTTCCTCGTGCCGTGGCATATCGGGAAGGTCCATGTCTTCGATAGGGTGGCAGTACGGCCAATGTCCGATGTCGTGAAGTATCGCAGCTACTAAAAAGGCTGCTGCATCTTGCTCAGAAATCGTTTCACGAAAACGGTCGTCGCCATGTAGACTTGCTAGGAACGCCAAGGCAAGATGGTACACGCCAAGAGAATGCTCAAGTCTTGTATGTACGGCCCCTGGGTAGACAAGCGAAACGAGTCCTAGTTGACGCACCTTTGCCAACCGTCGAAGTGGTGAACTGTCTAATAATCTTCGAACCCGAGGAGTCAGAGGAACCGTTTTGTCCGGAGGAATTCGAACCCCGCCACCATTATAAGTTATTTTTAGTTCAGGTAATTCAGCAAAGGGCATGAGTCTTCAATCTAATTGGTTCTCCTCTCGCCGTACCGTGTTCAGCAGTTAGAAGGGCGGCTGCAAGCCCGCTATATATCGTACCAAACCTATCAGGACTACATAGAGAGAATAGTGGCTCACCGCGACACCCCAGTCGAGGTCAAAGCTCACGACTGCAGTCAAGCCGCCAGCAAATAAGAATACTGGTGCTAAGAAAAGCCATTGCCATATCTCGGGATTCTCAATGCCAATCATTCCTCGCATGGCCCACAATGAGGCATAGGCAATGCTGCAAATCAGAACCCGTATAGTAAGCTGTCGGCCTCGATACGGTTCTAGTTCTTTGTCGCGCATCACGGTATATCCGATGTTTGTGCAAGGGATTGCAACAAGTATCGCCGTTACGGCTTGGAGGAGAATGGGGATATCTATTTGGCCAGGCTCTACCTCAAAAATTCTTCCCGAAACATACGCCGAGAGAAATAATAACACGACTGCGGTGAAAACTAGAGTTAGCGTAATTCCCGAAAATGACTCCTCTTTAAAAACAATTGGCGCTGTCGGCATGTGGCCTACGTCTGATGAGGCTGCAGCCTCTGTAGGATCATGAATGGTGACGTCACTCGAAGCCTTTGGGATTTTGATTGGGTTCTTACATTTCGGACACGGGCCGGTCTGGCCAGCGAACTTATCGCTAACGTTGAACCGTGCTTGGCATGTGGGGCAAACAACTGAAATTGCCATAAAGAAACTCTGTGGGGAAAAGTTAGGAAGACAGTGCAGGGGAAAGCGTGTGCTAGCGTCAGGGTCTATTTTTCAGATTGTATTTGAAAACATCAATATTTTTATTTTTACGGCACAGAAAGAGGGGTAAAGTAAAGAGGTGTACTTTGTCGCAGTGTGTACGTAATCCGTCAATTGTCGTTATGGTAATTTCAAATGGTTGAATCTTCCACTATTACATTCCAGTGTTCGAGCTGTAGCTCTCGCATCACGGTTCCGGCTACGTTGGCAGGAAAAAGTGGTGTCTGTTCGAAATGTGGCGAGAAGGTTGTCGCTCCCAATTCCCAACCGCCGGGTCATGATAGTACTCCAGGTTCAGCAATTGTGAACGAAGTATCAGGCTCACACGGTTCTTCAGCAGATCTTCTGGGACCTCCCGTTGACGAACATTCGAATAGTCCTGGGAGCGTTGAGAGTCCAACTGCCCGGCTTATTGCGAGGCTTTGGCAGGAACTTGAGCATGGTGGAGAGGTTGAGTTGCACATTGCAGGAAGTTCTCGACCAATTCTTCCGCAATTCTTTGAACGTGACTGGTCTCAAGGGACACACGCTTTATTTGCTCGTCAAGAACCAGATGGATCCATTACTCTTGAGGCAGTTGCCTGGGAATCGATTCAGCGAGTAGTCGTTCGGAAAGTCCAGGGTTTACCAGACGGAATGTTTCTCGATGAAGGGGAGAGTTAATTTCTCTTCCAACTATGTTTGTAGTGACATGTTCATGCCTCATCGTCATCAAGATCACCTTCGGTGATCATTGAAAATCCTTTGGCTGCGAGTGTTTCCAGCCCCATCTCTGTGTTGTCTACCATGAGCGCAACAACAGGACGTCCCCGTGGTCTCATGAGAACTGGATATGCCTGAATGATATTGATTTCTGCTTGAAGTAGAGCTGTACAGATCTGAACAAGTGGCTGAGTGTCCTCAGGCAACTCGACACCGATTAAATCGCTTTCTATTATGGCAAGCCCTGCTCGCTCAAGAATCTCTCGGCCCTGTTCTGGGTGACTTAAGAGGAATCTGACGAAAGCGCATTCGCCAGCATCACTAATTGATAAGGCTACGATGCGTATTCTTGTTCCGGCAAACCGTCGCACCAGTTCGGCGAGTTGTCCAACCCGGTTTTCTAAAAAGACAGTGAATTGCCGCAGCGTTGGCCAATTTCTTCCACGTGCAGTCGCAAAGCCGATTGTTGCACCTTCACCTGCGTCACTAAAACTTGTCATGCCATACTTCCGTGCGTTTTGCTGAGCCTAAGAGGATAGGCTTTTTGATTAGAGTAGGTCAACAAATGCCTGCATGCTCTTGTCAAGTTATACAGATTTAGCATGATTACTCTATGAATATTCTTACACTTCTCACACGAGGTTTATTTCTGTGATCCACTCTGCACCGAATTCTGGGCACTCACATGAAATTGAAATCCGTGTGCGTTACCAGGAGACGGATGGTCAAAGGCGTGTCCATCATGGGAATTATCTCACATATTTTGAGATGGGCCGCACTGAGATGCTGCGTGCACAAGGCTACACGTATAAAGCATTCGAAGACGCCGGTCTCTTTATGGTGGTTGCTGAGGCATCGTGTCGATACCAGGCGGCTGCTGAATACGATGATTTGCTCACCTTGCGGACGCACGTCGGGAAGATTTCTGCTGCCAGTATTCGTCACACATACGAACTAATACGAGGCAAAAGAATAATCACAACTGGAGAGACTTTAGTCGTTTGCGTCGATTCGGATGGAAGAATCAGGAAATTACCTGAATGGTTGCTTCCAAAGTCTTAGTTAAGCATTGAAATCAATGTCGTCGCCAGAAGAAAACAGTTGCATCGCCATAGGACCGCACTCCGGTCACCAAACTGATAGTCACTCGCTCATTGATCAGCCTTGAGTCTCTAGCGAGGTCTACGGCTGGCAATTGAATCATCTTTGCCTTCTGTAACAGTCCAGGAAACTGTGTTGCCTGGGTTTTCAAGACGACCTACGCCGTCGAAGCCATCGCAAAATCGATCTGCGTCAACCCAGTCTAGATCATCATTTTTGTTTTGGCATACATAAGCCAGCAGAGATTGCATTTCCGCCGCAGAAATCTCTGCGTCACGAAAGCAGTGAATGATAGTCGTTGTTGGATCGGGAGAACAACGATCAGTACTACCGGCTTCTACGTCCTCTGTTTCTTCATGAACGTAGTGATCGCAAAAATTGAACAATTCATCGCGTGTCATAGTCGATTCCTCCGCAAGCGTCCGATTCTGGCATTGGTTTCAGCTGTTGTGCGTAAGCCGAACTGGCTGTTACACCGCAAGCAATACTGTTCATACGAACCATACGCACAATTCGTTCAGTTGTGACATGGAATCTGTTCGTTTTTGATTAGGATTTGAATAGAGTGCTTGAGGTAAGGCAGCCAGAAACCAATAAATTGGTGCAAAAAGCAGGTGATAGAGCGATTTTCCCGATTGGCGAACCCGGAGGTAATACGGTCCATGGCAGACCTGCTGGTGACGGACTTCAATCCTCGGACTTTTAGTATTTTTAAGACGAAATCTTGTTGAGACCACATCTTTTCAAGTGAGTTGTTTTTTTACTGAGCTGTGAACGTAGAGTAGTCGCAGGTTGGCCAATCGTCACGAGCATAGGCGTTGTATAGCTTTGTAATTTTAGTTCTACACACGTCAGATCAAGTCCAAGGATTCAGGAAGAGTAATCGAACACAGACGCGGTATTGATCGTGGTTGCTCAATCGATTGGCTACCACATAACCAGCATCTGGGTTTGGATAGCCGTACCACTGTAGCCTGCGCGATAGGGATAGAGGGCATTGTTGGCAGGGCTTCGGTTGTAATAGAGAGCCTCAAACGTGAACTTTGATTGACGATTGTTCTTTGGATAAAAGTTGAAGCCACCACCATACTCTTGACCGCTTCCATTGAGCCCAGTCACACCGCCGGAGCGTCCGTAAATACCCAACCGTCGTGGGATGAGGCAGAAAGAAACGCTCCCGGCACCTCCCTGTTGGAAGATACTTGGAGCATGGACCGGTACGGGTACTGGTGTTACCAGCGGGTTTGGAGGAAATGAATAGCTTTGTCCGGAGTAATCATCAAGGAGTCTGAAATAGTATTCGAAATTAATTGCGGTGCCCTGGTGCTTCCATCCAATGTCAACAGTAGCAAGTTGAACGCGAACTTTTGTGATCTTTGTGTCTGCTTGAATTGCCCCTGGGGCAGAAATTGGTGTGCCATTGCTGAGACGTACGAGTGTGTCTTCTGGATTTGAAAACGACTCACTTTGGTTACTGGTTGGTGTCAACGCGTGCATTCCACTGCAGCCTAAGCGTACTACGGGCTTGCGATGAACTTCCATGTCGGAGTAGTAGGGGCCGTATGCCCCAAGAGGCTCCCATGCGACAATCCCAGCCCATGCCATGGCGGTGCCCGATCGATTGACCCCGGCGCGCGAACCGTCAATGCCGTTCCATACTCCTCCACGATAGCGAAATTCTCCATCAAGGAGTTTTCCTTTAAATTCAAACCCAGGGGAGTAAGAAGGTCGAAAGAATGTATTCGCCATGCTACGGTCGATACCCTGGACCCAGCGACTCGATGTTCCCCACTCCCTTGTTGCTGCTACAAAAGAGACGCCTCCGCTCATCGTAACTTGATCGTTAAATTTCCAGGCAGCAAAACCGAGTGGGGCAATAGCAGAGTTGTTTCCGTTATTCGTTGTTCCAAAGAGGGTGAGTGAGTAACGCAGGCGTTCATCTGTGACGTAACCTTCTGAGGTAAGAAAAAATCTATTAATTTCAAAGACATTAATATTATTTACCGGGTAGTTCGTAGGCTCGGCTTGGCCCCCCTTCCCGTCTATGGGGCCACTCGCTGTCCAAGTTTCTACAGAACGTGCAAATTCAAACCAACGGACCTGAACGAAACCATTGAGATAAAATGAAAACGGAAATGAGTGCCGATTTCTTGATGCATACACTTCAAGACCTTTTAAATCGACAAGTGACGTCGCTGGAATGTATCGGGGGCGTGGGATGCCAGCCAGTTGAGAAGCAATTATCATTTCAGCTTCTTCGCGAACAACCGCTGCTAATTCGGGATCAGATCGAATAGCAGATCGCAAGTCATCCCGGCCAGCATCTGTACTTGGTTCAGGCGGGGGGATCGTTTCGTATTCGGCATCATCTTGATACGAGGCAATAGGTAAGGCGAAGTCTGTAGGGTGCGCCCGCAATTCCTGTGAGTAAAGAATTGCGAGAATTACAGTGATTGCGCACAGGCCTCCAAAACGCACGCGCGCACGGCAGACGTTTACTCTCCAAACAGATTTTTGGTTGTGGGAAGCACGCATGGAATCAGAATTGGTCGGGTGTTTCTCCCCGCTGTTTCTATTTAGGAAATCGACACAAAATGTGTCGATTTTGAGGGTTTTTTGGATTACTGAGACAAAGGGTGAAGCTGGGGCAAATAAGCCAGATGCGGCTTCTTTTTAAGCCAGAAACGAAAGAGATTGGAATGATTCCCACGAACTGTACGCATCGTTGATCATCAATGTGAAACCCGAACCTGCTTGATGAATGCTGCGTACAATTTATGGGGGTGCCAAATGCTTTCGGCTTCTACACAACAGAAAAGCTGGGCAGGATTCTCGGTCATCGAACTTCTTGTAGTCGCTGCCGTCGTCGTACTTCTTGTAGGGCTCCTACTGCCTGTGGTGCAGCGAGTTCGTGAAGCCGGTAGACGTCTTTCATGTCAAAATAACCTGAAGCAGATTGGCCTGGCCACTGCCCAGTTTGCTTCATCGCATCGGGAGCACATGCCGCCCGGGCGAATTCAAAAAGGAAACTTTAAAACTGTTTCATGGAGTAGTTTTTTTCTTGAGTTTATGGATCATGTTGATCGTCAGGCCACGTGGGAACCGGTGGCAGATGCCGAACTTGTATCAGACGACACTCGTCTGTTCATGAATGCCGATTTTCGTTCACCCGTAAATCATAGAGCAACAACAACAAAGATACGGCAATATCTTTGCCCAAGTGTTTCTCGGGAAGAGTCGTCTCGTCACGACGACACAATCAGTGAGTCAGGCGATTTTTATGGAATGGCGTGCATAGACTACTCAGGAAATTCTGGTGTCAATCCGAATGAAGCACACTATTTCGATCACCACGGAAAGCCGTATCCATCCAACACTGGGGTGCTCTTGCTTCGTGAGGTCAGTGATTTGAGTAAGGGCGTTCCCTACCAATGGATTACGGATGGGCTTTCCAAGACAATCCTAATTTTTGAATGGTCGGGTGTTGGTTTAGGTGGTGGGCAGGCCAGAGGCGTTTGGGCATCGGGGCTAAATTGTAATTATGTTGGCCACTCGCACCGAAATGTTTCACTGATCAATCCACCACCAGCAAAAGTCTGGGAGGCAGGGCCTAATGTACCCATGTTTTCTGACCATCCCGGTGGAGTAAATATTGTGCTATGCGATGGTTCGGTACGGTATTTGGCTGCTAGTACAGAAAACCACATTGTCTTGGCATTACTGACGCGTGCATCAGAAGAAGTGGCAGGAAGTGGCGGGTGAGAAAACAGAATGCGTATGAATAACGTTGTGGCGAAGATTTCTGCCTGTCTTAACTGATTCATTGAGTTCGCATTGTGCGAGAAGAGCACCTTAATACCTCTTAAGTGTATGCGGCAGGTCGGGGTGTTGGATAAGATCGTCGAATTCGTTCGTCGGAACTTATGATAGAATTTCAGTTATTTGAGATAGATAGAAGGTAGGAAAGTTTTCAGTAATGGTCGATCGCAGGTGGGTAGGTTTTGTTGCTGGTGTTTTTATTAGTCTACTTTTAGTAGTCATCCTGTTTGGAGTTTTCCTGGTAGTACCTTCTCGTTTTCGCACAACGATCGTGGCCAGCCTATTTCCGTATGACTTAAAATCAGAGAGTGCTCAGAAAACACGTTCTCAAACAATCCATGATATTCATGACGATGTTCACCCCAAGAGTGGAGGGCATGGTCACGGAGGTCATGGAGGTCATGGCGATCATGGAGGTCACGGAGGTCACGGAGGTCACGGAGGTAAA